>CAIUGL010000133.1 GCA_903898715.1 uncultured Cytophagaceae bacterium
GTAATTATTATACGGTTGCAGGATCTGGAGGTAGCATTAGTTTGAGTGGTGTGAATGGGGTGTTGTTACGGGGGAGTATTCAAAGTGGCGGAGGTAGTGGATATGTTGGCGGCTCTGGCGGTATTTTGAGTGTGAGTAGCATTGGGAGTTATGTGGATTATGGTGGGGTATTGAGTAGTGCTGGGGGTGATGGAGCTGGAGCGGGCTACACGGCTGGCAATGGGGGTAATATAAGTATAACGGGTTTTGGGGGTTTGAGTTTGCGGGGTGATGTGAATGCGAGTATAGGCTTGGGGGTTGGCGTTGCTGGAGATATTAGTTTAAGTGATGGCAATGGAGTATTGACTACGGGTGGCGGGGTGAATGATGGCTTGGTGGGCGGAATCTTATATGGAAATAATTTTAATAAAGAAGGTGTAGGAGTATTAGGAATAAGTGGAATTCAGGTATATAAGGGTACGACCAACGTGAAAGCAGGTCGGCTTGTTTTATTAGCCTCCAAGGCAATACCATTGGCAAGTAATCTCACGCTATCATCTGCCTCTGTATTGGATTTAAATGGTAATTCTGTCTTTTTGGCCTCGTTGGGTGGTGAGCTAACAAGTAAAGTAACCAACAGTGTTGCTGTGCCAGTTAAGTTGACATTCGGGACTAATTCAGCTACTTTTCGTGGGTTAATTGAGGATGGTGCTGGCGTTGTTAATTTGGAAAAGGTTGGGGGTGGAACCGCTACGTTAGAATTAAGCGCTAATTCATTTACTGGGACAACGACCATTTCAGCTGGTGTTTTGGCAATCCGACATGCCTTATCATTGGGTTCTATTCAAGGGTCTACCATTGCGGATGGTGGTTTGCTCCAACTATACGACGTTCGTGTACTGGATGAACCGTTGTTTATCAATTTACCTTTTGCTACGGGGGCGTTGCAAGCAATGTCAGGTAACAATGAGTGGATTGGAAAAATTAATCTATTAGGGGAAGTTTCCATTTATGTGAATACGGGAGCAAGTTTATCGGTAAGTCCACTAACTGGACCCGCTCTGGAAGGAGCAAATACAAATGTTATATTTAACACGCTTGGAAATTTAACGATTAACGGAGAAATCGCGACAGGGAATGCCACCTTGCGAAAAAATAATACTGGCATTTTGACCTTGAATGGGGCAAATTCCTATAATGGTTTGACTACGCTGAATGATGGCCAAACGATTATCAAAAATGAATTAGGGCTCGGCTCTAATTTGGCGGGTACAACGCTAGGGGCGATGGCCAATTTGACTTTGGATGGTACGCTTAATGTGACGGGTGAACCTTTGACAATGACGAGTAATGCTATTTCGGCAAATGGATCATTTTTGGCCAAAAACGGTGCGAGTTCATGGTCCGGAAATATCACGTTGAATGGAACAAGTGTATTTTGGAATACTGAATCCGATCTAAATATTAGCGGAAATATTACAAATGCAAGTACACTTTGGACCGTCGGTAGAAGCGCATCAAGTACCGGAAATTTAACGATCAATGGACCGATTTCCGGAGCGGGTGCTTTGGAAAAAACAGGTAGTGGATTTCTATTATTGAATGTCGCAAACACGTATACGGGCTTAAGTAAAATTACAGCAGGATCGTTGCGATTAGGTATCGCAGATGCCATAAGTCATACGAATTCGCTAACCTTAAACGGGGGAGAATTACAGACGAATGGGTTTGATCAAACCTTCGCCACGTTGAATGTCAGTGCCAATTCTTCTATTTTATTTGGGTCCGCTACGCCACATGCTTTGCGGGTAAATACACTAGGAACCTTCAATTTTAAAATGTTGAAAATTTATGGTTGGGAGGGAGATTTTTCTGCTGGGACAAGTGGGACGGCAGGTCAGTTTTTTATCGGTTCGAATGCTACTCTTACGCAAGATAAAAAAGATCAAATCCGCTTCTATTCGGCAGCATTGGACAAATATACACCTGTACATGTAGCTAGTGGGGAGGTAGTTCCAACCGGTACTGCAAATGCCACGACGGGAAGGGCAAATGTGCGCATTTCAAATGAACCTACGTCGAATGGGGTTTGGTCCTTAGCGGGAAATGTGAATACATTTAATCCAAGCGATGAAAATGCTAATATCAATTCAGGGGATTTGAATTTGTTGGCCGGAAAATTTACGAATTTTCGGTGGGTGGTTATCAACACGAGTTTGGGGAGTGCAACTCAAGCTGGGATTATTGTGGTGGATGAGCCGATTGCCCCTGTTTACACGGGTGTGGCGGATCGTTACTTGACATTCAATGCGGGTGCTGATTTTCAACTCAATCAGCCGATGAGCTTATTTTCTACTCAACCTACGACAGTTGGCGGAATTGAATTACGCTTAAATAGTGCGGGTGATGTCCATTTTAATGCAAATTTTACAACCTCAGCGGCTGATGTTTCTTATGGAGGAACTCCATTTCCGAGTGCCAATATTGAGATTACGGCGAACGGATCATTCAACCTAGCTTCAGGTAAATCCATCATCACCAAGGGAGTCAATAATACCTTTTCTGGTTATCGAGGCGGCAACGCAGGAGCTATTTCCATAAGAGCGCTTGGAGGATTAAGTATAGGTGGGGATCTATTAGCGAATGGAGGATCCTCGGTTTCAGGAATAAACTTTTTGGGAACCTCGATGAATGTTCTATTGAAAACAAATGCGACTAGCCTAACAGTGGGGGGTGAAAATGATGGCCAAATCGGTAAGATTAGTGGGGCTAACCTAACTTTATATGGTTCAGGTATTTACCAATTCAAGGGGGCAAATGATTATTCCGGAACGACGGTGGTTGCGGAAGGTTCAACGCTTCGTTTGGGAGCAGCTGGGGTTATTCCGGATTTGAGTGCTGTGACGCTTTCGACCACGGCCAATGTATTGGAATTGGGTGATTACACCGAGACCGTCGGTAGTATTTCGGGGACAGGAAATATTCAGAGTTTTGGCGTGGCGAGTTCTGTTTTGAATACAGGCATTGACAACACGACTTCAACGTATAATGGGGTCATTCGTGATGGAACGGGAACGGTCAATATAACCAAACAAGGTACGGGTAATTGGTGGTTGACAAAGGCCAATACGCATGCTGGTTTAACAACTATTTCTGCTGGTAAAATTATCATGACCCATGTGGGTGCTTTGGGAAGTGACGCTCAAGGTACTGTTGTCGCTTCAGGTGCGGCCTTGGAAATTCAAGGTAGCATGACGGTGGCTAATGAAGCTTTGACTATTTCAGGAACGGGTATTTCTTCTGCCGGAGCCTTACGTTTAGTTAGTGGAGATGTTTCCTGGTCAGGTCCAATAGTTACAGCCGCTGCAAGTCGGTTTGTCATCGCTGCGGGTACCTGGAACCAGACCGGCGATGTGACGCTAAATCAAACCTTGACAACTGCCGTGCAAGGGACCAGTTTGAAATTTGCGGGTATTTTATCCGGAGCGGGAGGTATAACGAAATCAGATGCAGGCTTTTTGGAATTAAGTGGAGCCAATACTTACAGTGGTGCCGTTTCCGTTTCCGCAGGTAATTTGATTGTCAAACATGCCACGGCGCTGGGCACAAATGCTGCCGGAACAACAATCAGTTCAGGTGCGAATTTGACCTTGGATGGTGGACTTTCTGTGCTCGGTGAAACCTTGACTTTAAATGGATCTTCCGCAACTGGAAACGGTGCGTTACGCAATATAAATGGGGCAAGTAGCTGGTCGGGGAATGTAACCTTAGGAGGTACATTGGTCTATATCAATGCCGAATCGGGATTGGAAATTTCCGGAAATATCCTGAACAATAGTACGAGTTTGACAGTCGGACGGACCACAGGAGCTGGGTCAGCTAACGTTCTCCTAAGTGGAATTATTTCCGGTACGGGCGCATTGGAAAAAACGGGAACGAATGAATTAACACTCCAGGGAATAAATACCTATTCGGGCTATACCCAAGTCAATGGCGGGTCCTTGAAATTAGGTATTTCTGACGCGATCCCGAGTACGGTTTTTACGTTAAATGGCGGTGAATTAAACGTCAATGGATTTAATGAGACGCTGGGGACCTTTAATATTACCGCAAATTCGAGTATTCGATTGGGGGCAGGAACGCCCCATGTTTTGCGAGCAACAACCTTAGGTACGTTCTATTTTAGAATGCTCACTATCCGCGGTTGGGAAGGCGTGTACAACGGGGGTACGCCGGGTACTTCCGGTCAAATATTTATTCAAAATTCTAATTTCTTAGTACGTGATAAATTAGATCAGATTCGCTTCATCGATGAGTCAAACGGTAATGCCAAATATGCGCCATTGCAGTTGTCGGATGGTGAAATTATCCCAACGGGTTCGGCCAATGTACTTTCGGGTCAAGTCAATATTCGGGTTTCGAATGAGCCTACCATTAATGGTTCTTGGGCACTTGCTGGCACGACAAATACGTTTACGGCGAGCGATGATAATGCGAATATAAATTACCTCGAGGTACAAACGAATTTGGGGACCTCCAACGTTATCATTAACACGGCTTTGGCAAGTGGAGGACAGGCCGGTGCGATTTTATTCGATGAGGCGATTGCCGTGACAAATAATAATTCGACGGTCCGTGCATTTACGGTGACGGCCAGTCGCGATATTCACATCAATAAAAATATGTCGGTAGGATCTACGTCCCCGACCACGAATCGTGCGCCGAGTGTTAGTTTTACGGCTGGACAAAATATCCTAATCAATGCGGCATTGAGTGTAAGTCCTACTGCATTTAATGTTGCTTCGAACACCATTTTGGCTAGTCCAGCCATCACGTTGGCGGCGGGAGCTTTTGTCAATGTGGCCTCGACCGGTTCTATTTCATCGGCCGGTGGAGCAAATACAAGTGTCAGTGGTTCCGCAGTTGGCGGTGCGGGCGGAGCCCTTAGTATTCAAGCGGTGGGCTTGTCTTTCGCAGGAAATATATCGGCTGCTGGGGGGGCATCCGTGGTTGCGGGTGCTGGTGGGAATGTGACTTTACAAAATACTAGCTTAGATTTTGTTGAAAATAGCGGGCAAACAGCCGGAGTTATTTCGGGAGCCTCTTTGGTAAAAAATGGGGTGGGAATATTGCAATTGAAAGGTGCAAATACCTATGCAGGTGCCACCACGTTAAATGCGGGAATGATTATTTTAGGAGCATCAGAATCCATACCAAATACGAGTGCCACGGTCCTAGCATCCGGAACAACCTTCGATTTGGCTGGGTGGAGTGAATCGCTCGCGGGCATTAGTGGCGCAGGAACGATTCGCAGTAGTTTATCAGGTGCTAGTTTATTGACGTTTGGTTCCAATAATATCAATACCACATTTACGGGCTTAATCGAAGATGGTGCTGGAGTTTTATCCCTCACTAAAATGGGAACGGGTACTTTTGAGCCAACATTCGTCAATACCTATTCCGGTGCAACCACCGTTGGCGGCGGAACCTGGATTGCTTCCCAAGTCAATGCCTTTGGGTCAAATATGGGTGGGGTATCCGTACTTTCAGGTGCTGTCGCACAATTAAAAGGTCCATTGAATTTTGGAATAGAAAACTTCACAATCGCTGGATCTGGAATTTCTTCCAGCGGTGCTTTGCAAGTTCAAACGGGAAATGTAACCATTGGGGGAACGGTGACGGTTGGCACTGCGGCGACGATCAAAGTCGAATCTACGGCCCTGAATTTGAATGGAGATATCAGTGTTCCCACAGGCATTTTGACTTATTTAGGAACAGGTACTTCTCAATTGAATATTACGAGTAATATCAATGCGGCGGCAGGCCAAATTGTGAATGGTATTTCGGAGACTAGTATTTCTGGAATATTCAGTGGGGCGGGTTCGTTGACGAAACGCGGTCTGGGAAATATCACGCTTTCGAATGCAAATACATTTACCGGAGCTGTTTCGGTGGAGGTTGGTACGGTGACGATTTCAAACAACCAGGCACTTGGCTTAGGGTCTGGGGCAACTACCGTTGCTGCGCTCGCTAAATTGATTTTACCCGGTGGGATTACGGTGGCGAGTGAGGTATTGAATCTGACGGGTTCGGCATCGGGTGTGGCGATTTTGGTGTCACAAGGGGGAGCAAATGCTTGGAATGGAACGATTAATTTGAGTGGAACGACGAACACGATTCTTCCGGAATCTGATTTGGTGATTGGCGGAAATGTAGTGAATGCGGGGACTATTTTGAATGTAGGATTGCCAACGAGCGCCACGACTCTTCGCTTCAATGGAATCATTTCAGGTGCTGGGGCCTTTGAAAAAACAGGTTTGAGTATGGTGGAATTTGGTGCGCAAAATACCTATTTGGGGTATACCAAAGTAGGCGCAGGAATTTTACGTTTAGCCGCCAATGAATCCATTGCCAGCACGGGCGTCATGTTTTTGGATGGTGGGGAATTTCAGACAAACGGCTATCAAGAAACTATCGGGACTTTACACGTAACGAATCATTCACAGATTACCTTAGGTTCGGGTGTACATGCCTTAACCTTCAACACAATGGGGGATTTTAACTTCCGGAAATTACGCATTAACGGCTGGGTAGGTCCGTATGGTTCTGGTACAAGCGGGACAGATGGGCAGATTTTCTGGGGGAATTCGCCTTTCTTAATTCGGGAGAAATTGGATCAAATTCGCTTCTATAACGCCGCAGGTCCAAGTACCCATTATACAACACAATTACCTACGGGTGAATTAGTTCCTTTGGCTGACATTACGAATGTGACTGGCCATAGTAATATTCGAATTTCGGATGAAGTGCGATCGAACGGAGCATTTGTACTAGCGTCTGGTGTCTATACGTTTACCCCTTCGGATGACAATGCGATTATTAATGCGACGGAGTTGAGAGGCTTCTTGGCTACGAATCCCGTGGTGATCAATACCGCCAGCCTAACGGGTACGCAGTTTGGATCAGTTTTATTTGATGTGGACATGGTGGCTTTTGGTACACCAACGGTATCCAATACGCAAACTGTGAATGCAGGAGCCAATATTTGGATCAATAAAAATTTGAATTACAGTCCTGTGGGTGCGACAGGTAGAGGCACCAATCTGATTTTCCGAGCAGAAAAAAACATCAGTGTATTAGGTACGCTAACAACGAATACACTTTCTAGTTCATCGGGTTCGGCCATCCAGGCGGCAGGGGGAATTAGTTTGGAGGCAACGGAAAACTTGCGGATTTCGTCGGCCATTTCTGCGGTTGGGGGGAATAATACCTCCTCGGCTTTTGGCGGAAATGGTGGAGCTATTTTGTTAAAGGGAACGACAGGAATTACGATGTTGGCCAACGTATCGAATATTGGCGGAACATCCGGGGGCGGCGTTTCCTTCCATGGAACTGGAGGATCTGTGATTGTTCAAACGGAAAACACGACGCCAACCACCGGTGGTGGGGTAAACGATGGGCAGTCGGCCGGCCTATTCAATGGCCTGAATCTGACCAAAGAGGGTGCCGGAATTTTCGTGCTCAAAGGCGCAAATACCTACACGGGAAATACGACCGTGAATGCGGGTACTTTGCGATTAGGCGCATCCGAGTCCATCACGAATACCAGTATTTTGACGGTGAATGCTTCAGGTACTTTTGAGATGAAGGATTTTAGCGAGACGGTTCATCACATCGCAGGTTCGGGAATCATCCGCAATGGAGGTGCGGCCACGAGTTTATTGACGGTGGGAGCGAATAATTTGGCAAGTACATATTCGGGTATTTTGGAAAATGGTTCCGGGATTTTGGCCTTGACTAAAAATGGGGTGGGAATTTTAACCTTGTCAAATGCGAATACTTATTCGGGGCCAACTTTGTTGAATGCGGGAGGTATTTTGGCAACGAATAATAATGCGTTGGGAGATGTTTTAGGGGCCACAACCGTTGCGTCAGGTGCCGTGCTTCAAGTCGCAGGTGGGGTTCAGATATCCGAAAATATAACACTATCGGGTGTTGGATTGAGTTCATTAGGGTCATTAATTAGTAGGAGCGGGGATAATAGTTGGCTCGGCTCCTTGACAACAAGTTCCACAGCGACATCCATTCGGGTGGACGCTGGGAATTTTACGATGCAGGGCACCCTGACAATGGGTGGGAATGTGACGATAGGTGGAGCTGGAACAAGTTTGACACTTTCAGGTAATCTTATTTCAGTAGGTACATTGACTTGGGATGGGGCGATTGCGCAAACCTATGCCGGACGAATTTCAGGTACGGCAAATGTGACGAAAAGTGGTGCGGGAACTGTAATCTTGAGTGGCGATAATACCTTTACAGGGACGATGACGGTATCGGCGGGAGCGCTGGTGCTCCAACAAAACAATGCGTTGGGTGCAGCCGGCGGGTTGATCACGGTAAATTCAGGAACGAGTTTGGTGTTGGATGGCGGAATTACGGTTAGTGGCGAATCGCTGTCTTTAAGTGGCGCAACGGCTACGGGAACAGGCGCTTTGCGATCCATCAATGGAGCAAATAGTTGGTCGGGACCTATCACCACCGGAGGCTCATCCGTGTACATCAATGCGGAAAGCGATTTAAGTTTGTCGGCCGTTTCTAATCCAATTATTTTGACTTTGGGTTCTTCGACGGGCGTAGGTAATATACTTGTTACCGGGGTGATTTCTGGAGCGGGTTCTTTAGAGAAAATTAGTTCAAATCGACTCACATTGAATGCCGCAAATAGTTATTCAGGCTTAACGCGATTATCTGCTGGAAAGATTCAGTTAGGAATTGCCCAAGCGCTTCCGCTTGCCAGTGCGTTCTATTTCAATGGAGGGACGTTGGCGACAAATAATTATTCCAATACGCTTGGAATGCT
Source organism: uncultured Cytophagaceae bacterium (assembly GCA_903898715.1). Taxonomy (GTDB): domain Bacteria; phylum Bacteroidota; class Bacteroidia; order Cytophagales; family Spirosomataceae; genus Aquirufa; species Aquirufa avitistagni. The sequence continues at coordinate 8,840 of CAIUGL010000133.1, forward strand.
GTATTTAACGGCCAATTCTATGTTGGATTTGGGGACAACAAACATGCATAATTTGACCTTTTCAGGTGTCAGCCAACTGTTCGATTTCAAGCGATTGAGTATCCTAGGCTGGCAGGGTGATTACACGAATCAGACGTCAGGGACGGTTGGCCAAGTAAAATTCGCCTCATCCGTGAGTACCTATGTGCTTGACCAAATCTTGTTTGAGAGTCCAACGCCTACGAATCATTATGCGCACATGTTAACAGATGGGACCTTTGAAATTGTCCCAGGGGATAACATGGTGGTCAAGCCCACGAGCTTTAGTAATGTGATTTTGAGTACGGCAACGCCGAGTAATGGTGTTTGGAGCGCGTTGACTGGAGGCGTACATACCTTCACTCCCAATGCGGATAATGCGATATTAAATGTGGTCGAAGTTCAGACTAAATTGGCTACGGGTGATGTGTCTGTTTTGACATCGAATGGGTCAGGAACGCAGTCGGGTGCAATCATTGTCACCGGGGCCTTATCGGCATCCAATGCATCGGCTGTCGCTCGAAAATTAATGATGACGGCACGTGGGACTGTAAACGTGTTTGCAGGAATGACCTTAGGTTCTACGACTGCGGCGCTTGCCTATCCAGGCATTGAGGCCTATTTTGAATCCTTGACTGCGGATGTTACCGTATCGGCGGCTGGTTCAATCAATACATCTGCTGGCAATTTAACGTCGAATATTTCTGCCTCGCGGGCTGGAAGTGCTGGAAATATCACCTTAAAAGCAGTGGGAGGTATCATGTTAAATGGACCTTTGACGGCAACGGGAGGGAATAATGCGTCGACCTTTACGAATTCAGGTGGGGGAAATGGAGGAAATATAACGTTGATTGGGCCTTTGGGGATTACGGCGAATGCCAACATCACCTCACAGGCGGGAACAAATTTATCGAATGCTTTTCCGGGAATTTTGACGGTAGAAACGGATGCCTTGACGGAAGCGAGTGGGCAGAATTTGGGACAAACGTCGACGAGTCTTGTGAAAGCAGGCGGGTTTGTTAAGAACGGTTCGGGGGCATTCCTATTGCGAAATTACAGTTATGGAGGATTTAGTACTGGAGGTGTTGTAGTGCATACGCCATCCGTGCAAGTAAATGCAGGTACCTTGAAATTAATGTCTGCGACTAGTATTTGGGATTTTGCGGATGTGACAGTGGCTCCCGGTGCGATGTGGGATTTGGGTGGATTTAGCGAGACGGTGGGTTCGATTGCTGGCTCGGGAACGATACGAAATGGGGGTACATTGACCTTGAGCTATAATAATCCGAATTTGACGACTGCTTTTGCGGGTTCTATTGAAGGAGGTATAGCACTTGTGAAAAGTGGGCCAACGGGTATTTTGGAATTGAGTAGTGCAAATACCTATACCGGTTTGACGACGATTTCGCAAGGTATCATACGCTTGAAACATGCGAATGGATTAGGGGCTATATCGTTGGGAACGGTGGTTTCGGATGCTGCTAGTTTACAGTTGGACGGTGGAATTACGTCTGCTGCTGAGCCGTTGACCTTGAATGGAACGGGTGGAGGTTTGGGAGCCTTGCGGAATTTGACCGGTTCAAATACCTATGCTGGGGCGATTACGTTAGGAACACCGGCGGTGCGCATGAATTCGGATGCAGGCGTTTTAACGATTTCAGGAGCAATTGCGAATCCCATCGGTTTGACTTTTGGCGGCGTGGCGAATCATGTTGTTTCGGGCTCGATTTCGGGCGTTTCGACCGTGACCAAAGATGGTGCAGGTTCATTATTATTAAGAGGTAATAATAGTTATGGAGGATTAACGACGGTTTCAGTGGGTAAGCTTTTTGTAGAATCAGCGAGTGCACTCGGTTCTACGGCCGCGGGCACAACGGTAACATCAGGAGCGAGTTTACAAATGCGCGGTGGCCTGACCATGGCGGCAGAACCTTTAACAATTAATGGGTCGATGGTTGCTGGTGATGGGGCATTGGCGAGTGTATCTGGACTGAATACCTGGACGGGGCCGGTGACTTTGGGTGCTATTGCAGTGGTATCTGCAGATGCGGATGAGTTGCGGTTATCTGGAGCGGTTTCAACGGCAGGATTTTTATTGATGTCTGGGAAAGCTGCGGCCTTAGGGAATGTCAAGATTTCTGGAATTATTTCTGGTGCCGGCATGGTGGAAAAGATCGGAGATGGGGTACTAACCTTGAGTGGAAATAATACGTATTCAGGCTTTACGAAGGTGACATCAGGTCTTTTAGCATTGGGAGCCAATGAAGTTCTACCAAATGCCAGCGCATTTTATTTCAACGGCGGGACGCTGAGTACAGCTGGATTTACCGAAACGACAGGTGTGGTACATATTTCCGATAATTCCCGCTTACTTTTTGCGCCGGGTGTTCATCGGGTGACTTTCGCTCTTCCGGGGACTTTCACCGCTGGAAAGTTATTAACCGTAAATGGTTGGGAGGGAGATTTCAGTATTCCTGCGGGTGGCCAGCGCCCTAATGTGGAGGATACCGGATTGCTCCAAACGAGTTCTTCGCGTTTTGTTACACTGAATGGGGTGATTCGTGCGGCGGGTGGAATTAATCAATATGGCCAAATCAATTTTACGGGATTCCCAGGCACCGCCGGTAAGTTGTTTATTAACTCGCGTTTAACTTTACCATGGCTGGAGCAAATCAAGTTTGTGAATGATGCGGATAGTTCCGTGCACTTTTCGGTACAGCTGGGCAGTAATGAAATTGTACCGGATTACACGCGATAGGCCAGGTCTCCTACCGGCCGCGTAAAAAGTGAACAATCACTTCTAGGCCTTTTTCGAAATGATCGTTGTTTGGAATAACGATATCACATAAGCGTTTGTGTGGTCGAATATATTGCTCGTACGTAGGTTTGACATGGTATTTCCAGCGATACATCACATCTTGTAAGTCATAGCCACGCTCTTCATTATCGCGTTTGATCCGACGCTCCAGTTTGATTTTATCTTTAGCGTCAATGAAGATTTTAAGATCTAATAAGCGTGCCACATCCGGAAAATGAAACACAAAAATACCCTCCACAACTAATATTTTGCGGGGGTAAAAATGTAACATGTCGGGGACTTTCGTGGAATTATTGAAGGTGTATTCCGCGCGCGAAACGACCTCACCTGCACGTAATTTCTCAATATCTGCAGCGAATGCCTCATCATCAATGGCCCCAGGTAAATCGAAATTCTCGATACCATTGTGGTCTTTAGTCTGATGCTCTATCGGCCGATAATAATTATCCTGTGATAATAAGCAGATGTCATCATCCGGGAATTGCTCCATCAGGCGCTTTAAAAATAGCGTTTTCCCCGAAGCACTTCCTCCGGTAATTCCAATAATATAAGGTTTGTCGATGCTGCTCATGAAGCTACAAATTTGCGAAAAGCATCGCTAGGAATCAAGCCTCATCGGCCGAATTTTATGTAGTCGGCCTCTTCATCTTTAGACCCTTCATACACAACATGTAAGTCATGCGAAGCAAATAGGCCGACGATTTCTGAACGTGTAAACAATCGTTTTCCGCATCCCTCGTGCACGCCTCCCGACAGGATTTCTTCCACAATTACGCATCCATCTGTCTTTAAAACACGGTCTATTTCAACTAAAACAGCCTCCAAGTTATCCAGCTCATGCAATGAATTTAATAGCCAAATTTGATCAGCAGTCTCATCAGAGAGTGGAATTTGGGCTGCATCCGCATGGAAAATAGATGCAGGGGTCGTCGCTTTTTTTCCGTATTGTTCTTCAAAATAGGCGATGGCCTCATCCAAATCAGGCCAATTCAAAACGTCTTTATTGGTATCTAATAGAAGTAATTCCCCCGCCTCTTGCTCCATGGTTTGTTTGATTTCCCACCAGGCGGCCCCACAGCCTAAAGATAAAATACAATCGGTGGGGGACCAGTTGCCAACTTCATATAACGTTTTCTTCATGTAGCAAATTATCAAAATGGTTTATCTTTGGCAAAAAAAGAAACGGATGGCTATTTTTATTGCACCCACAGCGAGCGTCATGGGACGCGTGATCATCGGAAAAGACGTGTCCATTTGGTACGGCGCGGTCATCCGGGGAGATGTTGAGGAAATACATTTGGGTGACGGCAGCAACATTCAAGATAATGCCGTTTTACATGCAGATGAAGGCGATAAAACCATCATAGGCGCCCGCGTAACCGTTGGCCATTCCGCCATTGTTCATGGGGCTGAAATCGGCGATGGCTCTTTAGTGGGTATGCACGCCACCGTCTTGAATCGTGCCAAAGTGGGCAAATGCTGCCTCATCGGCGCCCACGCTTTAGTCACGGCTGGAATGGAAATTCCGGATTATTCCTTGGTACTTGGTTCGCCTGCGAAGGTGGTAAAAACCTTATCTGAGTCGCAGATCGAATCGTTAAAACACGGAGCCGACCACTACATCAAGATGGGTGCCAAACATGCGGCAGGCGAATTTCCATTAATCAAATCATGATCGAATTAATCCTCATCCGTCACGCCCATGCGGGACCATATACGAGTCCCGACGAAGCTCGGAAACTTTCCAGTCAAGGTATTGAAGAAGCCAGTGACTTAGTGCAAAAGTTGAAAAACGCTGCTATGCCTCAAGGAATCTGGTTAGTTTCGGATGCTGCTCGTACGCGTGAAACGTTTGAGGTACTCTCGGATGAAAAAGGGGTGTTTTCGGCCTTTTGGTACCATGCGACAGGTCCTCAGTATATCCAGGAGTTAATTAAACAAGAAAATCCTGTCATTTACTTGGTTGCTCATAATCCTTCGATTTCCTATGTCGCCTCCTATTTTTTAGGCGAAACTCGAAACATGGAAACCGCAAATTGTGTTCATTTGCAGTGGCCGAATTTACACGCTTGGGAAGAAGTTACCCAAGGCAGCGCTACATTACATTTTGAAGCTTAATCAGAACAGATGAAAAACCAAAAAATATTCCGCTGGGTTATTATTTTATTTACCCTTTTGATGATCGGTTTGGCCATCGATATGGCTAGGAATACCACGGCACCGTGGAACAAGAAGAAAGTCATCAGTCGCTAGTAGTCAGTCGCTAGTCGTTAGTCCGGAGTCGTCAGTCCGAAGTAAAAATAAGGTCTAGCGTCTAACGTCCAACGTCTAGAGTCTATATGACTGACTCTACATGCTTCAAATGATGCACGCAGTGCCAGGCATAAATCCCCAATACTTTATCTAGTCGATACGTAATCCCACGCTCTGGATGAAAATAGGTGCGGGACCAGTCCGACTCATCCATCGTTTCCATTAAGTAAACCCAGCGCAAGTGAATGTATTTGATGCCTTCAATCGACCAGGCGATTGGAGCTTCATTGCCATCTGGCATCTCCGCCCATGTGTTTTCGTCGTATGGTTTGATCGTTGGGTTTTCCTCCGTCAACGCCATTTTGAAACGAATGTAACTATTGATGTGGCTGTCGTATAAGTGATGGATTACTTTGCGGGCCGACCACCCACCTTCCCGGTAAGGTTTTTCTAACAAGGTTTCATCTACCCCGTCCAATAAAGTGGCCAGTTGGCCAGGTAATTCAGCAATGGTTTGAATCCATTCCTGACGCAATGCCGGAGTGATGATTTCAGGAGCGGCAAACTTGCCGATCGGATATTGTAACGGATTTAATTCCATATTAATGCGTATAAAAAGCAGTGATTTCAGCACCTGCCTGACGCGTATGTGCAATCAGAGGATGAACGCCTTCATGAATACTTTCAAAAAATTCATTGCCACTTTCTTTGGCTAATTGCGCCACATGAACAGGATAATCAACTGTTCCTTCTTCCATTTCTATGGGCATAACGACTTGATACGCCACATTTCCTTGTGCAGCTAACGCTGCGGCTTGGGCACGTGCCGACTCAAAACTTCCTTCCAAATCCTCCGAATCAATCACAATCGTCACAGGAGTCTGCAAAGCTTTTTCAGCTAAAACCTTCTTGATTTCAGCATCTAAACCCTCCAATAATTTCCGGAATGTGTGGTAATTTTTTCCGGTACGTAAACGCTCCCGAATGGATTGGCGAATGAAATAAGTGATAGAATCTGTCACCGTAAGGCCTATTTCAGCCATTTGTTTGAAGATTAATGAAGAAGGCGACATCCCTGGAATCGTATTGGGATCATGTAATACAATCACACCATCCGCACGTAAAAAACCATCAATGCGCGTGCAAACACCAAATCCCAAATCATCAAACGCCTGCTTCACTTGCTCCTGAATGAGTTGCAAATGACTCAGCGAAGCATCCATTGGGATGCGCTTACGCGTCAATTTTGATTTGTATTTGGCATTGAAATCAAATACTTCAACCGATTCGTCGATGACAATTTCGGTAGGAGGAAGTGCAACTGACTCACCACGAGGCGTTTGAATCACTCCACAACTGAATTCATTTCCATTCACAAAGGCCTCCAATAAGACCGCATCTTCCGAATGAATCGAATGAATGCTGGCTTTCGTTACCGTGTGCGTAAAGTATTCACGTAAATCTGTCAACAAAGCCGATGGATGCGCATAAATTTGGTGATTGAACCGAACAGGGAATCCAATTCCCTCATCCAAATTCACCATTTTTTGTAGCAAAGCGACTTGGTCATCCTCCGAATATGTCAACCAATCTGTCCGTTGAATCTCTTGTATAAATAGACATTTTTTGATCGCTTGATCAAAATCATCTAATGAATCTTGCTTCACGAATGCCAAACCAATCGATGATCCTTGATGCGGGGCTTTCGCCACAAATGGAATGCCAATGGCTTTTTTGACTTGTTCAAATAACGTCTCCCGACCATAAGATTCATAGTCGGCGCGCTGCAACACAATATACTTTTTATCTAATCCGACACTCTTTTCCAACCAAAGATTTTGTTTGGCTTTATCGATTCCAATCGCCGAACCAAGTACACTCGGACCTGAATAAGGGATGTTATACCATTCCAATAATCCTTGAATGCTGCCATCCTCCGCACCCGGTCCATGCATCGCAATAAAGGCAAAATCAAATTGCGCCGAAAACTCAGCTGGGCTGATCTTTGTGCCAATCGATGCAATCATGGCATCATAATCACTCAAATCAGTCAAAGATTCTGTGTAAACCGAAAATGGGGCTGTTTGGTATTTGGCAGGAGGGAAGAAATTCCGAATTGATTCTTGATAAATCAACTCCTCCTTAATTAATATAAAGTTTCCTAAACCGTCTACAAAGACCGGAACAGGCGTAAATAATGCTTTATTGATGTGCGCCATCGCCGTCTTTCCGCCCGCGAAACTTATTTCGCGTTCACGTGCTTGGCCTCCAAAAAAAATTCCAATCCGCATCATAGGTCTTTAATTTCTTCCACGGAAACGATTTCAGGAACTTCGCGCTTGATGGCTTCTTCGATTCCTGCGCGAAAGGTCATGGCCGACATATTGCATGATTGGCAGTTGCCTACTAAAGCCAGTTTTAACACATTGTCTTCTGAAATTTCAACAATCTCGACATTGCCTCCATCGGCCACTAAATAGGGTCGAATGCTATCGAGTGCACCTTGAACTTTCGCGTATAAAGGATGATTTTCCATGTTGTTATTGTGCGTTAGTAATCGCAATTTGTTGGGCCAAACTCGCGGCAATAGACGTAAATGCTTCCGCACTTGGACTATTATCTGCGGCGATCGGTTTCCCAGAATCACCTGCTTCACGAATCGCCTGTACCAAAGGCACTTCACCTAAGAAAGGTACATTGTATTTCGCAGCAAGTGCTTTCCCTCCGTCTTGGCCAAACAAGTAATACTTATTTTGCGGCAATTCAGCCGGTGTGAAATAAGCCATATTTTCTACCAATCCCAAAATTGGCACATTAATTCCTGCCTGCTTGAAAAATTGTAAACCTTTGGTCGCATCCGATAAGGCAACTTTTTGAGGGGTAGTGACGATAACCGCACCGGTCAACTTAATCAATTGGACCAATGTCAAATGTATATCCGAAGTTCCTGGAGGTAAATCGATGAGTAAATAATCTAAATCTTCCCAGTTGGTATCGCCAAAAAACTGACGTAACGCTTGCGTCATCATCGGACCGCGCCAAGGTACTGGACTCTCGGTAGGCGCCAAAAACCCCATCGAAATGAGTTTGATGCCGTATTGGTTAATCGGCTGAATGCGATTTTTTCCATTCACTTCTTGCACCAAGGGTTGCATATCTTCTGCGCCAAACATCACAGGAATAGATGGACCGGAGATATCGGCATCCAAAATACCTACTTTGGCACCAGCCTTTTTAAGGGCCATGGCTAGATTAGCTGTAACAGTTGATTTTCCTACGCCGCCTTTACCAGACGCAACGGCAATCACATTCTTAACACCTGGAATCAAGGGATCTTGTTGCTGGAGAGTCGTCACTTCCGCAGTCATATGTATAACCACTTTTAAATCTGGATGGACCAAATTATGAATGGCATCCTCACAATCTTTGCGGATTTTTTCTTTTAGAGGACAGGCTGGTGTGGTTAATACAACGGTGAATCGAACTTCGCCGACACCCAATTCCACATCTTTAATCATATTCAAGGTCACCAAATCCTTTTTTAAATCTGGCTCTTGTACCGTGCTTAAGGCACCGATGATAATCTCTTTCGTAACGCTCAATTCACCCATATAACTTGCTTTCCTTTGAAACGCCAAATATACGTCATTCTATCAAGATAAGGCCAATAATTGCTGGTCTATTTTCGCGTAAAGCTTGGACTTATCCAGACCTGATTGATCCATTTCAATTTCATTTCTGAGTCGTCTTAAAATTTCACAATGTTGAGGATATTGTAAAAGATGCGGCCGATGTTGAATGGTATTGATCATTTCTTGCCACCTTTTCGCAATTTCTATCAGGCCATCTTCGAAATGTGTTTGTTTAAAGCGCTTGTAAATATATTCAATTGCTTGATCCGTCGGATGAATCATATCGGTTTGATAAAAACGATAATCACGCAATTCATCCAGCATAATTTCATAGGCAGGGAAGTACATCACCTGGTCAGGAAATTTGCTCACTAAGATATCCGCGGCTAATCGAAGTGTTGCTTTCGAGACTGCATTTTCCGGCATCCCATCGCGTGTATGTCGGACGGGCGACACGCTGATGATAATTTTGAGATGTGGATTTTTAAGTATGAAATTTTTGTAAGCCAAACAGATTTCATCCACGGTACTTAGCTTTTTGACGAATCGGTTGGCAGGCTGTTTATGGCAGTTGGCAATCGCCCTACCCAGCACCTGATCTTCATAATAAAAGGCAGTGCCCCAGGTGATAATCAGGTATTGACTTGAAGCTAAAAATGCCAAAGTCTTTGCTTTGATTTCGGTCAATGTTGCAATAAACTCCTCTGGATTTTCACCCATGAATTGCGAATGGAAATCGGGATGGACAAATAAGTGACCTTGTTTATACAAATCCGAATGTTGCAGGGTTTGTGGACTCAAGCCTCTTAGAATATTCAAGGGATGAAATAGCGTTCCTAAGGCTTGATTAGAAACTTCTAAAGGTAAATCAGCCAGCCGCTGTCCCATGTTTTCGGCAAAACAGGATCCGATACAAAGAATTCGGCTGTTGGGCCGAATCAAATAGGGCGAACGGGGGATGGTAAATGTTGTGGTTAGATTGATCATAGGTAAATCCCCAGGCTAAAGCCTGGGGTTATAAAGTGGTTGTTTTTGGATTTTATTTATAACCTCAGGCTTTAGCCTGGGGAATCAAAACGAAATGCCTACAAACTCTTCGCCCAACGGCTCATCTTGTTTTCCATCACATCCAATGGCATGTTGCCATCTTTCAAGATTTCATCATGAAAATCAGACAATTTGAATTTCGGTCCTAATTCTTTGCTCAAGCGTTCACGAATCTCGCGAATTTTCAATGCGCCAATTTTATAGGAAAGTGCCTGAGCAGGAATGGCCATGTAGCGTTCAATTTCTGCAACGGTACCTTCTTCGCTCAGTGGCTCGTTATCCATCATATACTTGATGGCTTCTTCGCGGGTCATATTTTTGGAGTGCATTCCAGCGTCTACGACTAGACGAATCGCCCGGTGCATTTCATCACCCAAAGCCCCCATGTATTGGTATGGATCAGTATATAGCCCTAATTCCTTGCCTAAACTTTCGGTATACAATGCCCATCCTTCTGCATACGCTGAATTCCCTCCAAACCGACGGAATTTTGGCAAATCGCCATTTTCTTGCTGTAAACTAATTTGATAATGGTGACCTGGAATGGCTTCATGTAGAAATAAACTTTCCATGCCTGAAGTCGTATTGAATTTGGTCGCATCTAAAATAGGTACATAAAATATACCTGGACGTGTACCATCTTCAGACCCTTGGAAATATTCCGCAGAGGCAGATGCCGCACGGAATGCCTCGGTTTGACGAATCTCAAATGGAGTCTTAGGTACACGTCCGAACATCGTTTTCAATGACGGTTCCATCTTTTTGTGAATGGCATGAAAAGCGGCCAAAACCTCTGCTGGCGTTTTGTATGGATAAAAGCTAGGATCCGTTTTCATGTGGGTAAAGAATTCAGCTAGTGTCCCCTTGAAGCCTACCGCCTGCTTTGTTTTCTCCATCTCCGTCCGAATGCGCTTTACTTCCGCCAAACCTGTTTGGTAAATTTCATCTGCAGGTTTATTGGTTGTCGTCAAAACTTTGATCAAGTATTGGTAATAAGCTGCTCCGTTAGGAATCGCCGATATCCCGGTGGTTGGCCGCGACTTAGGCAGGTATTCCGTTTGTAAGAATTGTGCCAAACGCGCATAGGCTGGCATAATTTCCGACTGGATGATCTGGGTATATTCTTGGGTGAACTTAGCTTTGTCGGCCTCCGTAAAATCTTTTGGAAAAGCGTTCAATGGGCCGTAAAACGTGCTTTTTTTAACGTCCACTACCTGGAAAGACTGTAATTGTGGGATTACTTTTTCTACCAAGGCCTTCGGCAAAACGACATTTGCCGCGATACCTCGTTTGAAATAAACGATGCTAGAATCCATGTAGGCTGCCCCGATATGCATCCGTTTTTCCCAATTCTCATAATCTTTTTTGGTGGCAAATGGTTGCATCACCGAGCCGCTACCTAGTTGCGCAAAGGTTAAGTGAAAACCGTAAAACTGATTCAGCGGCATCAAGTTGTCTGGATAGGTCAATCCTTCAAGTCCTAATTCGATGTCGCGTTTCAATATGTCAAACGTGATTTGATCATTGGCATCCAATTTGTCGCGATTGATTTTCGCTAAACTTGTTTGCGTTTGCTCTAAAAGCGTCTTGACTTTGGCACGATGTCCATCTGTGAATTCGATGTTCAGTTGATCATTGTATCGATTGTCACCGTTGGCAGTGGCCGCCACCGGATTCAACTTTAATTGCTCCTCATAATAGGTATCTACGAGGGTGGCCAATTCTTTTTTTGCGTCTCCACTTTGGCAGGCAGTAAATGCCAAAAGACAAATTAAATAGGTTAGTTTTTTCATGTTGTTGATTTTGAATTTCGAATATAATGAGAAAGCGGAAGAACTGCTACATCGGTTTTCAAATGTCCTTTTTCTCCAAATTACTTTTCCCTCAAAAATTTTATATTTGTAGCTTGTATACACAAGCCACCTAAGCATTTTTAATTTATGTCCAATCAAGGAGCCGAACGTGAACGATTAAGTCTTCGCAATGATAATAAAGGCTGGAAAAAGTGGGGTCCTTATTTGACTGAGCGTCAGTGGGGCACGGTTCGGGAGGATTATTCAGTTGACGGAAATGCGTGGAATACCATATCACACGACATGGCTCGCTCGAAAGCATACCGCTGGGGTGAGGAGGGAATCGGTGGAATTTCAGATAATAAACAACATGTGTGTTTCTCTTTTGCTTTTTGGAACCACCGAGATCATATTTTAAAGGAGCGATTTTTTGGCTTGACGGGCAATGAATCAAATCACGGCGAGGATGTAAAAGAATTATATTACTACCAGGATTCGACGCCTACGCATTCGTATCAAAAAATGCTGTATAAGTATCCGCAGCAAACTTTCCCCTATCAAAAACTCATCGATGAAAGTCGGAAACGTACACGCCATGAGCCCGAATATGAGCTGATGGATACGGGGATTTTTGACAATAATGAGTTTTTTGATATCTCCATGGAATATGCCAAAGGAGATGAACAAGATATTTTGATTCAAGTAACCGTCGTGAATCGCTCAAAGGTAGCCGCTCCTATTACGGTTTTGCCAACTATCTGGTACCGGAATACCTGGTGCTGGGGTTACGAAAAATACAATTACAAACCGTTGTTAACCGGCGTAGGTCACTCATTTATCGAAATTGACCACCGCGTCGTGGGCCGCTTCAAACTTTATGCGGAGGAGGCTGATGAATTTTTGTTCTGTGACAACGAAACCAATTTTCAGCGTTTATACAATTCACCCAATTTGACACATTTTACCAAAGATGGGATAAATGAATATGTTGTCAATAAGAATAAGCACACGGTAAATCCGAATCACATCGGGACAAAAGCCTCGGTTAAATATGCGGATAAGATTCCTGCTGGCGGTACCAAAGTGTACCGATTGCGTTTGACAAATCTGACATTGCGCGAGCCATTTGCGGATTTTGATGAAATCTTTGCTTTGCGAAAGCAGGAGGCAGATGATTTTTATGCGGATTTACAACCGGGGATAGTAGATGCGAATTTAAAAAATCTACAACGTCAAGCCTATGCTGGTATGTTGTGGACGAAGCAATGGTATTACTATAATGTATTTGAGTGGATCAAAGGCGATCCGGCAATGCCGAAGCCAGATGCCTCGCGGAGGCAGGGAAGAAATAGCACCTGGCGTCATATGTACGCGGCTAATATACTTTCCATGCCAGATAAATGGGAGTATCCGTGGTTTGCGGCTTGGGATTTAGCCTTTCATACCTTGCCTTTGGCGCGGTTGGATCCAGATTTTGCTAAGCGCCAACTAGCCGTTATTCTGCGCGAATATTACATGCACCCGAACGGGCAAATTCCTGCGTATGAGTGGTCTTTCTCCGATGTGAATCCACCGGTACATGCATGGGCGACGTGGAAAGTGTATGAAATCGACAAGGAGATGAATGGCAAAGGAGACGTCGTTTTCTTAGAGCGCATCTTCCATAAATTATTGCTGAATTTCACCTGGTGGGTGAATTTGAAAGATGAGGGTGGAAACAACATCTTTGGTGGAGGATTCCTAGGTATGGATAATATTGGGGTGTTTGATCGTTCATCGAAATTGCCAACGGGCGGACACTTGGAGCAAGCAGATGGTACCGGTTGGATGGCCATGTATAGCTTGAATATGTTACGTATTGCTTGTGAGATTGCGATTGAAAATCCAGTTTATCAAGATATGGCTTCCAAATTCTTTGAGCATTTCTTGCACATTGCAGGAGCTATGCAGTCAATCGGTGGGGAAAAGTTGAATTTGTGGGATGAGGATGATCAGTTCTATTATGATATGTTGCACAAAGAGGATGGTAGTGCGGAATTGCTCAAAGTGCGTTCGATGGTGGGCTTGATTCCTTTATTTGCCGTTGAGGTTTTAACGTCAGAAATGCTTGAGAAACTGCCTGCATTTAAGCGGCGTGTGGAATGGGTATTGAATAATCGCCCTGATTTGGCAGGTTTGATTTCGCGCTGGTATGAACCTGGAAAAGGGGAGTCGCGGTTGTTGTCCATCTTGCGCGGGCACCGGATGAAAATGATTATGAAACGGATGTTTGACGAAACGGAATTTTTGTCGGACTACGGCATACGCACCCTATCAAAGTACCACAAAGAAAACCCCTATAAATTCAATTTTGAAGGAGGCACATTGCAGGTGGATTACACACCGGCTGAGTCTACTGGAGATATGTTTGGTGGAAATTCCAACTGGCGAGGCCCGATCTGGTTTCCGATGAATTACTTAATTCTAGACTCCTTGAGTAAGTTTTCTGATTACTATGGTTCGGATTATGAGGTGGAATTTCCAACGAATTCAGGCGAGATGATGAACATCAAAGACGCCGCCGAAGGTGTTTCCAAAAGGTTGTTGGCTATGTTTATTCCAAATGCCAAAGGCGTCGTGCCCATGTATGATGGCCATGAAAAATTGCATGAGGACTCACATTTATTCTTTGAATATTTTGATGGTGATACGGGCAAGGGCTTAGGGGCAAACCACCAAACAGGCTGGACCGGCTTAATCGCTGAAATTATTAGACAATTACATACCAAATCATGAGTACTCCAGAAGAAAGATTTGCGGCCTTAGGCCTTGTTTTACCTCCCGCTCCTAAACCTTTGGGCGTTTACAAGCCCGGTTTGCAGGTAGGGGAATTTTATTATGTTTCCGGACACGGACCTGTATTGCCGGATGCATCCTTGATTATTGGTCGGATCGGTGCCGAAATGGATATTGAGGCGGGGAAATTAGCGGCCCAACAAGTTGGACTGACGATATTGGCGACGCTAAAGGCTCAATTGGGCTCATTGAATCGCATAAAACGTGTCATTAAAGTATTAGGCATGGTCAATGCGACGGATGATTTTTTGCGTCACCCTTATGTGATTAATGGCTGTTCGGAATTGTTTGCTAAAGTTTGGGGTGAGGAAAATGGCATCGGTGTTCGTTCCGCAGTGGGGATGGGAACGCTGCCAGATAATATTCCGGTGGAGATTGAGGCGATGTTTGAGCTAGACAGTTAAAGTGATACATCACGTTTAACTGTCTAGCAGTCGCTAGTCATTAGTCGCTAGTCTCTTTGGCAATCCTTTCAGGTTTGCCAAAGCGGCTTCGCACTTCGCGTCTTTTTTTTCTTTGGCAAAGCTTACAGCATTGCCAAAGTTTGAGGCGCTTTTCTGCGCCGATTTCCTCAGACTTCAGCCTGAGGTTTAATCTCATGTTTAGGAATCGATGCTGCGCATCTCAAACTTTGGCAATCCTAAAAGGTTTGCCAAAGGGCCACAGTCCAACGTCTATCGACTAATTTCCAGCATCCTTTTCATGGCCTTATAAGCCGGAACGCGGATGGATTCCTCTAAATTGATTTCAGGTAGTTCGTAGTACAAAGCATTGTACAACTTCTCCAACGTATTCATTTTCATGTAGGGGCATTCGGAACAAGCACACGTATTTTGCTCGTTGGCTGGTGCAGGAATCAAATGTTTGTGCGGAACCGCTTGTTTCATTTTGTGCATGATGCCAGCTTCCGTTGCAACGATGAAGGTTGAATTAGGAGATGTCTCTACAAATTTTAGTAGGGCTGTTGTCGAACCTACGTAATCTGCTTCCTTCAAAATCACTTCCTTACATTCCGGGTGGGCGATCAATAACGCATCCGGATATTCCTTTTTCAAGGTGTTTAATTTTTCTAATGAAATGTCGATGTGCACCATGCAAGCGCCTTCCCAAAGAATCAAATCCCGACCGGTTTTATGTGCCACGTAGCGACCTAAATTCGCATCTGGTGCAAAGATGATCTTACGATCCGCTGGAATAGACTCGACGATTTGTACCGCATTAGATGAGGTACAAATGATGTCGGTCATCGCCTTGATGTCGGCAGAGCAGTTGATGTACGAAACAACAATCGCATCTGGATGTGCCGCTTTTAACGCTGCAAATTCCGCAACCGGTACCGAATCCGCTAAAGAACATCCCGCGTTGAAATCAGGAACTACCACTTTTTTTGTAGGGTTCAAGATTTTAGCTGTTTCGCCCATAAAATGAACACCACAAAAGACGATTAAATCGGCCTCTGTTTTTTCAGCGGCTTGGGACAAACCGAGTGAATCGCCTACATAGTCGGCCAACTCCTGAATCTCGCCATCCACATAGTAATGTGCTAAAATCACCGCGTTTTTCTCCTTTTTCAGGCGCTGGATTTCTGTAATCAATTCGACACCTTTCGGGGTAGAGCGGGCGATATACCCAACAGCTTGTGCTTCGTCTACTAAATTCATTTCGCTTTAAGGCTAAGGTCTAAACTTTTCATTTGGTGCGTAAGGGCACCTACCGAGATATAATCAACGCCTGTTTCACCATAGGCGCGTAGTGTAGTTTCATTGATTCCGCCGGAGGCTTCGGTGACGAACCGACCGTCAATTTTTCGGATGGCGGCGCGGAGGCGTTCCGGACTAAAGTTGTCGAGCATGATTCGTTGCACACCACCGATGGCCAAAACCTCATCTAATTCTGCTTCATTGCGCACTTCGATTTCAACTGGGAGTGGATTAGGTAATTGCGCATTGTAAGCGAATGCTTTTTCTAACGCATCTTTTATCCCACCTGCAAAATCAACATGGTTATCTTTAATAAGAATCATGTCAAATAAACCATAGCGGTGATTCACCGCTCCACCAATCTTGCAGGCCCATTTTTCCGCCAAACGGAAGTTGGGCGTCGTCTTGCGCGTATCCAATAATTTGGCCCGTGTACCTTCCAATATTTGTACCATAGAACGCGTTTTGGTCGCTATCCCCGACATGCGCTGCATGCAGTTTAATACCAAACGCTCCGCTTTTAGAATGGATTGAGAGGAACCAGAAACCTCTAAAACGATTTGGCCTGGTTCGATCCATGTACCATCCTGAATGAATACATTAACTTGTAAAGCCGGATCTACTTCCTTGAAAATCAGCAGAGATAATTCCACACCGGCCATTACCCCTCGGTCCTTCACAAGCAATTGAGCCGCCCCTTTTGCATCTGCAGGAACGGTGGACAACGAAGTGTGATCTCCGGATCCGATATCCTCAGCTAAAGCCGATTGGATAAATGCATGTAGATAGGATGGTTCTAAATAATTGAACATGGTATGATTTTGGAGAGGCAAATTTACGAAAATTCCCATCGGAATTGATTTCTGAGAAAATTATCCTATTTTTGCTCCCTATCATGCAAAAGAAGGTTCAGTTTTTTCATTTGATTTTGTTTATGCCCGTGCTTTTTTGGCTCGTGGCAAAGCCAATTTCCTTGGTAAAAGCAGATGATGCGCAGGTAAAAACAGAAAAACATCAAAAGACGTTCCAGGTAGCTGAGCAACATGTATACCAGGTAAGCTCTAGCACGAATGTTGATTTTCCACAAGATTTTGTCTTCCCGAGTGTTCAGATTTTCTCGGCGCAAGCTCCTCAATTAGCGATTAAATTGCCGTCTGTTATTCATCGGACGCAGTTTATGCGCATCTTATTAACTCAATTTATAGCCACGCTGGCGCCCTGAAAGGCAGTGGTCAGTGATCAGTTATTAGTGGTCAGTGGTCAGAAGTCTATTGTCTAACGTCTAACGTCCAATGTCTAACGACCAACGTCCAATTGAATATTTACAATTTATTATTTACCATTTAATTTAAAATTATGCGTTACAAAAGTGCCATTATTTGGCTGTCTACCATTATTTCAGCCCTGTGTATTTTCTTCCTTTCGTTTACGTGGAAGTCAAATCAATTAAAAGAACAAGCTATTAAGTATGCCACTACTGCCGATGGCAAAGTGGATGCTGCGAAGCGTTTACATTTTATTGATTCCCTTTGGAAGCAACCGGTTTACATCGGATATACATTACAAGAAGTTACTCAATATGCCTTGCAAAAAGGTCTAGACTTAGAAGGTGGTTTACATGCGGTGTTAGAAGTTTCTCCAGTAGAAATCTTGCGTGCACTTTCAGGACAATCTAACGATCCAAACTTCGAGAAGGCTTTAGCAGAAGCAAGTGCTGCACAAGCAACTTCGACGTCATCGTTCAACGAGTTGTTTTATGAGGCATTCGCTCGTATTGCTCCAAATCAAACTTTGGCTTCTGTATTCTCAAATTCTGTGAATCGTGGAAAAATTTCATCTACGTCTACAGATTCACAAGTGAAGCGTGTGATTGATGGGGAGATTGACGGTGCGGTGGATCGTGTTTACAAGATTATCCAAGCACGTATTGACAAGTTTGGTGTTGCAAATCCAAACATCCAACGTTTACCAGGATCTAACCGTATTCAAGTTGAATTACCAGGTGTTGAGAATCCTGAGCGGGCACGTAAATTATTATCAGGTGCAGCGAAATTAGAATTCGTAGAGTGTTATGAATTGAACGAATACGGTGGAGGTTTAAATGCCTTAGGTGCTATTTTAGATCGTGAAGCAAAAGCACCAGCAGTAGCAGCAACAGCAGCAACTCCAGCAGCGAAAGATACGACTGCAAATGCATTGGCGTCTCAATTAGCAGCTCCAGCGAAAGATTCAGCTGGTAAAGCAAAAGCGGATACGAGTACAGGTTCAGCTTTGTCGAAATTATTCGTTCAAACTGGAAACGGTATTGGTGTATATGTAAAAGATACAGCGCGTGTGAACGCTTTATTCCGTCGTGCGGATGTGAGAGCATTCTTCCCAGCAAATTTAAAGTTTGCTTGGGCGGCTAAAGGAATTCCGGCAACGAACGGAGATGAGATTTTATCTTTAGAAGCATTGAAGCAAGCGGAAGGCCAAAAGGCTCCATTGGAAGGTGATGTCATCACAGATGCGGCACAAGATTTTGACCAAACAGGTCGTGCGGAAGTAACCATGTCCATGAACGGAACAGGTGCACGTATTTGGAAAAACTTGACAGGTGCGAACATCGGTCGTCGCATTGCAATCGTGCTAGACGGTTATGTGTATTCAGCTCCGGTTATCAACGGTGAGATTCCAGGTGGTCGTTCTTCGATCTCAGGTAGCTTCACGGTTGAGGAGGCAAAAGATTTAGCCAACGTATTGAAGGCGGGTAAATTACCAGCTCCAACGCGTATCGTGGAAGATGCATTCGTAGGTCCATCCTTGGGAGCGGAGGCAATTAACCAAGGCTACATGTCGATGTTATTAGGCTTGGTATTAGTAATTGTGTTCATGGTAGGTTACTATGGATCTCCAGGTTGGATGGCTAATTTGGCCTTATTCTTCAACGTATTCTTTATTGCAGGCGTATTGGTTCAAATCCAAGCAGCTTTGACTTTACCAGGTATTGCAGGTATCGTGTTGACCTTAGGTATGGCGGTGGATGCCAACGTACTTATTAATGAGCGTATTCGTGAAGAATTACGTGCTGGTAAAGGGTTGTTGGACGCCATCAATATGGGATATGAAAAAGCGTTAAGTGCGATTTTGGATGGTAACATCACGACGATTTTGATTGGTGTTATCTTAATTATTTTCGGATCAGGTTCGGTAAAAGGATTTGGTGTAACACTTTGTATTGGTTTGGTTACGTCGGTATTTACAGCCGTATATATTTCACACATCCTTGTAGAGTGGATGGCAAAACGTGCAATCAAAGCGGGTAAGGAGAAGGATATGACGTTTGAGACATTTATCTCACGTGATTTGTTCAAAGGCATGAATTTTGATTTCATTGGAAAGCGTAAGTATTCATACTGGTTCTCTTGGGGATTAATTGCTGCAGGAGCGATTGTCGTATTTATGCAAGGTGGTTTCAACTTGGGTGTTGACTTTAAAGGAGGTCGTTCGTATGTCGTTGAGTTTACTCAAGCGGTGCCTACAGACAAAGTGAAGGAAGCTTTGGCAGATGATTTCGGAGGAAAAGGTGTTGAGGTGAAGACTTTCAACGGTGACACGAAATTGAAAGTAACTACATCTTACTTAGTTGAAGATGAGTCAATCACTGCGAATAACACGGTGCGTACGGCATTGGAAACTGGATTGAAAGATTTCGCATCAGCAGCGCCTAAAGTTGTTTCTGAATCGAAAGTGGGTGCGACCGTTGCGGATGATATTTTGATGCAATCTTTTGTATCAATCTTCTATGCATTGATTGCCATCTTTATTTACATCTTGATTCGTTTCCGTAAATGGCAATATTCATTGGGCGGTATTGTTGCCTTGTTACACGATACATTAGTGGTATTGGGTATGGTGGGTATTGTTCGTTTATTTGGTTTCGAATTAGAAGTTGACCAAGTATTCATCGCAGCGGTATTGACAGTGATCGGTTATTCAATTAATGATACGGTGGTTGTATTTGACCGTATTCGTGAGGAGATTGGTGTAAATCCAGATTTAGGTAATAAAGCCTTAATGATTAAGACGATTAATGAGTCGATTAACCACACGATGTCACGTACGGTGATGACGGCAACAACGGTATTCTTAGTAGTAACGGTGTTGTTGATCTTCGGAGGTGATGTATTACGTGGCTTCTCGTTTGCGATGTTTATCGGGGTTGTATTTGGGGCATATTCGTCTATTTTTGTGGCGGCGCCTATTGTAATTGACTTAGGAACATCATCTAAACCAAAGAAATAAGGACATATGCCGGTTGCTTGAAAGAGTGACCGGCATTTTACTTTTTCATTAAATTAATTGACTATGGACAACAGTATTTGGAGAAAGAAACCCATGCACATGTTTGAGCAAGACATGCAAAAAAGTGAGCTCAAGCGTGTATTGGGAAAATGGAGCCTAACGGCGATTGGTATCGGTGCGATTATCGGTGGTGGTGTTTTTGTTTTAACAGGAACAGCAGCCCATTTTCATGCGGGACCAGCGTTAGCGATTTCATTTATTATTGCGGGTATCGGCTGTATTTTTGCCGCACTTTGTTATGCTGAATTTGCAGCGATGTTACCGGTAGAAGGTAGTGCATATGCGTATGCGTATGGAACGGTAGGTGAATTATTTGCTTGGATTATTGGTTGGGGATTAATCCTCGAATATGCCATGGGAGCGATGACCGTTGCCGTATCGTGGTCTGGTTATTTCAATAAGCTCTTACACCTCTTTGGGATTCATTTACCTGCGAATTTAACGAATGACCCCGTGTCATTTGGGGGAGCAGCGGTGAATTTGCCAGCTTTAGTGATTGTCTGGTTTGTGACTTGGATTTTAGTTCGAGGTATCAAAGAAGCTGCAAGTGCGAATAACTTAATTGTTATTTTGAAAGTAGCCGTGATCTTGTTTGTGATCATTATGGGAGCTTTTTACATCGATGTGGCGAACTGGACTCCATTCATTCCTGAGGAGACTTTAGTGAAGCATGAGAACGGTGAAATGTTGCCAGCGTATGGATGGGGTGGTATCATCTCGGGTGCGTCTGCGATTTTCTTCGCTTACATTGGATTTGATGCGGTGTCCACACAAGCGGGTGAGGCGATTAATCCGAAGAAAGATATGCCATTTGCGATCATTGCGTCTTTATTGATTTGTACGGTTTTATATATCGCAGTTTCCTTGGTATTAACGGGTATGTTGAATTACAAGGATATCACGGGGGATGCTTTGAAGGCGCCAGTAGCGTATGCATTTGACGTAGCGGGACAGCCTTGGGCGGTATTCGTGATTACAGCAGCAGCGACGGCAGGTTTGCTTTCGGTGATGTTGGTGATGATGTTAGGCCAAACACGTGTCTTCTTAGGCATGGCAAAAGATGGTTTATTGCCAAAGTTCTTCGCTGAGGTTCATCCTACGCTTAAGACTCCTTGGAAATCGACGATTTTAGTAGGCGCGGTGGTATCGGTTGTTGCAGGTTTCACACCAATTTCTTTATTGGGTGATATGACCAGTTTTGGTACACTATTTGCCTTTACGATGGTTTGTTTAGCGGTATGGATTTTGCGTTTCCGTGATCCGAATCGTGATCGTCCATTCAAGGTTTCTGGGTTAAACATTGTGGCTCCTTTGGGAATCCTTGTGAATACCTTTTTGATTTTAAATTTAGGTCGGACAGCACAGGTCTTCGCATTAGCGTGGTTGGTGTTCGGTTTAGTGGTCTACTTCTTGTACGGCCGACCGAAGTCGCACTTGAATACGAGAGAGTAATGAAAAAGCCCCTGATGCAGGGGCTTTTTTTTTGTGGGTACTCTTTGGTAAACCTTTGGGGTGTTTTTTTCTTTGGCGAAGCGCGAAGCCTCTTTGGCAAACCTTTTAGGATTGCCAAAGGTTGAGGCGCTTTTCGCGCCGATTATTTTTGTAGAGACGCGAAGCCCCTTTGGGCAAAGCGCTCAGCTTTGCCAAAGAGATAAAGGTTTGCCAAAGAGCTATTTTTGGCGTATTTTTGCACCTTGATTTATCATTATGCAAAAGATTGACGCGGAAATTGCCAAACGACGGACCTTTGGTATTATCTCTCACCCCGATGCGGGGAAAACAACCCTAACGGAAAAATTGCTACTTTTTGGAGGAGCTATTCAGACGGCTGGGGCGGTGAAATCGAATAAGATTAAGAAGGGGGCAACGTCCGACTTTATGGAAATTGAGCGCCAAAGAGGTATCTCGGTGGCGACATCCGTGATGACTTTTGAGTATAATGATGTAAAAATCAATATCCTGGATACGCCGGGTCACAAGGACTTTGCGGAAGATACCTATCGGACGTTAACGGCCGTGGATTCGGTGATCTTAGTAATTGACTGTGTGAAGGGTGTCGAGGAACAAACGGAACGTTTGATGGAGGTTTGCCGCATGCGCAAGACGCCGGTGATTATTTTCATCAATAAAATGGACCGTGAGGGTCAAAATCCTTTTGACCTACTGGATGAATTAGAGCAAAAATTGAAAATTTCGGTACGTCCATTGACTTGGCCCATCAACATGGGTCAAAACTTCAAAGGCGTTTATCATTTGTTAGACCGCTCCTTAAACTTGTTCTCAGCGAATAAAACGAAGATTGAGAAGAATGTTGTGTCCGTAGATATTGCAACCCCGGAATTGGATGCGCGTGTGGGTGAACGTGATGCGAATCAGCTGCGTGAAGACGTAGATTTGATTGAAGGAGTTTACGAAACCTTTGATCGAGAAGAATATTTAAGTGGGGAGTTGGCACCGGTGTTTTTTGGCTCGGCAGTCAATAACTTTGGCATACAAGAATTGTTGGATACGTTCACTAAAATCGCCCCTCCTACCCAAGCGCGTGGAACGGATGTTCGTTTGGTAGAACCCAATGAGAAGAAGTTTACCGGTTTTGTATTTAAGATTCACGCGAATTTAGATCCCAAGCACCGTGACCGGATTGCGTTTTTACGTATTTGTTCGGGTGTTTTTCATCGCAATACGTTTTACCAACATATTCGTTTAAAGAAGAATGTGCGCTTCGCGAATCCCTACAATTTCATGGCCCAGGATAAAGAAGTTGTGGAGGAAGGATTTCCGGGGGATGTAATTGGTCTATATGATACGGGTACGTTTAAAATTGGTGATACGCTGACGGAAGGCGAAGTGATGAATTACCAAGGAATTCCGAGCTTTTCGCCGGAGATTTTCAAGGAACTCATCAACTTGGATCCGATGAAATCCAAGCAATTGGAAAAGGGGATTGATCAGCTTACCGACGAAGGTGTAGCTCAATTATTTACGCAACCCCAATTAGGTAATCGCAAGATTGTTGGAACTGTTGGAGATCTTCAGTATGAAGTAATTCAGTACCGTTTGGAGCATGAGTACGGTGCCAAATGTCGCTTCGATGGGATGTCGGTCACCAAAGCATGCTGGATTACTTCCGAAGACCCGAAAAAACTACAAGAATTTGTGCGTTTGAAAGGTCAAAACATCGCGCAAGACAAAGACGGTAACTACGTGTTCTTAGCGGAATCCGACTGGATTTTGCGCATGAACCAAACGAATAATCCCGAGATTGAATTCCACTTTACGAGTGAGTTTAAGTTGGCATAGCCCCTTTGGACTTTGTTTTTTCTTTGGAAAAGCTTAGTGCTTTGCCAAAGTTTGAGGCGCTTTTCACGCCGATTTCCCAGACTAAAGTCTGAGGTTATTAGTAACCCTAGGCTTCAGCCTAGGGATTTGATGTGAAGCATCATCCCGCCAACTGATTTATCTCTGAAATCGCACCGCTCACCTTATCCTTTAAGATGATTTTTTTGTCACCATTTGGCAGAATCTCTTCTTTGATGAGCCAATGTTTTTCATCGTAAGATTGATACACAGATGGTTTAGATAGTCCTCTTTTTCCGCGCCATTCAGGTAGTTGAACGGGTTCCCAAAGTTTTGTTTTTGCCGACTTATAGGCTGCGTCGATGATGGCATTTACGACATAACCATCGTAAAATGTTTCACGCGGTTGGGTGCCATTTTCATAAGCGTCAAACATGTCATTGAACATCGTTGGGTAGCCTAATTCATGCGCCTCATCGCCCACGGGGAATTGCCAACCCACATTTGTTTCAGCTTTTTCCGCCACATAATTGGCCGAATTTCCACTGGTAAACATCTCAAAACCGGTACGTAAAAATGAATTCACCCAAATCGTTCCTTCGGTTCCCATCACTTCGTCGCGTAAATCCATTCCACCACGGAAGGTCCAGGATACTTCAAATTGACCTATCGCACCATTTTCATATTTAACTAAACCGATGGCATGATCTTCAGCGTCGATCGGTTTTACTTGGGTATCTGCCCAACACATCACTTCGACAGGCAGGACATCTTTGCCAATAAAATTCCGAGCAATTTCAATGCAGTGACATCCCAAATCGAGCACGGCGCCACCACCTGCTTTTTCAATGTCCCAAAACCATTCGGCATGTGGGCCTGGATGTGTCTCCCGGGATTTGGCCCAAAGAATCCGTCCAATGGCGCCATTTTCCACACTTTTGACTGATTTTAGAAATTTAGGTGTGTAGCATAAGTCCTCTAAATACCCTGCAAAGATGCCGGCTTTTTCACAAGCTAAGGTCATGCGAAGGGCTTCTTCAGCGGTTCGTCCCAGTGGTTTGGTACACAATACAGCCTTTTTGTGCTTCACGCAAAGCATGACTGCCTCTTCGTGTAAGTAGTTTGGTAAGGCAATGACAACGAATTCGGATTCAGCATGGGCGATGGCATCTTCCATTTCAGTGCAATAATGCGGGACATTATAGTCCTTCGCAAAGCGTAAGGCGGTCGCCTCTTTACGTGAATAAACGACGGTGACGCTGTCTTTACTGCGCCGACCGCACAGAGATTCAGCATAAAATCTGCCGATAAACCCGCCTCCTAGAATACATATTTTGGCCATTATTTGTCGATGTTTAGTGTAATTTCTTCTTCTTTGGCAAGGAAATCAGCCCCTAAAACGGCCTTTTTTCCACTCGCCAAAATTGCCTCATCCGGAACCATTGAAATGGGCGTTATGCAGGAAAGATTCTTTTCTCGAAAGGGTATGTTGGATGCTAAATTATAGGCTGAAATAACGGACCAACGGGCCGTATCGGATAAATTGGCCTCCGAGCGATGCAGTAAATTAGGATGGAAAAAAAGTACATCCCCTGCTTTCAATTCGCAATAAACAAGTTCGGAAACTTTGGTAGCTTCATCGACGAATGTTTGGTCGGCACCTTGTTGTTCCCCCGCAAAGTGGTGTTCGATCCGTTGCATGTGATGTGTCCCTTTGAGTACTTGCAGGCATCCGTTTTCGATGGTTGCATCCGTTAGGGCAATCATCACGGAGACCATGGATTCAGGATAAAGGAATCCGTTTTTGTACCAATAGCCATAATCCTGATGCCATTCCCATGCTCCGCCTACCCGCGGTTCTTTTTGCATGACTTTGGAATGGAAATGGCAAACGTCACCTTCGCCTAAAATTTCTTGAACTGATGTTACCATCCGTTTACAGCGTGACATCAATCCAAAAGAATCATCTCCCGCGGTAAACCAAAGCGTGAGTTTAGTCTTTTTTCCTGATTGGTCATTTAGGTCAAAGGCGTGATTAACAACGGATTCATCCGTGGCTACTTGAAATAATAAATCAATTTCGTCCTTTGAAAAAAAGTTGGCGACCTGGATAAATCCATCTTGCTTATAGGCAAGTAATTGAGATTCAGTCAACATAGGGATAGGTTTTGTTGGCTGAATTTATGGATTATTTAAATAGCTTGTATCCTTTTGAGGTGTTTGTTGGCATGGTCGACCTTCAGTAAAGCTTGTCGCATTGCCAAAGAGATTCGCTATTCATTCTCGTAAATGGTGGTGAGGAGGATCTTTGGCAAAGCTAGGTGCTTTGCCAAAGTTTGAGGCGCTTTTCGCGCCGAGTATTTCTTTTAATTATTTCTTGGCGTAAATGTGACCCATCTGAATCGATGCTACGCATCTCAAACTTTGGCAATCCTCAAAGGTTTGCCAAAGAGCTTACACCAACCCTAAGTCCTTCTGAATCACCCCAACCTTCTCTTGTAAGTTGGCGAAAGTCATATCGAAATCAGCTGCTGATGCTAATGGCGCGTTCACCGAAACATAGAACTTAATTTTCGGTTCCGTGCCCGATGGACGTGCGGAGACTTTTGATCCATCGGCTAGGATTAATTGGATCACGTTCGAGGCTTCGATGCCGCGGCCAACAGCAATAGGTGTTTGCTTTCCGGTGATGAGGTCTGTCGAAACAAGTCCTTCGTAATCGAGAACCGTTACTGGTTTAGATCCAGCTACCGATGCGGGAACGTTCGAACGCAAATTGATCATCATTTGCTTGATTTCCTCAGCGCCAGCTTTGCCTTTTTTGGTCAATGAGATCAAGCCTTCATAATAGAAATTGTTCTCGATGTACATTTCAGCCAGGAAGTCGAACAGCGATTTACCTTGATCTTTGGCATAAGCCGTTAATTCAGCGATCATGGCACACGAGGCAACCGCATCTTTGTCGCGGACTGCATCGCCAATTAAGTAGCCGTAGGACTCCTCGCCACCGCCGATGAACTTTTCTTTGCCTTCCAACTCACGTATTACTTGTGCGATGTATTTAAATCCGGTCAAGGTATTATAGCATGTGACACCTTTGGACGCACACATTTTATCAATCAAATCGGTGGTTACAATCGTTTTGGCGACAAATTCATTGCCTTTCAAATCCGTCACTTTCAATAAGTAATAGAGGATCAAACTGGCCATTTGGTTGCCGTTCAACAGTACCCATTCGCCGTGTTGGTTCTTCACCGCAGCTCCTACGCGATCCGCATCGGGATCTGTCGCAATCACCAAATCCGCATCGATAGCTTTAGCTTTATTCAAGGCCAAAGTCATCGCTTCTTTTTCCTCCGGATTAGGATATACGACGGTTGGGAAATTTCCATTGGGTATCGCTTGCTCTTCCACAACCGTTACCGCCTCAAAACCTAAAAGTTCTAATGCTTTTGGTACTAGGGTAATCCCAGTTCCATGGATGGGAGAGAAGACAATTTTGAGGTCTTTTTGACTCTGAATGACGTCTGGCTTCCGACAATTCGCTTGGATGGTTTTTAAATAGGCCGTGTCGATTGACTCGTCTAATAGGTGTAAGAGGGAATCATTGCCCTCAAATTTGATATCGGCAACCGTTGAAATGGCATTCACTTCTGCCACGATGTTCTTGTCATGCGGAGCTACAACCTGCGAGCCATCTGCCCAATACGCTTTGTAGCCATTATATTCCTTTGGGTTATGAGATGCGGTAATGACTAGGCCAGCTTGGCAGCCCAACTCGCGTACCGTAAACGATAACTGTGGTGTAGGGCGTAAGGCAGGGAATAGGTAAACCTCAATGCCATTTGCCGTGAAGATATTTGCTGCGATGCGCGTGAATTCCGGGGAATTATTGCGGGAATCGTGGGCGATAGCTACTTTGATTTTTTGACCCGGAAGGCATTTGTTCAGGTAATTGGCAAAACCTTGCGTCGCTGCACCCACAGTGTATTGATTCATGCGGTTACAACCTACGCCCATCTCGCCGCGCATCCCGCCCGTGCCAAATTCCAGGGATTTGTAGAAGGAATCCGTCAAAGCGGTCTGTTCGCTTGCTGCGACCATCGCTTGGATTTGTGCTTTCGTTTCGGCGTCGTACGGGCCGTTTAACCATTGGTCGATGTTTGCTTGAGTTGTTGCGTCAAATGTCATATCCTAAATTTCTCCGGTAAAAACGTGTTTGGCTGGGCCAATTAAAAATATTTGAGTAAATCCGTCGGTGCTATTTCCTTCGAATTGCACGGCTAATTCGCCGCCTAAAGTCTTGATTTGAATGGGGCTGCTCATGCCTTTGGTGGCGTTTGAAACCAAAGCCGCCGCCGTCACGCCCGTTCCGCACGAGTAGGTTTCGTCTTCCACGCCACGTTCGTAGGTCCGAACGAAGAGGGTTTGGGGATCTAGTTTCTCAGCGAAATTCACATTCGTTCCGTTTTGGCCTAGATAAGCTTCCGAATAACGTATTGCCGCACCGATGTTCTTCACATCCGTGAATTGTACTTGTTGGACGTAACGCACCACATGCGGCGAACCGGTATTGGTAAAATAGTCATCGTCATGTTGGGCGATATTCGCCACATCTTGCATCTGCAAGGCGATTTTTTCAGGTGTGATTTGCGCAACATGTGGTCCATCTACTGCGATAAAGTGAGCTTTATCTATTACGATGCCTTGATCAGCTGCGAATCGAACTAAACATCTACCGCCATTTCCACACATGGTTCCTTCGGTACCATCTGCATTGAAATATACCATGCGGAAGTCGTAACCAGTTTCATTTTGCAACAACATGAGTCCGTCAGCGCCAATACCAAAACGGCGGTGGCACAGCTGGGCAATTGCTGTGGTGTCGAGTTGAAACGTTTGGCTTCGGTCATCGATGATGATGAAATCGTTCCCGGTTCCTTGGTATTTGTAAAAATGCATGGTCAAAATTAAGAAAAATGTGGCAAGTACTTTGCTTGAATTATGTTATAATGATGTTTTTCATGTCCGGCGATCATCCAGGATAATGCGCGGGCACTAATTTTATGACCATTGGCTAGCCCAATCGCATTCCCTTGTGTAAGTGTAAAGGACTGAACTAGGGCTACAGTTGCGGCTCTCGTTGCTTGGTATTGTGCTATAACTTCTGCCAACGACTGGTTTTCATAACCGGCATGTTGCATGTATTCATTCTCGTCAAAACCGGGTAGGGATTGCATTTCTCCACGGGAAATAGCCAATGCTCGGTAAGCAAAAATACGCTCCGAGTCGACCATGTGCCCGAGGAGTTCTTTCAGACTCCATTTTCCTTCGGCATAGGCGTAATTGCCATCTTGCTCGCTGAGTTTGTTGTAGATATGTAGAATTTCAGCCGTTTGCGTTTCGTAGACCTCGAAGAGATTTGCCTCAGCGGGAAAATTCAAGTATTCTACAAAGTATGGAGCATTCGGGTATTCGTAGGTGGCAGGAAAATGCATTTCTCGAGTTATTTTATTCACTTACCTTTGGCAATCCTCCAAGGTTTGCCAAAGGTAGGGGGGAAAAGGGAATTTTTGATTTGATTAAATGATAAAGAATATTGAGTAACTGATTTTTTTTAGATCTGTAACCATTCATTTGGCAAACTTGCAAAGCAGTGATTTTCAATTGGATAAAGCAATTAGCTCATTTTAAGCCTATTTTTTTACTATTTTTTTAGTAGACCTATTGCATCCAAGTAGAATTTTCCTAATTTTGTGCCACCAAATACCAAACGGTCCGGTAGTTCAGTTGGTTAGAATACATGCCTGTCACGCATGGGGTCGCGGGTTCGAGTCCCGTCCGGACCGCCAACTATAAATTAAGTCTCTGATTTTCAGGGACTTTTTTTATGCCCGGTGCTAAATGGGGTGCTACAAAAGGGCTTTCAACAAAATTACTATAAGTATAAAATAATGTAGAATTTAATAGATTTGATAACTCTATCAAACCTATCACCACTAACACAAACAAACATCATTTGATTAACATAGAGCTAATTTGATACCCTTGTTTGGAACTGCCAAAGATCGAACTTCATTTAAAATAAA
>CAIUGL010000134.1 GCA_903898715.1 uncultured Cytophagaceae bacterium
CCCTTTAAAATATACTAAATTTTCTGGGAAATTTAAGGCATATGTTGATGCCGCAAAAATGAAAAACGTGTATGAAAACCCTTTTAAAATTGGATAACCCTGGAAGCCTATGGCAAAGGATACAAAACAAAGCATGAAAGCCATGGCAGCACCTGATATACCAAATAACAAACAACTTGCAGCCGCTAGTGCTGCAAAAAAACCTAGGCCCAAGCAGGCCTTGAAAAAAACGGGCTTCATGACTTTCAGATTTAGCTAGCGCCAAAAATACTAAAAAACTACTTAGCAGTATCAAGTGCTAAAAAAAGGCGCTCTTGCGAGCGCCTTAGACTTATTTTAATTTCATATTGACTGGATCCCACTGGATAATCTTTTTGCTGAAATAACTCTCATTACAAGCTAGTGCAGGAGCTGCGGCTCTAAATCCAAAGGTCGCATCTTCGACAACTTGCTTTCCTGTACGTATCGCATCAAAGAAATTGGTGAAGTGATCCACATGTTCATCGTAACCCGCAGGCGCTCTGAAAATCACATCTTCTTTGATTGGGCGTTTGCGTTGTGCATCTGTCCAACGCGCATTGTATTCCTTCGTCATTTCTTCCTGCATACTTTTCGAGAATGTAAATACCGAATCATATCCACCAAAACCTGGCGCTTCTGGCATAATGCTATGCTTCACCGAAATCGTATTGCCTTTCACATCCATCACCCCTTCCGAGCCGATTAAACGGATCACTTCCTGACCACCTGTTCCGCTGACAAAGTTTACCTGTAAAGTTAATTGGAAGGCAGGATGTTGCTCCGTATTTCCATATTGCATGACGCCTGACATCACATCAGGTAAGTTCCTGCCGTCATTCCAATGGCTGAATTGACCCGTTGAGAAAATCGTTTCTGGACCATTTGAATTCGTCATGAAGTGTGTTCCGCTCAATAAGTGAATGAATAAATCCCCCGCTACGCCGGTTCCCACTTCTTTAAACGCACGCCACCAGAAGAATTTCTTGGCATCAAATTCCATTTTGGCAGTTGCCTCAATGAAACGATTCCAGTCACAGGTAGATGCATCTGCGTCTTTTGGAATGGTGTATTCCCAAGCACCTATGGAGCTTTGACGATCATATACGGCGTTCACCATGTTGAGCTTTCCAATTTCGCCTTTGGCCAACATCTCTTTCGCTTTCGCTAATCCGATGCTACTGACGCGTTGGGAACCTACTTGCAACACCTTATTGTATTTCTTTTGCGCATCGATGACGCGTTGTCCTTCACTGATTTTATAAACCATTGGCTTCTCCACGTATACGTGTTTTCCTTTCGCTAGGGCGTCGATGGTGATGCGTGCATGCCAAACGTCATGTGTCGCAATAATAACCGCGTCGATATCCGGGCGATCTAATAATTCTTTGTAGTTACGGGTGGTATATAAATCCTTGCCATAGAGTTCCTTGGCATTTTCGATACGACCTGTGTATAAATCACTAATTCCGGCTAATTCCACACCTGTAACTTTTAGAGCAGATGCCAAATCGAAATGGCCTTGAACGCCAAAACCGATGACACCTAGGCGAATTTTATCGCAAACTGAAATCGGTTTTTC
>CAIUGL010000135.1 GCA_903898715.1 uncultured Cytophagaceae bacterium
CGATAATAAAATTGACCTGCCCAATGTCGAAATTATTGATCCGTATGTACCGGCAACGAAGGAAGATAAGGCACGTTCTGCGCGTTACAGCGAGGAGTTTTTCTTGCGTCGCCAGCGTCAAGGTTACAACAAAGCGGAGGCTCAAAAAATCATTCGTCGGCGAAATTATTTCGGCAGCATGATGGTGGATATGGGTGACGCGGATGCCATGATTGGGGGTATGAGTCGGAATTATCCGGACACCGTTCGCCCAGCTTTGCAGACGATTGGTCGGAAAGAAGGTGTACAAAAAGTGTCGGGTATGTACATTTTAATGACGCGTTTTGGCCCGTTATTTTTAGCGGATACAACGGTGAATTTCAACCCAACCGCTGAAGAAATTGTGGAGATTGCGGAGCTTTCAGCGAAGCAAGTAGAGAAGTTTAACATCAAACCTCGGATCGCGCTGATTACGTATTCCAACTTTGGAAGTGCGGATGGTGATGATGCGAAGAAGATGAAGAAGGCGGTTCAAATGCTGAAACAACGGAATCCAAAAATGATTGTGGATGGCGAAATGCAGGCACATTTACCGTTCAATTTGGACTTGATGAAAGAGAATCATCCGTTCAGCGATTTGGCGGAACAAGGTGCGAATGTCTTGATTTTCCCGAATTTATCATCGTCGAATATTGCTTATAACTTGGTGAAAGAAATTGCGGATATCGAAAAAATTGGACCTATTCTATTAGGTTTGAAGAAACCGGTGCACGTCGTGCAGCTCGGTTCAACGACCCGAGAAATCGTCAACATGATTGCCATCGCGGTGGTGGATGCGCAAATGAACAAATAAGAAAAAGGGGGCTAATCATAAGCCCCCTTTTTTTATTGAATATGTATCACCACGCGGCGATAACGGGTTAATGCAGGTGAACCACTATCCGTTCCTTCCACCACGACGTGGTAGTTATCTCCTTTTTTAGCGGTTGCTGGAATGGTCACTTCGACATTATTTCCCAGCATGTTAACATCTGCTTTCCCACTTCCAGGTTCCGGATACGGCCAAACACTTAATTTCACCGCTTGCCCATCGGGGTCTTTCTTAATCACATGTAGAGTTAATTTTTGCCCTGCTTTTCCGTGCACATTCATTCCTTCTGTGACGGTGATTTGTGGCGGATGATTCGCATCTCGGAATGCCTTGACGGACCAGTCGGCGCGCGCCGCGAAATCTTCTTGTGCGGCAATAAGCCAACGTGTCTGTGCATAATTAATATCCATTTTCCCCGTTTCTGGATTGAAATCAGCGGCTTGTTCGTTGTCCTCGTAGCGATATGGGTTGTCTTTGGCTTGGACGAAACGACCGCCCCAACCGCCAAAAGAGGGATTATTTAAGTTGTTCAATCCCACGTCCACTAAATGTAAAAAGGCTGGAGAATCGCCTTCGGAGATGAAATCGTAAGGAACGAATGAGCCCCATTGGGCATTGTTTAATTTGGTCGGATCGCCGTGAATGTGCTCGTCATCGCCGGGCTGTTTTTGACCATCGCCATAGGAGTAATACATTTTTAGGAGCGGCCCGTGGTCCAAGATAATTTTATTGGCCATATACGGTCCCTCGAAATACGGCTGCGTTGCTTTGGGCATGAGACGTTTCCAGGGATAGGCAAAGCTGCCAAACTGGTGTGCGTTGTAAAACACGCGTATTTCAGGCCAATGCCCCCCAATGTAATTTTTGTACGTCGCGTCTTGATCCATCACGGTATAGATGATGGCCTTTTTTGAAATTTTTGATCTAATCGCCGGCCAGTTTTTGTCGGCTGAAAATTGTTCTTCAATCGATTTCAACGCGCGGGCAATCGTGTTCGTGCCACCCCAAGCTTGCAGGTAAATGGGTTCGGGATCTTTGTCGAGAAGCTTTGCTTTGATCCATTCAGATCCTTCGGTGACTTGTTCCATTTCGCCTTCAAAGTCGATGTTTCCTACTTTAACTAGGCTGTTTAAATAGGTTGGACTTGGGTAGTTTTTGTCATGTAAAATTAAGTTGGGATGCACCTGAGCATACGCCTCCAGCAGGTCCTGAATCCAGTTGACCCCCGGCCAGCGCAAATCCGTTTTTGCTCCGTACATGTTTCGGGTCATCTCCATTTCGGAAGTAAATTTGGTGCCTTTTCCGTCGCCTTTGTAGTGCCACATGGAGCTGGAATAAATGAGTCCTTCGACGCGGTATTCATTGGAATAATAAAGCATGCGAATGAAGGTATCCACATCGTCGATTTCCCCATCGGTCGTCACAATGGTCCGGGGGAGATTGCCCTTCGCCAATCCCATCAGCGAAACGCACAGGAGGAGTGCTCCTAAAAGTAATTTTTTCATAGTTGGTTTGATACGCTGCCGGTGGTCAACGACCCCGTCAGCGTATCGCGAAGTTAGCGGAATTCGAGGATAATGTCTGTCCAGGTATTTGATAAAATAGGTTTGTGGCATCGAAAATTCCTATTTTCCCCGTAGCTTTGGCATAGCTCCAAGCTATGCCAAAGCTAAGGCTGAAACGCCTTTTACGCCTTAAATATACGGGTGTAATTCCGCGCGCAACAAACCACTTCCGCCACCAAAGTGTTGGATAATGGGAACCGTAATCGCGTCGCGAACCAGTGCCTCATCCGCTGGCGATACACTACTACTCAACAGCAATACATCCATCGGAATCCCAGGAGCTAATACCTCCTGGGCATCCTGAAATCCGCTGGCCGTGAACTCGGGGAAGTTGCCTATTAAGCGCACAAGCAAGTCCACGATGTCTTTATTGCCGCCAAAAATCACGACATGTTTCATAATTGCATGGGAACTTCCATGAGTAAAATTTCAGCGTCTTGACTCATTTCGCTGAATGAAACGGAAGCCGCATCG
>CAIUGL010000136.1 GCA_903898715.1 uncultured Cytophagaceae bacterium
ACCAAACCAATTCCTACACCTTTTAATAAATCCAAACTGACGACACCTATTACTGTCGCAATAAAAGGGACAAATTGAAATTTACCCGCATGCCACATGTGCTTAAATACTTTAGGACTTGACAGTTTAAATCCAATCATCAATAATATGGCCGCCAAAGTTGCCATGGGGATTTTATTTAATAAATTAGGAATTAGAATTACAGTCAGCAATAACAATAAACCGTGAAATATGGCAGAGAACTTCGTTCTAGCTCCAGCATTTATATTTGCTGTAGTTCTTACAATAACGCTTGTCATTGGAATGCCCCCGATTAAGCCAGCTAGAATATTTCCTACACCTTGCGCTTTGAGCTCAGTATTGCCACTTGAAAATCGCTTGTGTGGGTCTAGTTTATCACCTGCCTCAATACACAATAGTGTTTCAATACTTGCCACAACAGAAATAGTTAGTGCAGTTATCCATATCGCTGGATCCGAAATAGCGGAAAAGTCTGGCAAGGTAAATTGCCCCATGAAATCACTAAATGAACCTGCAATTGGTAATTTTACTAAATGGTTTCCTGTTACTAGAAGCTCAGGTGCAAAAATACAAAATAATTCATTTATCATCACCCCTGTTCCAACCGCGACTAATGCACCGGGCAGCACCTTGATTTTCCGGAGAAAGGGAACTTTATTAAACGCAATTAGAATAGCTAATGAAATAAAAGTTATAATTAAAATTCCAGTGTGCGCAAAGTTGAAGGAATGGACAATTTCATTAAAAAATCCAACGTCAGCTTTGTCTGTTAATCTGTAACTGAAAAAATCACCTTCGTGTTCATTATCATAACCAATGGCATGGGGCAATTCTTTCATAATAATTATGATACCTATGCCCGTTAGCATACCTTCTATTACACCGGATGGAAAATAATTAGAAATAGTGCCGGCTTTTATAAAGCCTAGTACTAACTGAAAAATACCTGCCAATAACAGAGCTAAAAGGAATGCCTCAAAACCTAAATTCTGAATAGCCAAAAGTACTATTGCAATTAAACCAGCAGCCGGCCCGCTTACACTGACTTGCGATCCACTCAAATAACCTACAATTAATCCTCCAATTGTACCGGTTATGATACCGGCAAAAGGGGATGCCCCCGAAGCTACTGCTATTCCTAAACACAAGGGCATTGCTACTAGGAATACGACCACGCCCGATAGCATGTCTGTTTTTAAGGAAGAAAAAAATGAATTATTCTTGATCATTTTTGTGGGATTTGATATTTTGTTTTTTTACGCTTTTGAAGATTTTTCCTCATAAAAAAATACCTGTCCTGTTGACAATTCATGCATACCACCAATTATACCAATTTCTCCACTTTCTATCAATTGTTTTAGAATTGTACTTCTTTCCATGATTGCATCTACTGTTCTCTTCACGTTGATAAGGGCTACGTTCTCGACAAAAATGGAATTTTTCGAAGTTCGATTTTCTTTGGTTTCAGTTTCGTCGTCAACTGCGGGTCTAATTTTGGCCAATAAAGCAGTCAAGTTACCCATCTCTACATGATCACATGCCCCCTTAACAGCTCCACATTTAGAATGTCCTAGAACCACAATGATTTTTGCTCCAGCCAATTTGCAGGCAAATTCCATACTCCCCAAAATATCATCATTGATGATATTGCCGGCGATGCGCACACTAAAAATATCACCAAGGCCCTGATCAAAAATAAGCTCTGCAGACGTTCTGCTATCGATACAGCTCAAAACCACGGCAAAAGGATGTTGACCTTCAGATGTCTCGTTTGCCTGTTGTAGAAGATTACGATTCGTTTTTAGATTATGCACAAATCTTTTGTTGCCTTCTTCCAGCAATTTCTGCGCCATCTGCGGTGTAATTGAATCTTGAATTTGTTTGGTAATGGTTTTCATTTTGAATATTCTATTTGGTTTAATATTTACCGTGCATGCAACTGATTAAATGAAATGTAAAAATACAATAAAAAATCAAACTGATTTTGGGCACAGACCATTTGTAACAGTAATTTCATCCAATATCAATGGAAAAAACCCATAACTAAGGTTCCACCACAAAGAATGCTTGATGATCAGCGTACTCAACACTCTTCGCCAAATCATCAATCCAATCTTGTCCGTAAAGGAAATAATACTGTACCCAAAAAACCCGACGTTCTTGCGGATTGGTCAACGAAAAATTCGATGTCAAAATCTGTGCAATAGCACCCCAGGTTTCAGCTGAAAACTTTGATTCAACAAATGCATCCGTGGCCGATTGTCCCATTTTGCGGTTCCATTTCACAAATGCATCCACTTGC
>CAIUGL010000137.1 GCA_903898715.1 uncultured Cytophagaceae bacterium
GGTTTCGAAATGGTTCCTAATTCAAAATATTCGGTCTTTGCCATAGGTACAAAAAAAAATCATACAAACTTGAAGATCAAATTTGTATGATTCTTTACAATTAAAAAAATTATTCTGCTGCTGGAGCTTCCTCAGCTGCTTCTTCTGCTGCTGGAGCTTCCTCAGCTGCTGCTTCTGCTGCTGGAGCTTCTTCAGCTGCTGGAGCTTCTTCAACTGCTGCTTCTGCTACTGGAGCCTCTTCAACTGCTGCTTCTACCACTGGAACTTCTTCAACTGCTGCTTCTGCTACTGGAGCCTCGTCAACTTCAACTTCTTCTTCATCAGTAGCATTGATTGCTTCTACTACGCTAGCTACCAAAGCCTCATCAGCTACTTTATTCTTAGCTAAAATAGACTCAGCACGTGCATTCGAAACTTTAGTTTCTGCTTCTAAACGAGATGCTTTTGATTTAGCTTTCGATTGAGCAATTTTCGTTGCATTCGCTTCGATTTGCTTCGCTTTTTCTACTTTCCAAGCCTCAAATTTAGCATCTGCTTGCTCTTGAGTTAACGCACCTTTAATCACACCTACTTGTAAGTGCTTTGCGTATAAAATACCTTTCAAAGAAAGAATCGCACGAACCGTATCTGTTGGTTGTGCACCATTCATGACCCATTGAATCGATTGTTTCTCGTTCAATACGATTGTTGCTGGATTTGTGTTAGGATTGTATGTTCCAAGTTTCTCTACAAACTTACCGTCACGAGGCGCACGCGCATCAGAAACGACTACATCAAACATTGCTAACTTCTTGCGTCCGCGACGCGCTAATCTAATTTTAACAGCCATTATACATGGGTTTGTGAGGGATCTCGTCCCTCGGGTTTATAAAAATGTCTGCAAAAATACGATTTTCTGCCAACAATACAAACATAGAAAATGAGAAAATAAATCGATAAGCCGAATTCTGTAAGTAGGTTTCCCTACCCTCTTATCATTTATCTTGGTGTTTCATCACTAAAACACTCTAGCAATCTACCCACTGACATCGGACGAGCAACCCTTTTGTCTTGCGACAGTCAGCCTATTTGATCTTGCAACGCGTGAGGTTTACCTATGCCTAATTTGTCACCAAACTAGCGGTGGGCTCTTACCCCACCTTTTCACCCTTACCCCGAAGGGCGGTAATTTTCTGTGGCACTTGCTGTAGAATCCTAGAATTCTCCTTCCTGTTAGGAAGCACACTGCTCTATGTTGTTCGGACTTTCCTCTTTAAAAAAGCGATAAGATGATTTATTTTCTCAATGCAAAAGTACAACTATTTACGGAGCGTCCAATCTCCCGATATGCTACCCAATACCAGAACGGTATCAAGAGAATAATGAATAGACTCTAAACGAACGCGAATATTTGCTCCTTGAACACCTTGGAAGTCGGTGGGCAGCCGACTAACCAACTGATCACTACGCATCCGCTGAACATGTATTCCATTCGTAATTTTACGTTTAATACTTTTGGAGAATAACGATTTCATCAAACCCAATGAACCTAATTCCATCGAATTTACTTGAATTCCAATCGAATTGTCTTCCATTAAAACAGGTACAAAATGAATACGCATCCGTAAAGCATTCCGATCCACCACCTCACATTCAAACTCCTGATTTTGAGGATTAATTCTTAAATCTACTTGAGAGATATTAGTTTTTAGTTGGCTTGCCAACATGCCCCGAATTTCATCTAACGTCATATATACACCAAAGGCAACCGAATTATCAACAACATTTAAAGGTTTTATGATAGGTTTTATCGACCGAGCCGCCAAATTTGAACCTACTTGTAAACGAGTTTGAATCAATAAATCTCCTTGTAAACCAAGCTGCGCGAATTGCAAATCATGTAAATCCACGGCAATGGAACTCATATTTAGGCCTTTGGGCAACAAAAACCCCGATCCAAAAATGCTATTCATTTTATCTGGAAGAATCCATTGATTCAATTGGCTCTTTAGTTCCGAAGCTAGTACGGGATATTTAGGGATCAATAATTGGTCCACTACACCGCCAACTTGAACTGGAAACCCCAATACCTTAACACTAGGCTTTTCTGTCCATTGATTATTCAATTGTACCTCATCAATTTGGTAGTTACCAAAAGATTTTCCTTGCAAATGTAGACTGATAGCAGCGATGGATTTGGCAGAGAGTACGCCCGCGGAGATCCCAGCAATTTGCGGTTTAGCTTCCCATTTCATCGGAAAAACAACTTGCAATTGATTTGCGCCGATTAGCCTGTAACGAACCGATTGCTCTAAAGTACCCGAATAAGGAAAACCTAAGGAACTTGACTCATTGGCCGAAATAACGCGTTGACCCACGCGCAAAAAACGACCAAACAAACTATCGTAACTAATAAACGTTTTGACACGAATCGTAGCAAGTGCAGGCTCTGACAATTGGGATTTAAACTGTGCAGCTACTCCTTTTGGCTGTGGAATGGATTTGCAGCCCGCTACTAAAAGCACAAGAAATAGAAGAAAATACCGCATAAAATCAGAAAAAAAAGCCTCAATCTCACGAAGAAATTGAGGCTACAGATAAGTCAATAAATCCTAGGTATACAAACCTCCATTCACATGAATCGTTTGACCCGTAACATAAGTTGATAAATCGGAACCTAAAAATAGACACACATCAGCCACCTCTTTCGCATCTCCCCCACGCTTTAATGGAATTGCCTTCTTCCACTCTTCGATGGCCGCCTCGTTTAATTCTTCTGTCATCTCCGTCTCAATAAAACCTGGCGCTATCGCATTACAACGAATGTTACGCGAACCCAATTCCAAAGCAACCGACTTCGTAAAACCTATAATGCCTGCTTTAGATGCTGCATAATTTGCTTGACCTGCATTTCCTTTAACGCCAACTACCGAAGTCATGTTGATAATAGAACCCGATCTTGCCTTCATCATCGGCTTGCTAACCGCTTTGGTTAGATTAAACACCGACTTTAAATTCACCCGAATAACTTCATCCCATTGCTCTTCACTCATGCGCATTAATAATCCATCGCGGGTTATTCCTGCATTGTTGATCAGAATATCAATTTGTCCAAAATCGTTAACCACAGCATCTGCTAATTCCTCCGCTGCGTCAAACATAGAGGCATCTGAACGATACCCTTTGGCTTTAATACCAAAAGACTCCAGCTCTTTAACAAGCGATTCGCCTTTCTCCACGGAAGACAAATACGTAAACGCCACATGCGCCCCAGATTGAGCAAATTGAAGTGCAATCGCACGACCTATTCCTCGGGATGCCCCTGTAACTAAAACTACTTTGTCTTTCACTAATTGCATGCTACTCATTATTTTTTGATTCGTTTCAATTGTATTACTTCTTCATCTTTGACATAATCCGCTTCGATCACTTCATCTGCCGCTAATTCACCTTTTAATATTTCTTCCGCTAATGGATCCTCCAAATATTTTTGAATCGCACGATTTAATGGTCTTGCACCATATTGTGGATCATAACCTTTGTCCGCAATAAAGTCTTTCGCCGCATCCGTCAACGTAACCGCAAAACCTAGATTCGTTAAACGTGTGAATAGTTTCACCAATAACAAATCAATAATTTGATGTAAATCCGTACGCTCTAATGAATTGAAAATAATGATATCATCTAA
>CAIUGL010000138.1 GCA_903898715.1 uncultured Cytophagaceae bacterium
AAGCAGCTGAGGAAGCTCCAGCAGCAGAATAATTTTTTTAATTGTAAAGAATCATACAAATTTGATCTTCAAGTTTGTATGATTTTTTTTTGTACCTATGGCAAAGACCGAATATTTTGAATTAGGAACCATTTCGAAACCACATGGTTTGAAGGGTGCCGTACATGTATTTTTGGATGTAGATGATCCATACGAATATGAGGAATTGGATGCTGTGTTTGTTCAGCGTGGCAATGAGATGGTACCTTATTTTATAGATGATTTACAGATTCGCGACAATTTGAATTTAATGTCGCTAGAAGGTATTGATTCAGTGGATTTGGCTCGCGAGCTGGTTGGCTTAAAATTATTTTTGCCCATCGCTATGCTCCCTAAACTACGAGATGATCAGTTTTATTATCATGAAATCATTGATTACCAAGTAGAAGATGAAGTTTTAGGTACTTTAGGTACAGTAAAAGAAGTATATTCGACTGGTGCGCAAGATGTGGTGATTATGATTTACAAAGGCCATGAGGTATTGATCCCTTTATTGGATGAAATTATTCCTAAGGTGGATAAGCAAGCTAAAGTCGTACATAGTCGATTGCCTGATGGATTGTTAGATGTTTATTTGAATGAA
This sequence comes from uncultured Cytophagaceae bacterium, assembly GCA_903898715.1. Taxonomy (GTDB): domain Bacteria; phylum Bacteroidota; class Bacteroidia; order Cytophagales; family Spirosomataceae; genus Aquirufa; species Aquirufa avitistagni. The sequence goes on from CAIUGL010000138.1 coordinate 623, forward strand.
TCCTATGATGCGGATTGATATCATTTCGGTAGTGCCTAATTTAATGTCGAGTTTCTTCGAACATTCCATTTGTAAGCGTGCTGCAAATGCCGGATTAGTTGAGGTAGTTCTTCATGATTTGCATGACTTTTCCGAAAAGAAGCATAAGCAAGTAGATGATTATCCATTTGGGGGTGGGGCAGGTATGGTGATTGCCATTGAGCCATTAACCAAATGCTTGGACACCTTAATGGCTGAGCGCACGTATGATGAAGTCATTTTCTTTAGCCCAGACGGGCTTGTGTTTAAACAAGGATTAGCGAATCAGTTGAGTCTGTGTACCAACATGATATTTATTTGTGGGCATTACAAAGGGATTGATGAGCGTGTACGTGAGAAATATGTGACCAAAGAAATATCCATTGGCGATTATGTGCTTTCTGGTGGTGAATTAGCTGCGGCTGTATGTGCAGATGCGATTATTCGTTTAATTCCAGGAGCCATCGGCGATGAGATGTCGGCCTTAACGGATTCTTTTCAAGATGGATTATTAGCTCCTCCTGTATATACCCGACCAGCTTCTTTTCAAGGCATGGATGTCCCTGAAATTTTACGCTCAGGAAATGATAAATTGATTGAGGCGTGGAGACATGAACAAGCGGTCCAACGGACCATGCAGCGAAGACCAGATTTATTAACGGATTAATATGCAGCCCACGAATACACTTAGTCCAAAAGTGCTGATATCCTTAGGGTTATTGTATTTGATTTGGGGGTCAACTTTTCTTAGTGTCCGTATTTTATTGGAGTTTCTACCTCCGATGGTGATTACATTTTCGCGTAATCTGACAGCTGGATTTTTATTATTAGCATGGTCTTTAGCCGGTGGTCATTGGAAGAAAATGACGAAACAGCACTGGAAAGTACATCTACAAGCAGGATTTTTATTGATTACGTTGGGAAATGGCTTTATGGCTTTAGCTGGTTCAATTGTCCCTTCAGGTTTTTCATCTGTGTTCATGGCACTGGGTCCCATGTTATTAGTTATCTTTTTCTGGATATCAGGTCGTAAACCCAATGCACGTAAAATCATTGGAACCGTTGGTGGATTAGTGGGTATTTTATTGCTCATGTCTCAAAAGTCATTGGCTATCGCTGGAAAAGAATCTGAATTTATGTTGGGTATTGGATTTTTATCTGTGGCTGTTTTAGGATGGAATTACGGTGTTTTTCGTATTCAGTTTACGCAGGCAAATGTGTATCATTTTACACAAGTTTGTGCGATTCAAATGATTACAGGTGGTTTGATTGTATTGGTCGTAAGTACATTACATGGAGATTTAAGCACCTTTTCCGTGACTGAGTTGCCTGTAAAGGCCTTTGTTGTTTTCTTTTATTTGGCCTTGATTGGCTCTATGCTCGGTTTTTCCTTATTCGGTTTTTTATCTAAAGCTTGTGATGCGACTCTAGTAGCGACCTATACCTACGTTAATCCATTAATCGCTTTGATTTTAGGATACCTTATTTTGCAGGAACCGCTACATCCGATTTTAATTTTTGCAAGTATTTGTATACTATTGGCAGTTGTTTTAATTACAACGGATAAATCTAAACCTTAAAAATATGAAATGTGTCATTTTAACGCTGTTCGCCATGACTTCTTCTTTTTTTGTTAATGCTCAAGGCGATACTAATTTGTATGCAGGTAAAATTCCCAATTATAAAGAAGCGCCGAATTTAGTTTCTTCCGCGGTAACTGATGGCATTACACGTATTTCCAATGTATCCATACCTACCTATAGCTTGTTTTTAGCACCAAATTCAAGTAAGACCCCTACGGCTTTTGTTGTTATTTGTCCGGGTGGAGGATATCGTATCTTGGCTTCTTCACATGAAGGGACTGATATTGCGAAGAAGTTTAATGACATGGGTGTATCAGCGATGGTTTTGTATTATCGTTTGCCTAATGACGTTAATCAAGTAAATAAGGAGTTGGCCCCTTTGCAGGATGCCCAACAAGCCATTAGGACGGTTCGTAATAATGCCAAAGCTTGGAATGTTGACCCATCGAAAGTAGGCATTATGGGTTTTTCAGCCGGAGGGCATTTAGCTGCGACTACGGCTACTCATTTTGAGACAGATTACATTGGGGTAAACGATGGGGTGAATTTGCGTCCTGACTTTCAATTGTTGATATATCCTGTTGTTACATTCAGAGACCATTCGCATGCAGGCTCTCGTCAGAGTTTAGTTGGCAATAACCCTTCCGAAGCTCAAATTCACATGTTTTCCAACGAGGAGCAGGTTACGGCCAAAACACCTCCCGCATTTTTAGTGCATGCGGCTGATGATAAAGCGGTACCTGTTAAAAATTCGTTGGCCTATATAGAGAAACTTACCTCACATGGTGTATTGGTGGATTACGTACAATACGCCAAAGGAGGTCATGGGTTTGGTTTAACGAACAAAACGACTCCGGATCGTTGGTTTGATGATTTAGCTAATTGGTTTACAGCGAATCAACTGCGTTGATTTTTACGCATAAAGTAGTAAAAAGGAATTCCAGACAGCACGATTATTAATCCAATCGTAGATGGCACCGGTTTCATATAAAGTAAATTTCCTGCTATCAATACGAGGATGATTAAATAAATGCCTAATAATAGTTTATCGCCCATTTTCAAGGTTTCACCCATGATGCGTTGGTTAAATACCGCGAGTACTGTTAAGAAGTAAAATAGTAAAATCGCGAAAACGGTGAAGTCCAGTAAACTTCCATAAGATCCTGAAAAGCATAATAAGATAGCCCAAATACCTTGTATCCAAAGGGAATAGGCTGGAGCCCCATTGGAATTTGTTTCAGCGGCTTTGGCAAAAAACAATTTATCCTTAGCCATCGCTTCAAATAATCTGCCTCCAGCTAGAATGATTCCATTATTGCACCCGAAAGTTGATATCATAATTAAAATGGCCATAAATAGTGCGCCAACATCCCCTAGTACGGTCTGTAAAGCAGCGGAACCTAAGCGGTCTTGACTAGCAAACATAATTCCACGTGCGTAGGTCGTGCTTCCATTCGGATCACCCTGTAGCGGCATGATGCCTAAGTAGGCGAGATTGGTCAACATATACAATAAACAAACCAAAGCAGATCCATATACAAGTCCTTTGGCGATCGTTTTTTGCGGATGTTCAAAATCCTGACTCGCAAAAGTGACATTATTCCAGGCAGAAGATGAAAATAGGGGACCGATCATAGCAGCACCAAAAAGCGTTAGCATCGCTGGTGTAGATACATCTTCGAAGACTTTACTTGTTTCGTTGTAAGTTTTTCCCGTTTGAAAGAAATTGCTGAAGTGGATCCAGTCATTGGAAATGCCAACGTATAGTCCGATGAGTACGATGGCAATGATAGCGCCAATTTTAGTTATAGTGAATATATTTTGAATGAACGAAGCGAATGAAATTCCTTTTAGGTTGGCCAGTGTAAGTACGGCAATCAATAAAGCGGCAAGAATTTGCTGTGGGGTAATGTAGTTTCCGATTAGCGGAATATCGGTAATTGTATCTGGAAATATAAAGCCAGTGTATCTGGCGAATGCAACAGCTACGGCAGCAATGGTCCCTGTTTGTATGACGAGAAATGTGGTCCAGCCGAATAGAAAACCGGTTAATGGATTGTATGCTTCTTTCAAATAGATGTATTGTCCACCCGTAGCAGGGAACTTGGTAGATAGTTTACCGTAGGCATAGGCGCCCGTTACGGTTAGAAAACTTGTTAGAATCCAGGTGCCTATCCACCAGATGGGAGAGACGAGTTGGCGCCCAACCTCCGAACTAACCAAAAATATACCTGAACCAATCATGGATCCCATCACCAATAGTGAGGCATCTGTTACATTTAATTTGTTTTTCATTTAGCTATTTTTCCTGAACTACAATTAATACAATTGTTAGAACTACTTACATTTTTCAAAGTTGCACTTATTTTTTTCAATATTTTGACGTCCAATTGACTAATTCAAAATTGTAAACGTTTCCGTAAACGTTTACGGAAAAAAATTAAATAAAATCTTTGATATTTAATAAATAGCTTGGCTATATTAGAAAGCAAGCCTACAGAAGATGTGTACCACGAAGTAGGTTTTAATTAAATAGTCCAAATTAGTTTTTTATGTTAAAGAAGCATTCTGCCATTGATGAAGTACAAGTTTGGGATCAGTTTCGTTCGGGTGATCAATCTGCTTTTTCTACGCTGTATCAGCATTTTGTGCAGCCCTTGTATGCGTATTCCTTAGGAGTAACGAATGATAAAGAATTAATTAAAGATTGCCTACATGATTTGTTTGTCGAATTGTGGCGCAATCACGCTACGATTGGTCCCACAACGAGTGTGAAGTTTTATTTGATGGCTTCAATTAAACGCAAATTGGTGCGTCACATGGAAACTAGTTTAAAGCACATGAATCATCATATCAATTACACCAAGGATTTCATGGAAGATGAGGTGTCACAAGAAAGTTTGTTGATTCGTTATGAAGAGGAGATAGTTGCCAACAAGCAATTAAAGGATTGTATGAATTTATTAAGTAAGCGCCAGCGAGAAGCTATTTCACTACGTTTCTTTCACAATATGGATACGGATCAAATTTCTAGTTCTATGCGTATTAATCCACAATCAGTTTACAATTTGATTTTTGGGGGATTACGTGTGATGAAGGATGGTTTACAGGTTAAAGCATTGGCGTAGTATAAATGGTATATATTTTATAATTTTTTAAGTATAAATAGGATGTGCACTGCTTTATAGGGTAAAATAAAACCTTATCATTTAGTACATGTCTACGTTTAACCACAGAAGATTATTTATTCGGGCCAGGCTAAACAACAGATTGCTAGTTAGTTATGTGCGTAAATTGTATAAGAATAACCCTAAAACATTGACCCAAAATGAATGCGAAGCGTTGTGGGCTCAAATTAACTTTACTTTGCAAACCTTAAACTAAATTTTTTTACCATGAGAAAACAATTACTTTCCAAGGTTCTTTTTAGCATTGTTTTTGTGCTAATGGGAATTCAAATGCTTGCTCAGGATCGAATGGTCACTGGACGAGTAACAGCATCTGATGACGGTTCAGGGATACCTGGAGTTAGTATTGCTGTCAAGGGTACTTCTAAAGGTACTTCCTCTGATGCAGATGGAAATTACAAGATTTCTATCAGCGGAAATGCCGTTTTAAGTTTCACCTCTATTGGATTTATTTCACAGGATATAACTGTGGGTAATAAATCTCAGGTTAATGTGGTACTTGCTACGGATACAAAAGCCTTAACAGAGGTAGTTGTTGTAGGTTACGGTACGCAAAAGAAGAGTCAGATGACGGGTGCTATTTCTTCCGTAGGTTCGAAAGAGATTCAGGAATTGCCTATCACAAACGCACGTCAAGCCCTACAAGGTAGAGCAGCGGGTGTGGACGTAGTTCAGCCAGGTTCTAAACCAGGTGCGGGTCCTCAAATTCGTATTCGTGGTAGACGTTCATTTAATGCATCAAATGATCCATTATATGTTGTTGACGGTATTCCTTTATCAAGTGGTATCGATGATATCAACCCGAATGATATCGTTTCTATGGAAGTATTGAAAGATGCTTCTGCTACCGCTATTTATGGTTCACGGGGTGCGAATGGTGTTGTTATCATAACAACCAAGCGTGGAAAGGCGGGAGCTACAGTTGTTTCGGTAGATTCATATTATGGTGTTAACCAAGAGTTAGGTACGATTGGTGTGATGAATGGTGCTCAGTTTGCTGAATATAAGCGTGAGTCACGTCGTGCAGTAGGACAATATCCTTTAGGAGCAGCTACTGCGGCTGATGATGCAAAAATCTTTGAACCGCGTGAATTAGCAAGCATTGCTTCAGGTCGTTCGACGGATTATGTAGGTGGTATGTTACGCCCTGGTGCTATTCAAAGCCATCAAGTAGGTGTTTCTGGAGGTAGTGAGAAAACAACATTTAATATTTCTGCCAACTTTTTCCAAGATATTGGTGTAGTTAAATCACAAGATTTCTCTCGTTACACGTTCCGTGTTAACTTAGATCATAAGATTAACGATAAGATTAAAATAGGTTTATCTACTTTAATTGTTAATTCAGTGCGTAACGGTGAGAACTTGAATCTTTTGGCGGGTGCCATGCAGGAGAATCCATTAGGAGAGCCATATGATGCGAATGGAAATTTAGTATTCTTGCCAACGAACGATGGTCTTCGTACAAATCCATTCTCTGAATTAGTAGCAGGTGTCAATGTGGATGATAATAAGCGCTACAGAACTTTCAATAGTTTATATGGTGAGTGGGATATTGCCAAAGGGTTGAAATACCGTGTGAACTTTGGTCCAGATTTAACTGTAGGTAGAGCAGGTCGTTTTATTGGTGCATTTACCAATAACAACCGTGGTGGAAATGCCTCAGGTAGCATTAATGAGCAATTCTTGTTTAACTGGACTTTAGAGAATATCGTTACCTATAACAAGAAGTTTAAAGATGCGCATAATTTGAATTTGACTGGTTTACAATCAATTCAGCGCGATCGTGATGAGCGTACGACTATTTCAGTAAATGGTATACCAGCTGAATCTGCTTCATACCATCGTTTAGGTGATGCAAACCAGATAACGGGTGCAAATACAGATTTGATTGAGTGGACTTTACTATCTTATATGGGTCGTGTGAATTATGACTACAAAGAGAAGTATTTATTTACAGCAACGGTGCGTATGGATGGATCATCACGTTTCGGAGCGAATACAAAATTCGGTGTTTTCCCTTCATTTGCCTTAGGATGGAACTTGTCTGAAGAACCATTTATTAAGAATATTGCTGCAATCGATCAAATGAAGTTACGTGCTTCTTGGGGTGCGATTGGTAATCAAGCGATTACGCCATACCAAACGCAAGCTTTGTTAGGCCGTACGGCATATGCATGGGATAACACAGCTGCATTTGGATATCGTCCAAATTCTATTGGTAACCCAGATTTACGTTGGGAAACTTCAACTACATCCAATGCTGGTTTAGACTTTAGTTTCTTCCGTGGAAAGATTTCAGGATCAGCTGAATACTATGTAACCAATACAACAAATTTGTTGGCTCCACAACCCCTTCCCACTTCAATCGGTTTTGGTGGATTTACGACAAACGTAGGTGAGACGCAAAATACAGGTATCGAATTAACGTTGAATACAGTTAATGTAGATCGTGGTGGTTTCCAGTGGACATCTGATTTTATCTTTAACCGTAATAGAGAATCAATCGTTTCGTTAGCAAATGGCAAAGTAGACGATATTGGAGCAGGACGTTTCATTGGCCAACCGTTAAGTGTATTCTTTGATTACAAAAAAATAGGTATTTGGCAAACAAATGAGGCAGATGCAGCGAAGGCATTTGGAGATCGTGTAGGTCAAATTAAAGTGGAAGATTTCAACGGAGACGGTAAGATTAACGCAGATGATCGTCAGATTTTAGGATCAGCTGTTCCTGCCTTCACTGCAGGTTTAACAAACCGTTTTACGTACAAGGGCTTTGATCTTTCTTTCTTTGTTTTTGCGCGTGTGGGTCAGTTGATTCGTAGCCGTTTCCACGATAACGTTAACCAGTTAGCAGGACGTTACAACAACTTAAACTTGAATTATTGGACACCAAACAACCCAACGAATGAGTTCCCTCAACCGGTTGTAACGCAAGAGTTCCCTAAGTATGGTAGTGCTTTAACCTACTTCGAGGGTTCATTCTTTAAGATTCGTAACATTAACATCGGTTATAATTTACCTGATAATGTAGCTAAGAAGTTGAAGATGCAAAGTGTTCGTATTTTCGCAAGTATTCAGCAACCATTGATTTTAGCTGAATATCGTCAGAAGTACAAAGGTATCGATCCAGAAACATTTGTTGACGGTGAGCAGGGCGTTGGTGGTGGTGAGGTTAACACAAACGTATCGCCTGCAACTAGTGTGACGACGTTTGGATTGAACCTTAAATTTTAATTAACTTATTTAAATAAGAGAGATATGAAAAACTTTAAAATTTTTAGAAAATTAAGTTTTTTAGCAAATATTGGTTTGATTGGAGTAGTTGCTTTGAGTACTCAATCATGTAATGATTTGCTAACAGAGAATGTTATTTCGCGTATTGGTAATGATTATATCAATACGGCGAAAGGTTTGAATGACGCTACTAGTGCAGCCTATTCAACAATGCGTTCTTGGTATGGAACGGAACGTGGAATGAATCTAACCATCTTTGGAACAGATTCTTATCAGAATGGTGCAGATGGTAGCTGGAAGTTTATGAATACGTATACTACTGACTTTGATACGCGTAATGGTCAAGTAGCAGAGGTATGGAATGATTTCTATCAAGGAATCAATACGTGTAATGCGATTATTGAACGTGCGCCAAAAGTTACTGGTTTAGCAGAGTCAATAAAGAAACAACGTATAGCTGAAGCTAAATTTATTCGTGCGCATCATT
>CAIUGL010000139.1 GCA_903898715.1 uncultured Cytophagaceae bacterium
TCCCGGTCTAAAAAAATACACTTTTGCTTCATTAAACTAGAATAAACGACTCCAAGGGATACGGCTCAAAATCAATACTAATGCCGCCAAAGTGAAAATCTACGCATTTTTATGCTTCGCAGCATCCGCGATAGCCTTCTTGTTTTTGGCATTATTTACTGTCGCTAATACCACCGCAATGATGTTGACCGAAATGTGCTCAACGGCCAATAAACGCGTTGCCGGATCCTTCATCGCCGCACCAAAATCAGCGAACGCCGCTGTCGTAACTGGGCTTAAGAAGAAATAAAGGGCTAAACCGATCAACAATTGCGTGTGCAACGAGATCATGAAAAACAATCCCGCTTTGCGATCTGAATCCGTAAATAATGAATTATTTGATTGGCCACGCAACGCGCGCACAATCACATTGATACCCAAAATGAACACGACTACGAATAGTGCGATGTGAACGTTTGTAACAATTGAATACATGAGATAATAAGTTTTAGTTTGTCGCAAAGATACAAAAAGCCCGCGGACCGTGACCTTTGTTACGAATAATCCTCTATTTTTCTTTACCTTTGACCCATATTTTACCCCTAAATTATGCCAAATTCATCCGGTTTAAAGGCAGCCATTAATGCCCGTTGCCCTCAATGTCGCGAAGGCCGTTTATTCAAATTCAAATGGTGGAATATCTTCAATTTTGCCCAAATGGAGGATACATGTTCGGAATGCGGCATGCGTTACGAGGTAGAACCCGGATTTTTCTACGGCGCCATGTACATTTCCTATGCATTTACAGTAGGTATCATGCTGGTTGGAGGTCTCGTTATTTATAATTTTTTTAACGACCCAGATGCGATGGGTTACGTGATACCAATTACGCTGATTTCACTGGCTTTGGTTCCGGCGAACTTCCGTGTTTCCCGCGTGATTTTTATACATTTGTTTTCAGGCGTCACCTACCGTCCTAATAAATGAAAATACTCGATTGGTACATTTTGAAAAAATTCTTGAAGACCTATGTCTTCGCGGTTTTTCTTATTGTATTGATCGTCATGGTCATCGATTACACCGAAAAAATCGATGATTTCATTCGAAAAGAAGCTCCGTTTCGAGCCATCATCTTTGATTATTATTTGAACTTTATTCCGTATTGGGCGAATTACATCAGTCCACTCATGGTGTTTATTGCGACCGTTTTTTTCACGGCGGGGATGGCCTCAAAAACCGAAATTATCGCCATTTTAAGCTCCGGAATTAGCTTTCCACGCTTAATGCGTCCGTACATTATTGGCTCTTCCATCATCGCCCTAGCTACCTTCGTAATGATCGGTTGGATCGTCCCAAATGCCAATAAAATCCGCGTTCCCTTCGAACACGAGTACATTAACGGGACGTATTATTTTGACAAGCGCGATGTGCATATCAAAATCGCCCCCGATATATACGCCTACATTGAGAGTTACGACAATAATTCAAATACAGGCTATCGGTTTAGTTTGGAGCGCATTGCCGACAATGAGATCAAGCAAAAATTAATGTCAGACCGCATCACCTGGGATTCCGTCGCAAAAAAATGGACCATTCACGATTACCGCATTCGTACCCTTTCCGGTAGTGGGACCGCGCTGGTTTATGGTACCAAAATCGACACCACACTCAACTTATTACCCAAAGATTTTCAGAATAAACACTTATTGCACGAGACTTTTACGTTGCCTGAGTTGAATCGACATATCGATTTGGTACGGTCGCGGGGTGCGGATGGAATTGAGGTGTTTTTGATCGAGAAATACTTACGGTTTGCGAATCCATTTTCGGTGATTATTTTGACGATTATCGGGTTCTTGGTTTCTGCGCGGAAGGCGCGTGGTGGCGTGGGATTTCAGATTGCGCTGGGGTTCTCTTTGGCCTTCGTTTATATCCTATTTTTCATGATGAGTAAAGGGATTGCGGAAGGGGGCGGCATGCCACCGATGCTTGCTGTATGGCTCCCAAATCTGGTGTTTTCCGCGGTGGGAGTGGGTTTGTACTATACGATTCCGAGGTAAATGACACAGGCGCCCCGACTTCTCGACTATTTCAAAATTCACTTTATCGTTATCCTGTACGCGTTCACGGCGATATTAGGCAATGCGACGCACGCAAATGCGCTGACAATCGTATTTTTTCGTTGTATGATTGCGGCGGTGGGCTTAGCGGGTATTTTATATTTCTCCAAAACCTCTTTTCGCGTTTCGCGGGATGTCTGGGGGGTGTGGCTGCTAAATGGGGTGTTTATTGCCCTACACTGGCTCTTATTTTTCGGCGCTGCCAAAGTATCCACCGTCGCCATGTGCCTAGCAGGACTATCAACGCAGACATTTTGGACCTCCATTATGGAGCCGATCGCCAAAAAACAAAAGATCGCCTGGATCGAGGTATTTTTAGGTCTGGTTGTCGTGGTGGCCTTGGGCATCATTTTTTCTGTTCAGCCCGGCCAATGGCTCGGGTTAGTGATGGGGATTGGTTCCGGTTTTTTCGGAGCGTTGTTTTCGGTGATTAACGGAAATTACACGCACTCGCATGATCCCAAATTAATTACCGTATATGAGATGGCGGCGGCGGGCTTAATCACTGGACTAATCTGGACGTATGGCCTGAATTCGGATGCGGCGGGCTTTGTGCCTTTAGGGCTTGATTGGCTCTGGATTGGGATTTTAGCGGTCGTTTGTACGGTCTATGCCTACACGGAAACGATACA
>CAIUGL010000140.1 GCA_903898715.1 uncultured Cytophagaceae bacterium
CGAAATCGGTAGTTGTTAAAATTAACGGCATCGGTCAACTGCGTACGGGATACATCTGTTCCCCGATTAAACCGCATTTCGGAACGAAAACGATGGTCTAAGCGAAATGCCGACAAACGGTGTCGGTAGACAATATCTACATGTGGTCGATATTCTGGGATGGCTAGGCGTATAGATGTACGCGGATCGTTTGGCGTATTTAAAAATATGGCTGCTCCGGCAGAAACATCCCAATTCTCCCCAAATGTCCGATGTATGTGCGCGCGAAATGCGTTTTGATGATGTACGAGCGGGCCAACAAAATGTCGTGTGTGTACTTCCCCTTGCACAAACCATGTTTTATTGATGGGGTAACTTAAGTAATATCCATACCAAACTTGGGATTGATGCTCAATTTTGTTTTGAGCAAATAGACCAAACATTGGCACCAAAAAGAAAAATACAAATTTCATTTTGCAAAGATATTATTTATTCTATAAAAACCATAGACTAAATATTCTATTAATTTTTCACACACCGAAAACCTGTATGTTGCAAGCCCGAATCAGGACTCGACTTCATTCGCGCAGCGCTGCGGTAGCTGGAACAATAGCCATCATTGCACAGAAAAGAGCCGCCCCGCATAACGCGCTTAGGGACTCCCGGCTCATCCGGATCATAACTTGACGATGGCCCTTTGGGATTAATGACCGGGCTCTTTTTGTAATAATCAGAACGGTACCAGTCTGAACACCACTCCCACACATTTCCCGCCATATCATACAGCCCAAATCCATTGGGAGCAAAAGATTTCACAGGCGCGGTCGTCGACTTATACCCATCCAAAGCCTGATCTTCATAGGGAAAATGCCCTTGAAAACTATTGGCTTTATAAGGTGTATTATTTACAGATTCATTCCCCCACGGGTAGACCTTATCTTTCAATCCGCCTCGGGTAGCCCATTCCCACTCAGCTTCGGTAGGTAATCTTTTGCCGGCCCAACGGGCATACGCAGCCGCATCGTCCCACGAAACATGAACAACAGGATGATTTTCCCGCCCCTGAATGCTAGAACCTGGGCCTTCGGGGTGTCTCCAATCCGCCCCACGCTTGAATGCCCACCATTGGGAATAATCATTTAAATCAACAGGGCCGGCGGTAGGAACAAAAACGAGTGAGCTAGGTGCCAGCAGGGAGTCTGCGGGTTTGGGAGTTCCTTTGGGAACTTGCTTCGCCAGTTCAGCCCAATTAATCGCTTTTTCTGCGGTCGTGAGGTAGCCCGTAGCTTTGACAAAAGCAGCAAACGCCGCATTCGTCACCTCCGTTTCATCCATCCAAAAAGCATTGACATGAACATGATGTAGGGGATATTCATCCGCACGTCCTTGCGCATCGTGCGACCCCATAGAGAAAACTCCGGCAGGAATTCGCTTCATGCCCACGACCGATTTAAGTGTTGCTTTGGGCTTAGCCGTACGAATCTGCTTTAGCCGGGTGGGCGTAGGAACATGACAAATAGGTATGTTAGCCTGACCGAAAACAGTCAGGCTAATCACCAAAAATAAACTAGTTAAATAGTACATAAGCGACCGCAAGTGTCACAAATACATTAAACAATTGCGCGATTAAAAAGGCATATAAAGGCTTTTTGCCCTCCTTCGAAAACAAGTCTGAAAACTTAGTTTCTAATCCGATGCTGGTAAATGCCAACGCAAACCAAAGTCCCTGCAAAGATTTGAAACCACCCTTTACTTCATCCATTGTCTCCGGAGAAATCACGAAGGAGAAAAGCAACGATGCGGCGATAAAGCCGATAACGAACTTAGGAAAGCGCTCCCAAATAACTGCGGCAGTTGGCTTAGATTCCTTCACCGTTGCCGACTGGTTATTGGTCATCGTCCAATAGATCGAAATCGCAAATGCAGCAAATCCCAAAAGAACATTTTGAGAAAATTTCACAATCGTTGAAATCTTCAAGGCCTCCTCGCCCACCATGGTTCCAGATGCAATTACGGCACCTGTCGTATCAATCGTACCGCCCAACCAAGCCCCCGTAACGGCCTGCGAAAGACCTAAGGACTGCGCAATAAATGGCAAAAAGATGATCATCGGAATCGCCGTAATCAAGACGATCGAAATCACATACGACAACTTTTTCGAATCCCCTTTAATCGCTCCCGAGGTGGCAATCGCAGCTGAAACGCCACAGATAGACACCGCACTCGAAATCATAATGGCGAACTCTTCATCGATGCCCATTTTTTTGGAAACCCAAAAAGCAAAATACCACACCGAAATCACCACCACTAAAGCTTGTATCAATCCGAGCGATCCTGCTTTCAAAATGTCACCAAAAATCACGCTCGTACCCAATAAAATCAAGCCGATTTTCACGAACAATTCCGTCGAAAGTGTTTCGGTCAACCAAGCAGGCAGCGTGAAAAAATTACTCAACAAGAGCCCAATCGTCAAACTGAAAATCACCGCTTCCAGATTCCAATTTTTCAAGAAAGCATTACCCGCTAGCACTAAGGCAAGCGAGGTAAGCACGAAGACAATGGGGAAACCTTTGGCCGTTCCCGCGACACTTTTGCCTAATACGCTAGCCGCGAGCAAGGCAATTAAAAAAGTGAAAACAAAAATCTGACCGAGCTTAATCAAGTTGACCGACGTGAGCACTTTTTCCGTTAAGTCACTCGTGGTCTCCCAGCCAAAAGAAGGAGATGGAATTTTCACCCCGAATAGGGCAACTCCGATGATGATAAATCCAAAAAGGACAACCGTCCAATCTTCTGTCAAAAAGCTCTTTTTCATTATTTTGCTGGGGTAATGACAATGTTTCTATATTCTACCGGACCATGATCCCCTTGAATCATAATCGGACCTGGTGCTGCTTCGTCACTATCCATCGCACCACCTGTGATGCCCGGAATATTCGATTCGACGATAACTTTTTGACCATTTAACGTAACTGAAACCTTACGTCCCACTAACGTGATATCGTAGGTTTGCCACTCGCCCGATGGTTTAGCAGCTTGGAACAAAGGATCAATAAATCCATAAATTCCGCCTAAATAAATGCTATAAGGCTCTTTTCCGTAGCTGTCTTCCACTTGAACCTCATAGCGACCGCGCAAATACACCCCG
>CAIUGL010000141.1 GCA_903898715.1 uncultured Cytophagaceae bacterium
CTTCGCATTGAGATTAGTGGGCACACGGATAATACGGGTACGGATTTAATTAATGATCGATTATCGCAAGCACGTGCGGATGCAGTTCAAGCGTATTTATTGGCCGCCGGCGTTGCACAAACGCGTATTCAATCAAAGGGATATGGGTCTAAGAAGCCGAAGGTTTCCAATGAAACGGAAGAGGGTAGAAGTCAAAATCGCCGGGTGGAATTTGCGATCTTATAGCGATTGCATTTTTTCGCGGTATTCGCCAGGTGAGCAACCTTCGATTTCCTGAAAGGCGGCATAGAAGCGTGAGCGTGTGCTAAATCCAGATTCTAGGCCGATTCCTTCATAACTTAAGTAGTCATTTTCTGGATTTTTGAGAAGCTTTTTGGCATAAGCAATGCGATACTCAGATCGCATTTTAGGGAAGCCTTGTTTGAAAATAAATCGAAAGCAATAGGAGATATGGTGTTGTGGAACGGACAATGATTCAGCTAAGATGGCGAGCGAAAAATCAGGATTTAAATAGGGTTTTTCTTTTTCGAAATAGGTTTCTACACGCTCAGCAAGTTCACTAAATTTTTCTTCTACATCTTCATCCAAAGTAATTTCAAAAGAGTCACTTGATTGCGTATTGAAATGTGGCAAACCGTATAAAATTTTTGGGTATAGGAGAAGGAATGTGCTAATGGCAAAAAGTGTAAACGTCATGACATATGTTGCCCAGTTTAACCTCAATAACGCATTCGCGTTTTCATCGAAAAAAAAGCCAAAAGTTAAATACAGGTAACTCACACTTGAAATGATACTAATACTCAGAAAAGCAAACAGCCATTGAAACGTAATGCGGTATTGAGAGGAAGAATTTGTTTCCGTTTGACGTTGCTTGAATTTATATAACATGTAAACGGAATAGCAAGTATAGCTCAAAATGAGTGTAGGCCTTACGATGAAATTAATCTGAATTGGGACGATGTGATCAATTTGAAAGTTGGGCAATGTGCTAAAATCAGCTATAACTTGCTGTGCGATGAATAACTTTTCTGAAAAAGGGGAGAAAATATGGGGCAGAAGACCCATTAAATTTAATCCAAATGGGATAAAATGTAAGGCATCTTTTGGTCGCAGTTGGGCGGTATCTTGGATGGTCCCGCGCACATAAAAATAGATGAGAGGTCCTGCTGCCAGATTTAAAAAGGCGAAATTTCCGTAGAAAATGGCAAACCAATAAGGATCTTGTACAATTGACGTGAAGTAATGGGTTACTGCATACCAGGCAATTAAGAATAGAAATCCGCCTAGGTAAATAGCCGTTTTGTTCTCATTCCAATTGTAAATCATGAGAATGATGGAAAGCAACAATACGGATATTGCGAAATATAAAAGCATAAATTTTTAGAACAGAACCTCTTAGTAATCGAAATTGGCTACTATGAATGCAAATCAAATTTGCACAGAATCAATGAAATTTACAAGCCATCGGAATGGCATGCTTGTGTATTTGCGCACGCGCAAAAAGCGTTTTCGCGGAGCCACGACTTCGGGTTTGATGTAATAGCACGGGAATTTTTTGTATTCATGGTGCCCATTTTTTATCAGGGCTTGTGCGTAAAAATCGAATAAGGAAGCCACATCGCCTTTTTCTTGGAAGGTATAGCGGTTTTGGTACTTCGAAATTTCACTTGGTTTTTCAGGGGAGTACCCAGAGAAATGGAAAAAGATTAGCGGCGTATTTCCATTAATCTCGTAGGGTTCTTCGTCGTTTGTAACGCTACGTTCATGTAAATTCCAATAGGCCATATTCAGGCCAAGGTGCCTACTCACATACACATCATCGTAAAATACCGGGGCAAAATTGGCCCAAATTTGATCTACGAACATGCCGTTCGCTAGGTCAATGTAACAATGGTCGCGCAGTCGATCTTTCCACCACGTCAAAAATTTTGCTGTGTTTTCCGTGCGACGCGTACCTAAATAACCTAGGTTAAAAATACCCGTGTTCAAGTGATCGCGTTCCTGCGGTCTATTTTCGTCCGGATATGGACTCGTGATGTGTGGGGTTAGGAATAAACTATTTGTTGACAGTGCATCCTCAATCACCGTTAATGGTTGGTAAATAATGATGTCTGGATCAAAATAATGCACTATTTCCGCGTCCGCGTACGTCGCATAAACATATTCAAGGAAGAATGGCTTGACCGCGGTATTCAGTTCGGTGATGTTGTATTTGGCACACATCTGGTCCAAATCCTCAATTCCGATGGTGTGTAATTCGATTAATGGGTAGTGGGGCAACTGGCTTTTTTCGATGGCCGACTGGTCTAATCGATCTACTAGGCCGATCAAAAACTGATAATCTGGATTGTGCTTGAGGAGGGAATCACCAAGTGTTTTCGCCTGTGCGAGGTAGTTAATGGAACAAATGGTGATGACTATTTTTTGCATGTGTCAAATTATCAGTTGCAAAAATACGAAATGTAAGTTGGAAATCGGTAGGGCTTTGGCGCTGCGACTACGCTGCCGGGTTCTTCAGCCCCGGCAAAACGTTTCCCCGCGCGCAGTCTGGCAGTCGCCAAGCCTTATTTTTTTAAACTACCGTAAATGATATTTTCGATTTTCTGTGATAAGTCACCGTGAGAATTTGGGCTATGCTGCGTCATGATGAGTACGATCATTTTCTCTTTGGGATCTGCCCAGTAGGTCGTACCATAATAGCCGCCCCAACTAAACGATCCTTCGGAACGCATGCCTAAATAAGATGATTTTTTCGAGGTTAAGGAGAAACCTAAGCTGAACAAATCTTTCTCTGTGTTTGTGATGTCGTATTGTGGGCTGAGCATGACTTCA
>CAIUGL010000142.1 GCA_903898715.1 uncultured Cytophagaceae bacterium
CATTGGGCGTTTCCTTCGGAAAAGATGGCGACGAACGTGCGTTGAACATGGATAAATTGCGTTACCACAAAGTGATCATCATGACCGATGCGGACGTTGACGGTAGTCACATTCGTACGCTTATTTTAACATTCTTCTTCCGCTACATGCGGGAGTTAGTGGATCGTGGATGTATTTACATCGCGCAGCCGCCGTTGTATCAGGTGAAAAAAGGCCAACAAGTTCGTTACGTGTGGACGGAGGATCAGCGGACGCTTGCGATTCAAGAATTAGCTGGAGGGGGTAAAGAGGAGAGCGTAGGAGTTCAGCGTTATAAGGGTCTTGGAGAGATGAACGCGGAGCAATTGTGGGAAACTACGATGAATCCAGAGTCGCGCACCTTGAAGCAAGTAACGGTGGAGTCCGCAATCGAAGCAGATTTATTGTTCTCGATGTTGATGGGTGATGAAGTAGCTCCGCGTCGTGACTTTATTGAAAAAAATGCCAAATACGCGAAGGTAGACGTTTAGCCCGATGGAGTTTGATTTCAAATCCTATCATTTGCGTGGCATACACGCGACTACGGAAGCGGAGAAACGATCGATTAATCAAGAGTTAAAAGATCTTTACGATTCCTTAACCGTGGAGGAAAAACGAATATTTAATTTGGAGCTTCAGAAGTTCTTGGCGACAGAAATGGGCCGACTGAGTTCTGATTATGAAGCGATCAAAAACCAAATTCCCCAAGCGTAATCATGAGTGATTCAAGATTAGATAAAATTATCAAAGCGTCAGAAGATTCCCCAAACGGGAATCTTTTGTCGTTCCTGCAGCCTAAAAATTGGAAGGTCAATTTGGTCGCACCACGTGATGCGGCACGGAAATTAGAAAAGTCGGCACAAAAGGCGCAAGACACGATTGCCAAGTCTCGCTATATTTCGCGTGACATTTCGTGGTTGAAGTTTGATGAGCGGGTTTTGGATCAAGCACGTGATACCTCGAAAAGTTTATTCGATCGCCTGAAATTTTTAGCGATTACAGCCTCTAATTTGGATGAGTTCTTTACCATTCGAATGGGTTCTTTGTACAATTACATTGATTTCGGAAAGGAGCGTACCGATTATTGCGGTTTACGTGAAACGCAATTTAAGCAGGCACTAATCACAACGGCCAAAGAATTTAGCGTCGAAAAACACCGCTTATTTATCGAAGAAATTTTGCCATTGTTCCCGGAGAATGGCTTGTGCCTTGCCTCACTCGAGGATTTGACAGAGGAGGAAATTGCGGATGTGGGCATGTATTTCAATCGGACCATTTACCCGATGTTGACACCCATGGTCTTTGACCATACACATACGTTCCCCAGTTTGTTGGCAAAAACCCTGATTTTTGGGGTGGTGACGGTGGGGTTTTCCGATAAAAAAAATACGAAGGGGAAAGCGGAGAAGGATCGTAAGATTTCTTTTGTTCAGATTCCACTAAACTTAACGCGCTTTTATGTGATTGAGCGTGACGACAAGGTACTTTTCTTGTCGATTGAAAAAATCATCAGACATCATCTGCAGATTTTGTATCGTAACGTTGAAATCGAATCCACCTCCTTATTCCGGATCACACGGAATGGTGATTTTGATGTGGTTGAGCATGAAGATGCAGAAACAGATTTCGTGGATGAAATCAAGAAGAAAATCAAAGACCGTCGCTTAGGCCGTGTTACGCGAGTTGAAGTGGAATCAGAGCATTCTGAATTCCTACTAGGCGAGATGTTGAAGCGCTGGAATTTAGACCAGTCGGACATCTTCGTTAAAAGATCCATCTTGGATTTTACCGCCTTTTGGCAAATCTTAAAGTATCCCGATTTTAAATCGAAACTGGCACCTAATCCAGCCGTCGTACCTCCGCTGGGGTTAAAGTCGGTGAACATCTCTGACATCTTCGAGACGATGAAGCGGGGTGATATTTTATTACACCATCCTTACAATAATTTTGAGCCAGTTATTCAATTATTGGAGCAGGCTGCTGAAGATCCACATGTACTAGCGATTAAGATTACGCTATACCGGATTTCAAAAAATTCGCGCATTGCGAGTGCATTGTTGCGTGCGGCTGAACAAGGCAAACACGTTTCCGTGCTCTTTGAAGTGAAGGCGCGATTTGATGAGGAAAACAACATCCGGGAGGCTACTCGGTTGCAAAAAGCAGGCTGTTTTGTGATCTATGGTATTCCGGGTTTGAAAACGCATACCAAATTATTGCAAGTCATTCGTAATGAAGGAACGCATGTGATGAGTTATGCGCATTTGTCGTCGGGTAATTACAATGAGGATACGGCGAAGTTGTACACCGACTTAGGCTTGCTGACAACCGACTCACGTATTACTCAAGATATTTCGGAGTTTTTTAATGTAATCACGGGGCATTCAATGCCTACCCATTATGAGCATTTAATTACGGCTCCGCGGGATATGCGTAATCGGTTGATCGAAATGATCAATCAAGAAATTGCAAATCACGCACAAGGATTGGCTTCGGGAATTTGCTGGAAGATAAATTCATTACAAGATTTAGATACGATTGAGGCATTGTATAAAGCCTCGCAAGCCGGTGTTCCGGTCTTGTTGATTATCCGTGGAATTTGCTGTATTCGACCTCAGCGCGCAGGTTTATCGGAAAATATATTCATCAAATCGATCGTAGGAAATTACCTCGAGCATACGCGTCTCTATTATTTCCACCGTGCTGGAGAACCTAAAGTATATGGTGGCTCAGCGGATGTGATGGTGCGCAGCTTTGACCGACGGATCGAGTCACTTTTCGAATTAGTGAATCCGCGTGCCAAATATATGGCCATCACCATTTTAGATTGGAACTTGCGAGATACCGTGAATTCGTACGAAATGCAAGAAGATGGGACCTATTGGAAGGTCGCGAGCGATGAGCCGTTTAACATTCACAAGGAGTTTTATAAAATCAATGAGGAAGATTTGATTGAAGAGATTACATTTGCAAATTACACCAACAACCTTACAACAAAATAAATGGAGAGATTTACAGGTTTATTAGGTATCGTTCTGATTTTGGGCGTGTCCTTTTTAATGTCAAATAACCGGAAAGCAATTAATTACCGGACCGTGGGGGTTGGTTTATTATTACAAGTTGCGCTGGCCGTTTTTATATTAAAAACAGAAACGGGTCAAGCGACTTTTCAATGGTTAGGCGATTCGATTAATACCTTATTAGGCCAGGCCGATAAAGGAGCTCAATTTGTTTTTGGTTCTTTAGTTGACCGTAAATTAATGTCCCAAGCTTTCGGTGCGGGTAACGATTATATCTTCTTTTTCAAGGTTGTTCCTACCATCATTTTTGTGGCGGTTTTAGTGAATATGTTCTATCACTTGGGTGTATTGCAGCGTGTGGTTTCGACCATGGGTAAGGGCGTACACTGGTTGATGGGCGTCAGTGGCGCGGAGGCGCTGTCCAACGTGGCATCTACGTTTGTGGGTCAAGTAGAGGCCCAAATCATGATTAAGCCATATTTGAAAAACATGACAAATTCGGAGCTGATGGCCTCGATGACGGGATCATTTGCATGTATTGCCGGAGGAGTTATGGCGGTTTACATTTCATTAGGCGTGCCTGCGGCGTACTTATTAGCTGCGAGTTTAATGGCTGCTCCAGGTGCCTTGGTGATTTCAAAAATCATGTTTCCAGAAACAGAGAAGTCTGAAACGCAGGGCATGGTTAAAATGGAAATTACCAAGACCCATGCGAATTTAGTTGACGCAATCGCAGCGGGAGCCAGTGAGGGATTAAAAGTGGGGATGAACGTGATCGCGATGTTGATCGGTTTTATTGCCCTAATTGCGTTAGTTGACCTAGGTTTAGGCCAAATAGGTAACTGGATCAACCTACCAGAATTATCCATGAATTTAATCTTAGGTAAAGTATTTTCTGTGTTTGCATTTGCGATGGGTGTACCATCTCAAGATGTGGAAGTAGCGGGTGCTTTGATGGGAAAGAAAATGGTGGTGAATGAATTTGTGGCTTACTTAGATATGGTAAAATTGAAGGATACTTTGGATCCGAAAACCATTGCCATCACCAGCTTTGCGTTATGTGGATTTGCTAACTTTTCATCCGTTGCCATTCAGATTGGGGGGATTGGTGAATTAGCACCATCGCGTCGTTCGGACCTGGCGAAATTAGGCTTTAAGGCCTTGATTGCGGGGACATTAGCTTCATATTTATCAGCCACCTTAGCCGGATTATTATTGTAATATGCGCATTGATCCCGAAACCGTTGAGCGAATAAAGCAATCGGCTGCTGTGGCAGACGTGATCGGGGATTATGTGACTGTCAAGAAAAAGGGAGCCAATTATTGGGCTTGTTGCCCGTTTCATGGCGAGAAAACGCCTTCGTTTTCAATCTCACCGAGCAAGGGAATTTATAAATGTTTTGGTTGTGGTAAGGCCGGTGATTCTGTCCGCTTTATTATGGATATTGAGGGTCTTGGCTATGGTGAGGCGTTGCGGCATTTAGCCAAAAAATACGGAATCGATATTCAGGAGGAGGAGATGACGGATGATCAGCTTCAGCGTCAAAATGAGCGCGAGAGTTTATTGATTATGCTCGAGTTTGCCAAAGAATTTTTCAAAAAACAATTATGGGATTCCGAGGAAGGGCGTTCGATCGCGCTTCCATACTTTAAAGAACGTGGGTTTTCGGATGCTACGATTCAGGCTTTTGATTTAGGTTATAGTCCGGAGGGATGGGATGTGTTCTTGAAAACAGCCCTAAAACAGGGTTTTAGCCAAGAAATTATTGAGAAGGCTGGTTTAGTGACCAACAAAAACGATGAAGGGAAAGTCTATGATCGATTCCGAAATCGGGTCATTTTCCCCATTCACAGTGTGGCAGGAAAAGTGATTGCCTTTGGTGCGCGTATTCTAAAGTCAGACGCAAAGAACCAAGCGAAATACCTTAATTCACCTGAAACCGAAGTTTATCATAAGTCGGCAGTTCTCTACGGCATCGCGCAAGCGAAGAATGAGATACGTCAAAAGGATGTCTGTTATCTCGTGGAAGGTTACACCGATGTCATTTCTTTGCATCAGGCGGGCATCAAAAATGTGGTTGCTTCTTCTGGAACCTCATTAACCATTGAGCAAATCAAGTTGATTGCGCGGTTTACCAATCACGTAACGGTACTTTATGACGGTGATTCTGCGGGAATAAAAGCCGCCTTGCGTGGGATGGATTTAATTCTTGAGGAAGGATTGCAGGTAAATCTGGTGGTCTTCCCAGAAGGACAGGATCCTGATTCCTATGTGCGTTCAATCGGTAGTGAGGCATTTATTGAATACATTCAAAAAGAAGCGCGGGATGTGATTTCGTTCCAGGCGAATCTTTTTATGAAGGAAGCTGGCGACGATCCATTTAAAAAAGCGGAGCTTATTAAAGAGATGGTCCAAAGTATTTCTAAAATACCGGATGCCATCCAGCGGAGTTTATTCATCCAAAAAACGTCTCAAATGATGCGTTTGGAGGAAGACGTGTTGCTCGCGGAAATGAATAAGATTCATTTGAAGAAGATGAATCAGCGGTCGGCAGGATCTGCGCCTCAAAGTATATCTCCGCAAAACGAGGTAGATATGAACGCGCTTTTTGCAGCCGAAGAGGAAGCTCCTGCGGAAGTTCAGAGTCTCGCTTTTTACCAAGAATCGGAGTGCATTCGTTTGCTGGTGAATTTCGGTCATTTGGAAGTTGACCCCGAAAAAGCACCCGGACACACCTTAATGGAATATTTGTTGCATGAGTTAGAAGATGTGAAATTTCAGACGCCCTTGTTTATTGAGATTTTGGGGATATGCCAAAAGGAGTTTGCATCGAAGCGTGTGCCAGGTCCTGAATTTTATTTGCATCATGGCAATGAGGAGATTCAGCGATTTGCGATTGATGTGTCGTCTGATAAACATACACTTTCTTCTGTTTGGAAAGATAGGCATGAGATTCGCGTGCGGGAAGACCATGAGATGTTGGAGGATTTAGCCTACAAAAATGTCTTGCGTTTGCGAAAAGTATACAATGATCAGCAGTTACAGGATGTGATGGAGCGCATGGAAAAGTACGCGGGTGATCGCAATGATATGAATGATTTATTGCTTGAATTCATCACATTGAAGGAAATTCAAAAAAATATTTCCCAGGAATTAGGTACAGTTATTGAAAAATAGCCTATTTTTGACAGGTTAAAATGAAAAGAATCCTCTCCATATTGCTATTTTTCGTGCTGCTCTATCAAGCAGGCGGATTTGCATTAAGCTATTTGGCGAGTGATCAAGATCATTTTGCAGCAGGGGAGACTATTACGGTTGAAATGCCTATTTCATTGCCTTATGCAACGGATTGGGATGTTCCTCAAGAAGTTTCGGGTGAGATTCAACAAGGAGATAATTTTTATCAGATGAAGGACCAACAGGTCATCGATGGTAAATTGGTTACCACCTTAGTTTCAGATCAAAGTGCGCGGGATCGATTCTTTGATTTAGCTGCTCAGGTGAATGAGCACATGTCGGACCAACCGGAGAAGGCGCCTGCTAAGTCTAAATTAATCAATACGTTAGTGAAAGAATATTGTTCTCATGCGTCTGCATGGGTTTTTTATATTATGGAATGGCCTGCAAGTTCTACGGCGCCTTCTCATCTAGTTTTACCTACTTCAGCAATTTCAGCTGATTTCTTCTCGCCTCCAAGGAAAGCTTAAATTTTCTCGATACTCTTTATTTACCCTTGATTTTTATCAAAGGGAAACTTACATGTATTTAAAAATTAAGCAAGATGAAAAAGTATTTATTTTTGCTCCTTTTTTTAGGAGTTTTACCCTCTATTGCATTTAGTCAAGGTTGTGTTGCTGTTCGAGGAATGAGTTGTTCGGCAGGAACAGGAACGAATGGACATGCTATGATGCACCCCGGACAGTGGCAAATTTCGATCGGATTTAGAAATCTACATTCTTATAAACATTACGTTGGCACTGTATATCAACCACAACGAGAAGCTATAGGAAATAATGTAATTAATGACCAGCAAGCATTTGATTTTGGTGTAAACTATTCGGTTACAGATCGATTTTCGATAGCATTTAATTTGCCAGTGACTTTTAATAATCGTACGTCTTTGTATGAACATTATGGGAATGCGGTGGCTGTTAATCCGCAGCAAAGGCGTTTTGCTACGCAATCGAATGGTATTGGAGATGCTCGAATAACAGCGTCTTATTGGGTATTGGATCCGATTGAACATATGAAAGGTAATTTTTCTGTTGGTTTAGGTATTAAATTGCCAACAGGAAATTGGAATGTTCAGGACGAATTTCATAGACGCAGAGCAGATGGTACGGACTATACAATTAGCAAGGCTGTGGATCAATCGATTCAGTTAGGGGATGGTGGAGTAGGGTTTAATTTAGAGGTTCAGGGTTATCAACAACTTTTTACTCGTACTTCATTGTATTACAATGGGTTTTATATGTTGAATCCGCGGAATGTAAACTCTGCTTCTAACGTTGCTCCTGATCGGGTTGTTACGGATGAAATGGTTCGTTATATGTCTTCCCCAGATCAATATGCAGGACGTGTAGGGTTAAATTATGTTGTTTCTGCCAAAGCGGGGATTGGCGCAACATTAGGAGCGCGAATTGAAGGAGTTCCTGCTTATGATTTAGTGGGAGGAAGTGATGGTTTTCGTAGGCCTGGTTACATTGTGTCTATTGAACCTGGATTGAGCTATTCTTCTTTGAAAAATACCTATTTTGTTTCAGTTCCAATTGCTACACATCGTAATCGAATTAAGAGTGCAAATGATTGGAAAACTGGACGACATGGGGATGCGGCGTTTGCTGATTATCTTATTTCGGCATCTGTAACACATCGATTTTAATAACTAATGTACATCATTTATTAATTTGTGGTTTTTTTAGACTCACCAAAAAATGAAATTATCATGGTAACGATAAGTAAAAATAGACTTCATGCGCTAGGCACTGCGTCATGGATGAATCGCGCGATGATCGCGGTAGTGTATATCTGGTTTGGATTATTGAAGGTCATTGGAACTTCTCCTGCAGAAGGATTGGTGACAAGGTTGTTTGATATTACGTTGGCCCCCTTCATGAGCATCCAACAATTTTTAATGGTTTTGGGAGTTTCTGAATGTTTGATTGGTTTTTTGTGGTTGTTTCCACGTTTGACAAAAATTGCCTTTTGGGTGATGATTGGTCACTTGTTTACTACTTTTTTGCCGGTTCTGTTTCTGCCAAATGAGACCTGGCAATCGTTTTTTAGTCTGACGCTGACGGGACAATATATTATCAAGAATGTGGTATTGTTATCAGCGGCTTGGTTTATTTATGTTTTTTCCGAAAATTAGGGGTGGGGGTAAACGCTGCCGGGGTCAGAGACCCCGGCAGCGTTACGGTTTTTTCATCATTCAATCAACAAAAAAGCCCTTTAGTATTCACTAAAGGGCTTTTTATCAGTTTTGTGGGATATTCAAATTTAGACTATAGGCCTAGAATCTTCTTATTCAGCTCTTCGTCAGCGCCAGTTCCTGCGAAATCATCGAACACTTTTTCAGTCGCCTTAATGATGTGGCTTGAAATAAATGGTGCTCCTTCCGTCGCTCCTTGAACCGGATCTTTGATGCAGCATTCCCATTCTAACACCGCCCAGCCATCATAACCGTATTGCGTTAATTTTGAGAAGATGCTCTTGAAATCTACTTGGCCATCACCTAATGAACGGAACCGTCCCGCGCGGTTGATCCAAGATTGGTATCCTCCATAAACACCTTGCTTACCCGTTGGGTTAAACTCGGCATCCTTTACGTGAAACATTTTGATACGCTCGTGATAGAAATCAATGTATTGTTTATAGTCCAATGCCTGCAACACAAAGTGCGATGGATCATATAGTAAGTTGGCACGCTTGTGGCCTTTGACCTCATCTAAAAACATCTCGAACGTCACGCCATCATGCAAATCTTCACCTGGGTGAATTTCATAACATAAGTCTACGCCACACTCGTCGAAGGTATTCAAAATTGGTAGCCAACGGCGCCCTAATTCTTTAAATCCTTGCTCCACTAATCCCGCAGGACGTTGTGGCCATGGATAAACGGTGTGCCACATCAATGCTCCCGAGAATGTCGCGTGTGCATTTAATCCCAAGTTTTGTGAAGCCTTTGCCGCATATTTTAACTGTTGGACCGCCCATTCCGTCCGTGCCTTTGGATTTCCTTTCACAGCATCTGGTGCAAAACCGTCGAATCCTAAATCGTATGCCGGGTTAACGGCAACTAATTGTCCTTGTAAGTGCGTGGATAATTCCGTGATTTGCAAGCCTTTGGCAGCCAACATCCCCACGATTTCATCGCAATAGGTTTTTGACTCTGCCGCTTTTTGCAAATCGATGCAACGTGAATCCCACGAAGGAATTTGTACGCCTTTGTATCCCAAAGACGCCACCCACGTCGTGATGCTATCTAATGAGTTGAAGGGAGCTTCATCTCCCATAAATTGTGCCAAAAATATCGCTGGCCCTTTGATCGTATTCATATTGTTAAAGGTTTAGATTTTAACCCACTTTTGTGAACGTGTTGAATCCAAGATGCGCTCGCAAATCAATAGCTCGCGGTATCCGTCGGCAAACGTCGGGTATTTCGGATTTTCTGGCTGCTTACCCGCCTCAACAGCCGCGTAAACTTCCTTGAATAATTGCTTCGATGTATCTGAGAATCCTTCATTATGACCTCCTGGGAATGTCATTAAGGCAGTCGCTTCTGGATATGCCAAAGATGGATCGCGCATCAAGACTTGATTCGCTTGATCGCGGTTACCAATCCAGATTTCATTTGGCGCTTCTGAGTTAAACGCAAATGTTTTGTTTGATCCGGAGATTTCTAATTTCAATTGGTTTTTACGTCCCGCTGAAACTTGAGATACTGTTACACAACCACGGTTTCCATTGTCGAAACGCAATAGTACGTTGGCATGATCTTCTGTATTAATTGGCACATCCGCATAATCTTCCGGTTGCAACATTTTGCCTGAATACGTTTCTACTGGCTTCAAAGGCTTTTTACGCACCTTGTGAACCGTGTTAAAATCAGCCATAACCTCGACTGTTTTCAAGCCTGTGATGTATTCGATTACATCTAATAAGTGAGATCCGATGTCGGCAATCGCACGTGAATCACCTGATTTATCGGGTTCTAAACGCCAGTTGTAATCCGTGTTGTAGAATAACCAATCTTGTAAGTAGCTACCGATGATCGAATAAACTTCGCCCAAATCACCTTTTTCGCGCATGGTTTTCATTTGACGTACCAACGGATAGTAACGTAAGTTGAAGTGAACCGCATTCACCAAACCTGTTTTCGCTGCTAATTCCACTAACTCCTCAGCTTCGTGTAAATCTTTCGCCAATGGCTTCTCGCAAACTACGTGCTTACCAGCTAATAAAGCGGCTTTCGATTGCGAATAGTGAAGGAAGTTGGGTGTGCAAATGTGTACACATTGGATATCTTCTTGCTTTAATAAGTCTTCGAACGTATACCAACGGCCTATGCCTAATTGTTTCGCTTTCGCTTCAGCTAACTCAATCGTTACTTCACATAATGCAGCTACGTCGATGTTGGGTAAGCGGCGAAGCGCTTCGATGTGTGCGGGTCCGATAAAACCGGTACCTACGATACCTACTTTAATTTTAGTCATGATCTATTATAGTTCAAATTTTGTCCATTTATTTTGGTTGTCTTTGGCCGAACGAACCACGTTCTCAATGAATGCCATACCCATAATTCCTTCGTCAATACCTGGGAAATCATACATAGGATCTTGTGGTTTTCCAGCCCAACGTGCTCTTACTGCGAAGGCAAAGTTGCGGTAGATATTCGCGAACGTTTCTACGTAGCCTTCTGGGTGTCCGGCCGGTTGGCGTGAATGCGCATTTGCCGCTGCCGACAAATTGCCCACTGCCGTACGAATCGTACGTGCACCATCGTCACGGGTACGGAAGGTTAATGTATTTGGCTCCATTTGATGCCAAGTAATACCTGCCTTACTTCCATAAATACGGAAATTGAAATCATTCTCTTCTCCGTTACAGATTTGTGAGCAATGTAAAACGCCTTTGGCACCGTTATTATAATGAAGCAAAATGTTGCCATCATCATCTAATAAACGCCCCTCCACGAAAATTGTCAAGTCGGCACAAAGTTCTGTGATATGTAATCCCGTGATGTATTCGATTAAGTTCTCGCAGTGCGTTCCGATATCTCCGATTGCTCCAGCAGCACCGCAACGTTCTGGGTCTGTACGCCAAGCAGCTTGTTTTTGACCGGTAGCTTCCACTAAATCGATCAACCAGCCTTGTGGATATTCCACGATAATCTTGCGAATTTCACCTAATTGGCCCGAGTCTACGAGGTGTTTCGCCTCTTTGACCATCGGATAGGCCGTATAATTATGTGTTAACGCGAAGATTAACCCCGTTTTTTCAATGATTTTTTTCAGTTCTTTCGCTTCAGCCAAATTCAAAGTTGCTGGCTTATCGCAAACCACATGGAATCCATTTTCTAAGGCGAATTTTGCCGCAGGGAAATGCACGTGGTTAGGAGTAACGATGGAAACAAAGTCCATACGCTCACCTTCTGGTAGCTCTTTTTCCTTTAGGATCATCTCTTCATACGAAGCGTATACACGGTTTTCAGGAAGATATAATGCTTCACCTGTTGCTTTGGATTTGTCTGGATTGGAGCTGAATGCGCCACAAACTAATTCGATTTCACCGTCTAATTGCGCACCTCTGCGGTGCACGGCACCAATAAAGGCCTCGGTGCTTCCACCGATCATGCCCATTTTTAATTTTCTTCCGCGCCGACTCGCTGCAGTCGTGGATGTTCCACCTTGGATCATATGTTGATAGATTTAGATAGTCACAAAAATAGGGCTTAATTTGATTAAATTACCCTTTCTTGGGGGCAGATTTTTGTAAAATTTTCAAAATAAATCGCATTTAACGACGGAATTCAAAAATCTTTTCGTTTTTTTGGTACGATTTTTCCAATTAAGAATTTAATTTTTTTAAGATTATAATTTCTCTAAACTTTAACTAAAACTAAACTATTATGAATCAAACTGTTAATGCCAATCGATTATTTCTGGCGTCCTGTTTTGCCCTCATTACTACATCCATGGCTTTTGGAATTCGTGCTGGGGTACTTACTCAATTAGGCGTAGACTTTAAACTGGACAATGAGCAATTAGGATACGTTAACCAAATGGCTTTTTTAGGATTCCCGATTGCCATGATCATCGGTGGTCCCTTGTATAATGTGTTAGGACCAAAGAAAATCATCTGGGTTGCATTTTTCACACACGTGATTGGTTTAGTGATGACGATTTATGCAGGTGGTTTTTGGTCTTTATTATTGTCAACTTTCTTTGTTGGCTTCGGTAATGGTACCGTAGAAGCAGCTTGTAATCCAATGATTTCGGATATGTTCGAAGGAAAAGAGAAGACAAAAATGTTGAATCGTTTCCACATGTGGTTCCCAGGAGGTATCGTAATTGCTACGTTATTGTCTCAATTCATGACGGATGCAAACTTAGGCTGGCAATTACAAATTGCTGCTATTTTAGTTCCAGCTGTAATTTATGCGTACTTGTTTTATGGACAAGCCTTCCCGGCAACGATTGTTGAGGGTGGTGCTTCGACTGGCGAAAACTTCAAAGCGATGCTTTCGCCTTTGTATTTATTTATGTTGGCTTGTATGGCTTTAACAGCCATCTCAGAATTCGGTCCTGAGCAATGGATTGGACCAATCATGGGTCAAGCAGGTGCTAGCCCAATGATCATTTTGGCTATTGTGACTGGTTTGATGGCTGTAGGTCGTTATTTCGCTGGTCCGATTGTACATAAATTAGATGCTGGTGGAGTTTTATTAGTGTCAGCGATATTGACTACGATTGGGGTTTATTTGATGAGCTCTGCGACAGGAAGTATGGTCTATGTTTCAGCGATTATTTTCGCGTTAGGTGTATGTTATTTCTGGCCAACGATGATTGGATATGTAGCTGAAAATATTCCGTTAACGGGTGCTTTTGGTCTTTCGATCATGGGTGGTATGGGAATGTTTGCTACGTCAATTTTCCAGCCGATCATTGGATCATGGTTAGATTCAAATACGGCTGAAGCGGCTAAAACACAAACAGGCGATGCGATTGCATTAGTTGCAGGTCAGGCAACCATGGCGCAAATGGTCTTGTTCCCTGCGATCTTAATCGTTGCTTTTGCAGGATTGTATTTCTTCGGAAAGAAAGCAAAGCATGCGTAATCAGTTTGTAGATAATTTTAAATGGGAGCCTCGGCTCCCTTTTTTTTGTCCCTTTTTCCCTATAGCTTTGGCAATCCTCCAAGGTTTGCCAAAGCTAGGTATGCGGTTCGTATTTTTGTTACTATTAGTAGTTGCTTGTAAGCCTAATTACAACGTTGATCCCTCTCAAGTGGAAAAGGATTTACGCGCCCAATCCTCACAATTTCCAGAAACCAAAATTCAAGGCGAAACCCGTCTCGGAAATTTCGAAATCACACTGAACGAAGAAACACCACTACATCGCATCAATTTTGTCCGCCTGGTCAAAATGGGTTATTTCACAGATCGCTATTTCTATCGCAATGTCTACGAAATAGGCATGCAGGGTGGGGGAGAATTTAAAGATCGTTTAGCCTACTTAGTTCCAGCCGAATATCCAGACCATTTAAAACCTGTACGCGGAACCATCGCGATGGCGCGATACGATGAAGGAAATCCTAAAAAATCATCGTCGCCCACGGAGTTTTTCATCATTACGAATACCGAGCAGGCTGCTCGATTCTACAAACAATATGTGGTTTTTGGGAAAATTACGAAAGGTCTTGCGGTCATCGACTCGATGCAAAAACAGCGTTCCTTCGACGAAAAGCCTGTGATCCCTGTTAAATTCTCGTTGAAACTACCGAATTAATCCGGCCGATTTCCACGGACTCGCAGCTAAAAAATCAAATCGATTTAAGTGGATTTGATCCGGCAGAAAATTAGTGGAAGCATAGAAATTCCAAGAATCTGCATAGCCTGGGATTGCTTTAAATTCTTCACGCGCAGCAATCACCTGATTTCTATATACCTCATTTATGGGTGGAGATATAATTTGCAATACCACCCCTTTTTGGGTGCATAATAGTTGCAATCGCAACACATATTCCTTCGAAATAGAAGAAAATAGCCCTTTTTCGTCCGACACCCCTTCGAAAGATGGGGACCAATTACTGGTTAATACCGGGCGGTATTGGGCTAGGTAATAAAATGGAATCGCCTCCACTTGCTTGATCACTACAGGTGAAAATAATCCATGATTCTCTTTGGTAAAAAAGGGTTTGACGAAGTAATGAAAGCTCAATGGGCTCGCTAAATTATTTTGAAAACTGAACGGATGATAGATTAATACTAAGGTGTCCACGGATGGATTTGCTGCCAGCGCCTGAACAGCAATCACATATTGACCCGCCATCGAAATAGCCTGATTGGAAGCTAATGAAACTAAAGCTGAATCATTCGCTAATGAATCCAAAACTTGTTTGGCAACGCTATCGCCGATCACCAGCTTTTTCTTTTTGAGCTTGGATTTACTCGCTGCGAGTACTTCATACACTTCCGTA
Organism: uncultured Cytophagaceae bacterium; assembly: GCA_903898715.1. Classification (GTDB taxonomy): domain Bacteria; phylum Bacteroidota; class Bacteroidia; order Cytophagales; family Spirosomataceae; genus Aquirufa; species Aquirufa avitistagni. Next base: position 14,737 of record CAIUGL010000142.1, read on the forward strand.
CCTGCCACATCTGTTTGGTACCTCTTGGTCCAATATTGGAACTCGGGGTAAGCGTGGAATAGTAGGCCAAAAACACCTAAAAACACCATTAAATCACGTAAGAAGTGTTTCATTGTCTTTAGAATTGAAAGTAAATAAACTGGTCATTCCCCCGGTAGAAATACAAGATTAATACCATCAAGCTGTAATAAAATGTCCATTTAACCCAGCGGTTTTTGATGGTATTGATTCGAACCAACGGACTAAGGGTATGTCGGCCTAACCACTCAATCCCCATAAATCCGACAATCAGCACACTCAAAATTACCAGATTTTTTCGGCCCGAAATATCGGGTATCCAGCCGCCATGTTGGACCATCCCCGCCAAATAAGCGAATGCTTCCGAGATGCTTTTGGCTCTAAAAAACACCCAGAATATGGTCACGACACTGAAGGTGATTAACATCCGTAATCCAGAAACGAGTTTCGTTTGAGACACCCAGGTAAATCGCTTGCTCACCGCTTGAGGCACTAAAAACAAGCCGTTCAAGAATCCCCAAAAAACATAGGTCCAGCTAGCGCCATGCCACAAACCACTTACTAAAAATACTGTTAAGGTATTGCCTACCCGGCGAAATTTCGAGACGCGGTTGCCTCCCAACGGGATATATAAATAGTCGCGAAACCATGAGGTTAAGGAGATATGCCAACGCTTCCAGAATTCAGCGACGTTTTTAGCGAAATAAGGGAAGTTGAAATTGTTCAGTAATTCAATGCCAAACAGGCGCGCCGTACCTAATGCAATATCGGAATAGCCCGAAAAGTCCCCATAAATTTGGAACGAAAATAGAACAGCACCTACGATTAAACTAGCTGAATTCAAGGATTCTTGTTGGCCAAATATCTGATTCACATACACCGCACAATTATCCGCAATCACAATTTTCTTAAAAAATCCCCACAGCATCTGCTGCAATCCGAAGATACTCTGCGCCCGATTAAACTTCTTTTCCTCCTTCAATTGGGGAATCAGGTGATTGGCTCGCTCGATCGGTCCAGCTACTAATAAAGGGAAGAAGCAGACGAATAAACCGTAGACCAACATGTCTTTTTCGGGTTTAATTCGGTCCTTGTAAATATCGATCACATAGGATAGCCCGTGAAAGGTATAAAAGGAAATACCCACCGGTAAGGTGATTAAGAGCAGCGTGGGCTCCCAACTCCAATCCATTGTTTTTAGTAATTCTGAAATACTTGAAACAATGAAATTGTAATATTTGAAAAAGCCGAGTAGCGCAAAATTGACACCTATACTCAGCCAAAACCATGTTTTTTTACCCAATCGCCCAGGGTTGTCGGCGACTTTTTGGCCTGAATAAAAATCTAAACTGGTCGAAAAAATGAGCAGCACAAGAAACCAAACGTTCCAATAGGCATAGAAAAAATAGCTGGCAGAAAGTAAAATCAGATGCTGCCATGTAAGTTTGTTTTCAATTCCTTTGGCATAATGTACCCCCCAAAACAGCGCATACACGATGGGAAGGAAGACAAGAAAGGAAAATGAATTAAACAGCATGCGCCCGCAATCGGTCTATTTGTTGCAAAATAATAGAAAAAATCATGACCAATAAGCAGCCGAGTACATTTAACCACAAGAATGCCATTAACTCATAATACCAAGCGACGATGACGATGATTTCGGCTAGCAATGCCGACCAGAATACATGTTTGCCTTCGGTTGCCGGTAAATAAAAGGCACATAAGAATATACCAAGTATTGTTCCGTAAAACCACGAACCAAGTATGTTGACCACTTCAATCAAGCTACCCATGTTGGTTGCAAAATGAGCCACAATTAAACACAAAATTCCCCAGCCTAAAGTCGTTACTTTTGATGCCCACCAATAATGCTTGTTGCTAGCCTCGGGATTGACAAATCGCTTATACACGTCAACCATACTAGTCGAGGTCAATGAACCAAATGCGGACGCCATCGATCCCATAGACGATAACAAAATCATCGCAATCAAAAATCCAATGATCCCAATGGGCAAATGATCGATGATGTAGGTTAAGAAAATATAGTTGGTGTCATTAGGTTCAAAGGAAACGGCCGACTTCTCCATCGAAGAAACCGCGGCTTCGCGTAATTTCATTTGACGCTCATGCAAGGAATTAATCTCATTTTTGAGGGGCGCTACTGCAGTCGGGTTGTGGTCAATGGCATTGACTAATGCTATTTCGGCCTTTTTCTTCGCCTCAAATAAAGCCGATTTTTCTTGATTGATTTGCTTCGCATCGGCCTGCTTCACCCAAACTGCCTCTGTATTTTTATTGAAAAACATCGGTGGCTCGTGAAACTGATAGAAGATAAACACGAAAATACCCACCAGTAAAATGAAGAATTGCATCGGGATTTTTAGAAAGCCATTCAGCAACAAGCCTTTTCTACTTTGTGTAGCAGATTGTCCAGAGAGGTAACGGCCCACTTGGCTTTGGTCCGTACCGAAATAGGAGAGCTGCAAAAAGAAACCACCTATGATTCCTGACCAAATATTATAGCGATTATTCAAATCAAATTTCCAATCAATCAAATTGATCTTGCCCATTTTGCCTGCAATTTGCAGGGACTGTTTGACGCCGATTTCCGGTGGTAATTGATAAATGATAAGCACGGCGGCTAAGACCATACCGGCTAACACCACCGACATTTGGAGCATTTGAGTATAGGAAATGGCTTTGGAACCGCCCAACATACAATAGGTAGTTACGAGTGCGGCCGTTAAAGTGTTCGTCCAAGTTAAATCCCAGCCTACTAAAATCGATAAGATAATGGATGGAGCCGCGATGGTTACGCCGGTAGATAGTGCGCGCGGAATTAAAAACAGTAAACTGGTTAATACGCGGGTTTTAGCGTCAAATCTTTTTTCTAAAAACTGATAGGCTGTGTACACTTTGAGCCGATAATAATTCGGAATGAACGTAACAGATAACACAATCATGGCAATCGGTAAACCCAAATAGAATTGAACGAATCGCATGCCATCTGTATAGGCTTGGCCCGGTGCGGATAAAAATGTAATCGCTGAAGCCTGCGTCGCCATGACCGAAAGCAACACATGATACCAAGGTAATTCCCGGTCGGCAAGTAAAAATCCCTGCAAAGACTGCTTGGACTGTTGGCCCCTCCAACTCCCATACGCCACGATTCCGCCGATTGTTAATACTAATATGATCCAGTCGAGTAGGTGCATGGCTTAGCTAAAAAGTGCGGAGAAACCGATGAAAAACAGAATAATGCTCACTAGAAAAGCACCTAAAACGAGGTACCAGGTGCGCCAATTAGGCTGTGATTCTTCTTGCTGAGCAGACATAGGTTTTTATTAAGAAGTCAAAAATAACACAAAATGTTTATTGATTAGATTATTTGCCAAACACCTTTGGAATAATAAGTTTTGCTGATTACCTTTGCACTCCAAATTACGCGGGTGTGGTGGAATTGGTAGACATACCAGACTTAGGATCTGGCGCCGCGAGGCATGGGGGTTCGAGTCCCTCCACCCGTACCAAGGCAAGCCCTCAACACCGTTAGGTTTTTGAGGGCTTTTTTTAATTGATTAAACAAACAATTCTATATGAACATTTCACTAAATAAAGCAAGTGATTTACAAGGTCGTTTGACCGTTGTTGTAACTGAGGCTGATTACAAAGAGAAAGTTGAGGCTAAATTGAAAGACTATCGCAAGAAAGCGTCGATCAAGGGCTTTCGTCCGGGCATGGTTCCGGCAACTTTGATTAAAAAATTGTATGGTCAGTCGGCATTAGTGGATGAAATTAATCACGAATTAGGCCACGCGGTTAGTGATTACATCAAAGAAAATAAATTGAATTTAGTGGGCGAGCCACTTCCAGCTGTAGAAGAAGCAGATTCAATCGATTGGGAAAAAGATACGGAATTTACATTTCATTATGATTTAGGTTTCCACTCAGATTTCAAGGTGGATTTGGCTAAGATGAAAGAAATTAAATCGTACGAAATCAAAGCAGATAAGAAGGAGATTGCGGAGACGGTTGAAAACTTAAAGAAGCAATTCGGCGAGCAGACGCATCCAGATGCAGTTGAAGATCGTGATTTAGTATTTGGAACCTTCACGCAAGGTGATTGGGTTGAGAAATCAGCTATCCCGATGCACGCGATTCAAGATAAATCAAAGAAAATATTCATCGGCGCGAAAAAAGGAGATACCTTGAAATTTGCGATCGATAAGGTGTTTGTTGACGCAAAATCATTAGCCTTAGCAACCGGTAAAAAGGAAGAAGAGGTAGCTGATTTGACAGGTGAAGTTTCATACGTAGTGGAAGATATTACGCGTCAAGCTCCTGCTGAAATGAATGTTGAATTTTTCGACAAAGTTTTAGGGCCAGGAAAAGCAACAGATGAAAAAACGTTCTTAACTGAAGTTGAGAAAATTGTTTCGGAGAATTATGCTCGCGAAGCGAATTACTTATTGCGTATCGATGCGGAAAAAGCGTTGATCGAAAACGTTAAAATTGATCTTCCAGAAGAATTCTTGCGTACGTGGTTAGTGCGTATCAATGAAGGTAAATTTACGCCAGAGCAAATTGATCAAGATTTTGATAATGTGAAACGTGATATTCGTTGGAACTTAATCAAGAATGAAATCGCAGCGAAATTTGACGTAAAAGTTGAATATCCTGAGGTGGTTGAGAAAGCGAAAGATATGGTTCGCCAGCAGTTTGGTGGTTATTTATCTTCGGACCAACCAGGCATCGAAGAAATGATTGAGAAAATTGCCATGGGTTACTTGAGCGATAAATCGAAAGGTGATAACTTCATGAACTTGTACAATCAGGCATTTGCTGATAAAGTATCGAGTGCTATTGTGGAGAATATTCCGCACAAGGTTTCGAAAATCGACGTGGAGAAATTCAAGGAGATTGCAGCAGCGCTGTAATTTAGCCGATTTATAATTTAGAGTGAGAGCCCCGTAAATTACGGGGTTTTCTGTGAACAAGATAATCCGTTTTGGTGTTTAGCTTTAGACGTGAAAATATTTTAAATTTGATTTTAAAACTATCCAGATATGTACCCAAAAGAATTGACTGGCGAAGAGTTTCGTAAATATGCTGTCCATCACCGTGGCTTAAACGGTTTGGCAGTGGATCAATATATGAATAGCATTGGTAGCCGACCGATGCATCAAATCGATGACATGACCCAATACATCATTGAGGAGCGCCCCATGCGTTTCGCTCAAATCGATGTATTTTCTCGTTTAATCATGGACCGTATCATTTTTATGGGAGTACCCGTAGATGATTATATGGCCAATATCATCGTAGCACAATTGTTATTTATGGAATCTACAGATGCCAAAAAAGACATTGTCATGTACATTAATAGCCCTGGTGGATCTGTGTACGCAGGATTGGGGATTTACGATACCATGAACTACATCCGTCCGGAGGTAGCTACGGTTTGTACGTCACTAGCAGCTTCCATGGGTGCGGTTTTATTAGCCGGTGGTGCAGCTGGAAAGCGTTCTGCGTTAGAGCATGCGCGTGTGATGATTCACCAGCCATCTGGTGGAGCACAAGGTCAATCACGTGATATCGAAATCACGGCACGTGAAATCGTCAAAATTCGTCAGGAATTATATGACATTTTAGCCAAGCATTCGGGTAAATCATTTGAAGAAATCGAGCGCGATTCGGATCGTGACTACTGGATGAAAGCAGCTGAAGCCAAAGAATATGGCTTGATTGACGAGATTTTAACGCGTACTGTGTAATTAAAGATGGCTAAGAAAGCAAGTTGTTCCTTTTGTGGACGGGCAAAAAATGAGGTAGGCATTCTTCTTTCGGGAATCGATGGCCACATCTGTGATACCTGTTTGCAACAAGGATATGAAGTAATCAAAGACGAAATGGGTGCGGCTGCGAAGGCGCATAAACCAGGGAGCCAACAGTTTGAATTGGTCAAACCAAAGGATTTGAAAGCTTATTTAGATGAATATGTGATTGGTCAAGAGGAAGCCAAACGCCACTTATCCGTGGCCGTTTATAATCACTACAAGCGTCTGATGCAGACGCCTGCTGCAGATGATGTGAAGATTGAGAAATCGAACATCCTGATGGTAGGTGAGACTGGAACTGGAAAAACCTATCTGGCTCGTACACTTGCGCAGAAATTACAAGTTCCTTTTTGCATTGCAGATGCGACCGTCATTACGGAAGCGGGTTACGTAGGAGAAGATGTCGAAACGATTTTAACTCGCCTATTGCAAGCCGCAAATTACGATGTTGAAAAGGCCGAATGCGGCATTGTGTTCATTGACGAGATTGACAAGATCGCGCGTAAGTCGGACAATCCTTCGATCACGCGGGATGTGTCTGGGGAAGGGGTCCAACAAGCCTTATTGAAATTATTGGAAGGTTCGATTGTAAATGTGCCGCCGCAAGGAGGACGTAAGCATCCGGATCAAAAGATGATTGCCGTAAATACGGAGAATATCTTGTTTATCTGTGGTGGTGCTTTTGATGGGATTGATCGTCATATTGCGAAGCGTTTAAACTCGCGCCCCATTGGTTTTTCAGGCGACGATACGTTCCATGAATCGTTTGAGAAAGATCAGATTATGAAGTATGTATCTGCGCAGGATTTAAAATCGTTTGGGTTGATTCCTGAATTGCTAGGACGTCTGCCGGTAGTTACTTTCTTAAATCCATTGGATGAGAAAGCCTTACTTTCCATTTTGACAGAACCTAAAAATGCGCTTATCAAGCAATATGAGAAACTTTTTGACATGGAAAATGTGTCATTATCTTTCTCAAAAGATGCCTTAGTTTATATCGTTGAACAAGCCATGCAATTTAAATTAGGAGCACGTGGTTTGCGGTCCATCATGGAAGCCATCATGACAGATGCCATGTTTGAAATCCCTTCTCAAACTGATTTGAAGGATTTTAAAGTCGATTTAGCTTATGCCAAATCGAAATTTGAACGTACCGTTTTTCATCAAATGAAAGTTGTCGCTTAAACCTTATGAAAGCCTTTATTCTTGTGGCTATGTTAGCCATCTCTAGTTCGTTTGTTTCAGAAAATCAGCCTACTGGCGCATTGCAAGTAGCTACACCTGAAGTCACAACTCCCACCGTTGTCGCACCTGCTCAAGAGGTAAAGCACACGAAGCGAGTTTCCAGCGTTAAAAAAGAAATTAGACAAGCACGAAAAGCACTCAAAGCAGATGTCCGCGATGAGGTTCATCGGATGGATTCCAAATTGAAAATTGGTCTATTTTTGTTGGCTATCGGCGCCGTGCTCAGTATCGTAGGTATCAGTGTCGTAGGTGGAATCGCCGCGCTCATTGGCCTCGGATTCACGATCGTCGGCCTGCTGCATACCTACTAAGCATATGTCGGCCCAGCTCGTATTTTTACATGGTTTTGGGGAAGATGCCCGTATTTGGGATGATTTTATTCCTTCATTCACCTGGGCTGAAAAACCAATTGTTCCTTCTTTTGCGCATTGGACTTCTGCGAAATCGATCGCCGATTATGCTCGAGAGATTCTTGTCTCATTACCTCAAGATCGAAAATTTACCTTTGTGGGACATTCCATGGGTGGGTACATTGCCCTCGAAATGGCGAAGCTATTTCCTGAACGTATCGAAAAGGTCGTATTATTACATTCTACCGCGCTTCCAGACACCGCAGAGAAGCAAATCAATCGAGATCGCACCATCGAATTTCTAGCGAAGCACGGTGCTTCCGTATTCATTAAATCCTTTGTTGCGAATCTGTTTGCCCCTGATTTTGTGGCCAACAATCGTGAATTGATGGATCAGTTAATTGCGCGCTACCAAGATTTGTCGGTCGATGGACTTATTGCGGCTTCAAGGGCCATGCGTGATCGGGCCGATTTCACCGCATTTTTACGCGATACGCACATTCCATTTTTGTTAATTCATGGGGACGCAGATCCCTTAATCAGCACAGATAGCATTTTAGCTATAAAAGCACATCATAAATGTGTAATTTTGCCGGGAGTAGGGCATCAAGGTGTTTACGAAGCACCTCTGGCTTGCTATGATGCGATTCATTCTTTTATTGCCGACTAATGTCCAAAATTATTGTAGCCTTAGATGGCTTTTCTTCCTGTGGTAAAAGTACAACCGCGAAACGTGTAGCTGCGACGTTGCATTATGCCTTTATAGATACAGGTGCTATGTACCGAGCGGTTGCGCTATATTTTCATCGCCATGCCGTGGAAGTTTCTGATGCCGCGGCGGTGGAATATGCGCTGAAGCACATTGAGATTACGTTTGCGTTTAATGTAGGCCGACAAGCCTCTGATACTATTTTGAATGGGGAGAATGTGGAGCAGGAAATTCGGAAAATGTTTATTTCGGAGATTGTGAGCCAAGTAGCTGCTATTCCAGCGGTCCGACATGCAATGGTTGCGCAGCAGCAAAAAATGGGGGAGAAAAAAGGGATTGTGATGGATGGCCGGGACATCGGTACGGTTGTATTTCCCCAAGCAGAATTAAAAATATTCATGACGGCTCAGCCGAATATTCGTGCCCAGCGACGTAAACTTGAGCTTTTACAAAAAGGCGAAGATCTTCCACTCGAAGAAATTGTAGAGAACCTGCGCATGCGTGATGAAATAGATTCGAATCGTACGGAAGGTCCTTTGAAACGTGCCGACGATGCGATTGATTTAGATACTTCTTTCCGAAGTATGGATGAACAGGTCAATTTTGTGTTAGATCATGTACGTCGGGTTCAACGTGAAAAAAAATAAACCATTTTTGATTGTTGGCCAAGGTCTAGCCGGCACCATCTTAGCACATCATTTTCTATCCGCAAGGATTCCATTTGAGATTTGGGATGCTCCCGCTGTTTATTTCAATTCTTCTCAGGCAGCAGGGGGTATTTATAATCCTGTCACCGGCCGGAAATTAGAAAAGACTTGGCTTGCGGAAGAACTATTTACCTATTTGCCAGATTTTTACACGCGTCTAGAGGCAACATTGCAAGCATCTTTTTTCCACCCAATACCCTTGTTTCGGCCTTTTGCCAATGTAGACATGCGAACGTGGTTAGAGGAGCGTAAACCGCAAATTGATCATCATTATCTGGACTGGACGCCTGAGGGAGTTTGGGTCAGCGAAACGGGTTGGGTGGATGTAGCTGAACTTGTACGCGTTTCGCGTATGCATTTCCAAGCATTAGGCCTGTTTCAAGAACGCGCTTATTCCGCTACTGATGCCTTTGAGGGCGTGATTTTTTGTGAAGGATTTCATGGACAAAAAAACCCGATATGGTCCAAATTACCTTTTTTACCCGCCAAAGGGGAGTTGATGATTTTTGAATCAGATCAGCCAGCGAAGGATTACATATTGAGTAAAAATGGATTCGTTCTACCCTTGACAGGCAATCAATTTAAAGTAGGTGCCACGTACCGTTGGGATGAATTTTCATCTGCAGAGACAGCAGATGCGCAGGATGAGTTACACCAAAAACTGCTTTCCATGGGGGTGGACTCCTACACGCGACTAAGTACCCGCGTGGGTGTGCGCCCTGCGACACAAGACCGACGCCCATTTATTGGTATTCACCCGCATGAACCCGTGGGTATTTTTAATGGTTTTGGCTCCAAAGGTGTTTCGTTGATTCCTTATTTTGCACGTGCATTTGTGGACGAGCTACAAGGAATAAAAGAACTGCCTTTTGAGGTTTCAATTCGACGATTTTCGCATTTATTTTCATCATAATTAATTACATTTGAGGATGCGGTTTTTTCAAAATCTGTTCTTGATCGTTGCTTGCCTGCTTTCAGTATATGAAATGCAGGGACAAGACTTTTATCCAAGCCAACGGGACTGGGAGAGAACGCGTATTCAACACAAGCGGATTCGTTGGTCCTATATAACAGATCAAAATTTTGAAGTTTATTACTATGGCAAACAAGATGCCTTAGCCCGTTCTACGATTCAATTTTTGGATGGGGAGTTGCCGCGAATTACCCGTATTTTAGGCTACACGCCGTATCAAAAAGCAAAAATATTTCTATATCCATCACCGGCTGACCTACTAGAGTCAAATAGTGGCATTAGTTTCCAAAATCTAAAGAAGGCTCAAGAGGAAAATCAAGATAAGTTTAAGATTGAGATTGCGTTTAAGTCTGATTTAGGTGATTTACATACACGTTTGGTTGAGGAACTTACACGAGTTTATGTACATGATATACTGTATGGGGGCACGATTAGAGATGCCTTGCAAAGTTCTTTACTGTTAACTGTTCCCGAGTGGTTTTCTTCAGGTATTGTTGCCTATGTGGCACATGGTGATTCGCCAGAAATGAATCAATACATGTATCAAATCGTGGCGGCTAATAAGGTTCGGAAGCCAGCTTTGGCACGGGGAAAAGAAGCTGAATTAATCGGACAATCCATTTGGTCCTATATTGCCAAAAATTATGGCATTCAACCTATTGGTAACATTCTTAATCTGACGCGCATTATTCGTAATGACCAATCCAGCATTGCCAGTACCTTACGCACGTCGATCTCTCGCTTTTTGAAAGAATGGTTTAATTTTTATTTGTCGGAATCGAAGCAATTTGACGTTAATTCGACTGCATTTTCAGGTGCGGAGAATTTAATTGCCCGTGATCGCTTGGAGGGAGAGCAATTAGCGGATTTCCGGATTAGTCCCAATGGAAAGTGGATGGCTTACACACTCGAAGATGCTGGTCAGTATCGCGTGATGATTCAAAATTTACAGACTAAAAAACGGTTTTATTTATTCCAAACGGGTTTGAAAGATCCATTGCGCGAGTCTGTTAGTAATTCGCCCCGCATGCATTGGACAGCGAATAATTCGTTTTCGATTATCTATGCCAAAGACGGAAAATCCTGGTTGAATCAGTATGCGCCCATCACGGGCTTGTCGGCAAAACTAGTGAGCAAAACCGACCTGAAAGATTGGAATTTCACTGATTTTGAGATGCATGAAAGTGGCCAACGGATGTTAGTGAGAGCCTTGCGAAATGGTCAAATGGACGTGGGGATCTATGATTTCCGACGGAATAGATTCACACCTATCACCCAAAATGCCCAAGATGAATTTGAGGCACATTGGTTCAATAAGCAAGGGGATGTCATTTATTTGACGGACCATTATGTGGATTCAACGCAGAAAGTGATTAAAGCCAAAGGGCTGTCGGTGCTCATGCACTGGCGTGCAGAGGAGCCAAGTAATCCGCGCGTATTGCTGACACATTCGGGTAAAATTCATTCACTCCAAGTTCAGTCAGATACGCTCATTTACTTCTTGCACAAGCAAAATACGGGGGAGGAATTGGTTTCATTGGATTTAAGCCAAGGGAAATTAATGCAAAACCGGGTTCGGTCAGGTACCTGGACCTATTTTCAATGGTCGGGCGATAAATTATATTACCGTGATCGAGATTTCTTAGAAGATCGAATTCAGCGGATATCTGCCCAATCGATTTTAGATATACCTGCCTACCAATGGTATCCGATGAGTGCAGATAGTACGTCTAATTTCCTGACGGACGTTTCAGCAGAGCCTAAGCGCGATAGTTTGGATGTGCGCGAAAAGGCGAAACGCAGTCGGCTTGAGCGCCAACAATTGTTACGTGCCCGTAAAGAAACAGCCAAACTTGCCGGACCATTTGCTTACCACAATTCATTTGTGGTGAATGGTTCAGAAGGAAATTTTAGAATTGATCCCATCCGTGGAATCGGATATGCATTTGATCTAAAAATGAATGATTTAATGGAAAATCATTTAATCAGGACAGGTGTTTTGCTGAACGCTAATTTTAAGAACTCCGATTTATGGGGCGAGTATGCCTATTTACCGAACAAAGTAGACTGGGTTTTTCGTGTCGACAGGAAGTTGTATAGCCAGGAATCAGACGCCTTTTTGAATAAAATACGCTATAACCGGGCATCTTTGACGGGAATTTATCCCATTAATTTGACGAGTAAATTGAGTTTCTCTGGGATGTTTACTTCCAATAGATCGTTCGATCAGGTGAATTTGTCGGTGCCAGAAAATTTGTCGACCTATGCAGGTACTTCTGTCTCCTATACCTTAGATAATACGGTGCATTGGGAAGATAATTTGCCGATTGGTACGCGTGTGTTAGCTACGCTGGAACACCAACAAGCCCTCAGGACGTCATTGAGTTTCTCGCGTGTTCGATTGGATGTACGGAAATATGTCAAACTGTCGAATAGCATTTTAGTAGCCGGTCGTCTATCTGCTTCGCATGCCTTTGGGCCAGCTGCACCACAAACAATGTTGGGTGGTATGGATAATTGGGTGTTTATAGACCGCGAAGTACGAACAAAGGAAAATCCGTTAGGTGTTGCTGGTCCGGCTAATCGGGATGTGTTTATGAGTGATTTTGCGACTTCATTGCGCGGTTTCAAGATGAATAAATTAGCGGGGAATAGTCATTTATTAGTTAATCTGGAGGTGCGCTTGCCAGTAAAACATTTGATAAGTTTGGAATCTAATAAGTCAAGTTTTATGAATTCGTTGCAGATTGTTGGCTTTACCGATGTCGGATCTGCATGGACGGGTGCGAATCCGTTCAGCCGGACGAATGGCTTTAATACCAATGTCATTGGTGGTGGAACAAATCCATTTCAAGCGACAGTTACTGACTTCCGAAATCCGTTTTTGTTTGGTTTTGGGGTAGGAGCTCGGGCTAATTTATTTGGTTATTTTGTGAAGGTGGATTATGCGTATGGCATGGAAACCAATGAAATCAAATCACCTGCTACCTACGTGACGTTAGGTCATGATTTTTAATTATATGTCGACGCACCTAACTGATATCACCCCATTATTAGCCGCCACGCGCAAATCCGCTGCCGCTTTAGCCTTGTCGGCAGATGCCGTCAAGCTCGCTGTCCTTGCCGATTTAGCTACTCTTTTAGAAGCTAATGTTGCTGCGATTATTTCGGCGAATGAAAAAGATCTGGCTGTTTACGATCCGCAAAATCCCATGCGCGATCGACTTTTGTTGACAGAGGAACGAATCCTGGCCTTAGCCGCGAGTTTGCATGATGTGGCCAAATTACCTAATCCATCAGGCCAAGTTTTAGTAGCTAAAACGTTAGCCAATGGACTTCACTTGGAAAAGAAATCAGTCCCTTTAGGGGTTGTTGGCGTTATTTATGAGTCCCGTCCCAACGTGACAATCGATGTGGCTGCCTTATGTATTCGCTCCGGTAACGCGGCTGTATTACGTGGTGGCACGGATGCATGGCATACCAATGCTATGTTAGTTTCGTTGATTCATGCGTCGTTAACAGTTGCAGGATTATCTACGGATGTTGTTCGGTTGTTGCCTACAGATCGTGCGCATGTGTCAACTTTGCTTACGGCAGTTAAGTACGTTGACGTGATTATTCCACGTGGTTCGGATGCGTTAATTCAGCGGGTTCGCAAAGAGTCGCTCGTGCCTACGATTGAAACAGGCGCTGGTGTCTGCCATACGTATGTGGCAGAATCGGCTGATGTGGATATGGCTGTGCGCATTGTGGTTAATGCCAAAGTTTCTCGTCCTTCTGTGTGTAATTCCTTGGATACCATATTGGTTCATGCGGCTATTGCACCACAGTTTTTAAGTCAATTGGCTCCGAAACTTGCGGAGTATCAGGTGCATATTTGTGCTGATCCTTCCGCATTAACTATTTTGCAGGGTATGCAATATCCACATGTTCAGGCTGCTGTAGAGGCTGATTTCGGTCGGGAATTTTTGGATTTTGCCTGTTCTATCAAAGTAGTTCAGGATACAGCTGAAGCATTAAATCACATCGATAGCTACTCTTCGCGTCATTCTGAAGCGATTGTAAGTTCGGATGAATCGGAAGCTGAGTTGTTTTTACAAGCGGTAGATGCAGCTGCAGTTTTTTGGAACGCTTCGACACGCTTTACAGATGGCGGAGTTTTTGATTTGGGTGCAGAGATAGGTATTTCCACTCAAAAATTACATGCCCGTGGACCGTTTGCTTTGGAAAAATTAGTCACTGAAAAATGGGTGTTGAAAGGAAGCGGGCAAATCAGGTAAACTAATATTCGTGATCTAGGCCGAGTTTTTGTTTCATTTCGCTCAGCAGCGGATATTTGTTGGCCAAGAATTCATACTTATCAGACTGCGTATACAGCATTTTTTTGTCGCTTTTCTCCGTCACCAGTACGTCCAACGCAATGTCAATGCTATAATTTTGTAGGCGTTCACGAATTTTTCCCAATACCTCCAAGCGTACATTTTCATTGAACTGCTGGACTTGTACTTCATTCTCTACTTTCATGTGGATGATTGACCCGATCAGTTCGATTGGCCGATTCATCATCACATATTTATTGATCAAATTCGCTGACTGGAATTCAGCTGCCAGTTGGTTCCATACCGTCGTCAGCTCTTCTATCGTAAAGGTCTTTGAATTTGCTGGATCATTGCTTAGACCAGCCAATACTTCTTCCGCTGTTTGTTCAGTCGCTTTTGCGTCAACAACCTTTTTAGCTGAGCGTAATCCGGATACCGGATTAGGTTTCGCTTGCGGTGTTGGAACATCCACAGGAATGGTCGTTTCCATCACTGGTTCCTCTTTGACTGCAGGGGGTGTCGGCTCTAAAACAGGTGTTTTATGCGTTATTGGGGCTTGTGTTTCGGTAGTTTTGGCCCCAGCGGCTTTCGCCTGGGGCTCAGCCTTTTTTCCATCACCGCCCTCCGTGGCAGGTTGGAATACCGAAGGCAAATAATTAATCTTCAGTAGGCAAAGTTCGAGATGTAGTCGTGGGTTTTTGGCCGACTTATAATTGGTCTCACATTGAGCGCAAATATTCATGGCAGATAGCAAGAAAGACGTACTTGTCTTTTCTGCTTGTTGCTTAAATTTCGCTTTCGATTCGTCGCTGATTTCCATCAACGCTAGGGTTTGGGGATCTTTGGCAAAAAGTAAATTCCGCAAATGCTCCATAAATCCAGCAATGAATTGTTGGCCATCAAATCCCTTCCGCATGATTTCATCTAGCAATACTAGGGCTCCCACATGATTTTGTGTGGTCATGTGATCTGTAATTTGCAAGTAGTAATCGCTGTCGAGAATATGCAAATTCTCCAACACATCCTTATGACGGAGGGTATTGTCGGTTGAAAATGTGACGTTTAAGTCGAACATCGACAAGGCATCACGCAAACCACCATCTGCTTTAATGGAAATCAATTCCAATGCCGCAGGTTCCGCTTGAATATTTTCTTTGGTTGCAATGGAAGCCAAATGGCTCGCCATATCTTTCCACTGTATCCGGTTAAAATCGAAAATCTGACAACGGGATAAAATGGTAGGTAAAATTTTATGTTTTTCCGTCGTTGCCAAGATAAAAATGGCATAGGACGGCGGTTCTTCCAATGTTTTCAAGAACGCGTTAAATGCCGCGGAAGACAACATGTGCACCTCATCTATGATGTAAATTTTGTAGCGTCCGCGTTGTGGAGGATAACGTACTTGATCGATGAGGTTACGAATATCTTCCACCGAGTTATTCGATGCGGCATCTAATTCATGTATGGTTAGGGAGGTACTTTCTTGAAATGAGGTACAAGATGGACATGTTCCACATGCCTCGCCATCAGCCCCAATGTTTTCGCAATTTATCGTTTTCGCCAAGATACGTGCGCAGGTTGTTTTTCCTACGCCACGTGGTCCACAGAATAAAAATGCTTGCGCCAAATGATTGGACTTGATTGCATTTTTAAGGGTGGTGGTAATGTGGCTTTGGCCAACCACCGAGTCGAACTGGGTGGGTCTATATTTTCTGGCTGAAACGATAAAATTTTCCATACGGCAAGTTAACTTTTACGGCATCAATTTCCAAAGATGCATTAAGGCAATTCAACAACCGCGCTGACCGGAAAATGATCCGTCGGATATCGGTTTTCCCACGTTTCTGAATGGGTGGCATGTTGGTTTACACGCACCCCATTTTTAACAAATATATAGTCAATGTGACGGCCTTCTTGTTCTTTCTTGAACCCATTAAATGAGCTATATGGTCCATAGTGGCCATTTTTGCTTATTTTTTCTGCGTCAGTTAGTTTGTTGGGATTTGTTGGGTCTACCAAAATTTGAATCGGCTCATCATCTGGGGTAGCGTTAAAGTCACCCGTAATAACGGCTGGAGATTTGCCGGCGATTTCCGCTACTTTACGTAGGACTAATTTAGCACTTTCGCGGCGAGCGATTTTACCTAAATGGTCAAAATGGGTATTAAATACATAGAATTTTTTACCTGTTTTGATCTCTTGAAATTGACCCCATGTCATGACTCTGCGGCAGGCAGCATCCCAGCCAAAACCTACTTTTTCACATGAATCAGAAAGCCAAAATGTACTTTCTTTGAGTAATTTAAATTTACCGGCATGGTAAAATAGGGGAGAGAATTCACCTTCCTCTTTGCCATCATCACGTCCTTTACCAAACCACTTGTAACCGGGTAATTCCTTGGCAAAATCCTTGATTTGATGTACAAATGCCTCTTGCATGCCGATGATATCAGCCTCGTGGTATTTAATTAATTCAGCACAATGTTTGGCGCGGTATTTCCATTGATCCTGACCATCTGAATCTGTATCGAGTCGGATATTGAAGGTCATGGTTTTGATTTGTCCAAAGCTGCTTAAGCTGATTAAGAGTAGTAGCATAACGCCACCTAGACTTTTGTAAATGTGTTCAATTTGTGGCCAAATACGTGTTTTTTGGCTGTTTTCAATAATGAATTCGGCGCCTTTCATATAGCTTGTAGGTTTAGGTTGAATATCAATGATCTGCATGGTTTGCATGTAGTTCATGTGTTTTCTTTTTTGAATGTTGCTGATTCGTTCTTCCAGCGGACAAGATACAGCAATAAGCTGATCCAAGTGTTCTGGCTTGTTTTTGGGTGTTATCAGCGCGGATTCGTATAGATAAAAGGGGGCAAGAGGTGCAGTTTCCAGCCAAGCCGTAGCTGCTTTGCGCACCGCTGGATGAATGATCTGATTAAGTACTTCGATATCCTGAGGGTATTTTTGCAAGATTTTTTTGATGCCTTCGCGATTGTAAGTTCCATCAGCTAAATACGCCTGAGGACCAAATTCCTCCGTGATGGCGGATTTAACGTCTGGATCAGAATCACATAGATTTCTGGCTGCTAGATCAGCCTCAAATACGGGAATTCCCAGCATAGAAAAAATCCGACAAATCATCGATTTGCCGGATCCTATTCCGCCTGTAATGCCGATAAAGGGTTTCAGGCTTGTAGACATTTTTTATTCTTCTGTTAAACGTGAAGAAGCATCTTTGGAAATCGCAGTTTTTTCAAAAACCATGCGAACACCTTTGTTGGCATCTACCTCCACAACAATCGTTTTTTCACGAATTGAAATGACTGTTCCATGTGCTCCGCCGATGGTCACGACCTTGTCGCCTGTTTTCAATTCTTCAATAAATTGTTTCGCTTCTTTCGCCTTTTTTTGTTGTGGACGAATCATGAAAAAATAAAATACCACAAAAATACCTCCGAAAAGGACGATTTGCATGATTTGTGGATTAGCTGCTTGTAAGGTGATCATGTTTGGTTTATTTGGTATTAGGTAAAACTTCTATTTTAAATGCCACTTGATTGTCGGCAGGCAACGTATTTGCATACACGGTAACTGTTTTCTGTAACTTTCCTTCTTTTCCTTTCGAATCAAAAGTCACTTTAATGAATCCTTTCTTGTCTGGTTGGACTAATTCTTTACTCCATTTGGGTGTAGTGCATCCGCAGGATGCGTTCACCGACAAGATTTGCAGGGGCATGTTGCCTTTGTTCTTGAAATGGAAAGTATATGAAATTTGTTCCCCTTCCTTGATTCTGCCAAGATATACGAGCGGCTGGTCAAAGACCATTTTTGCTTGTTTCTCTGGGCTCGGGCGTAATGCAAGTGGAATGGTATTTTCGGACGAACTTGCCGCCTCCTTTTGCTTGTTGACACAAGCGAAAAAAGAGATAGCCACCAAAAAAAATCCGAATATCCGCATTACTTAGCTTTGATTTGGCTCATCATTTTTTCCACATCTTCCAACAGTCTTTCTGCTTTTAGCTTCGTGTCTTGAACGACTTTTTTGCCTTCAGATTTGGCTAATGTTTCTGGAATTTCTTTTCCATCTACGATATCGTTAATCAATTGCTTCAATTGGTCACGGTATTTATTTAACTGGAAATATAATCTTCCACGTGTATTTTCTCCTTTGTCCGGAGCATATAAAATGCCCAAAGCGGCTCCTGCTGCGGCACCTACGACGAATGCCCAAAATGATTTAGATGATCTGCTCATATTATTTACTAGCTATGTCGATTAATCCTCGACCTGATTTTTGTATAATTTTTTCACTTATCAAACGAATGGAAATGACATCAAGTATACCATTGATAAAAGATCCCGATTTCGGTGTGGAGTAGTTTTTCGCTACTTCAATGAATTCGTTGATACTTACTTTAACAGGTATACTTGGGAATTGAATCATTTCTGCAACCGCCATTTTTAAAATGATTAAATCGGTGGTGGCTAAACGCTCCGTATCCCAGTTTTTCGTTTGATCATTCACCCATTGCGTTAATTGAAGGTCTTCCTTCACACAATAATCGAATAAGTCTTCGAAGAATTTTTTGTCATCTTCCCACTGTAAACCAAGGGGTTGAATTTGTAAATCTTCGAGTGCTTCGACCTTGAATGTTTTCGTCGCTAAACTTTTTACGACGTCTTTATTTAGGTGCCAATTTAAATCTTTTTCCTCGAAATATTCGGCCATGATCGGATGTTTTAACAGATAATTTTTCAAAATGTATTTAATCATTTCGATATCTGCTATGACATCTTTTCCAGCGGTAGGGAGGTACGAGACGAAGGCCTCATCCGGAAGGATGCCTTCGATGAAGACTTTCTTGAGCATGTTTTCCTCATCTTCCGACCAGCCAATGTTGTAATCCGCAAAGGCTTGTTGCAAATCACGCCATTTCGGCATGATCGCTAAGACTTTATTTTTGCTGATTACGGAGGTTTTGATTGGGTTTTCTAATAGTCTTCGTTGCTCATCCCATTGCCCAATCATCGGTAGTGCTTGGATGAAATAAAGCATTTTCAAGTATTGCTTGAAAATGGATTCAACCTCCACGACCATGGATGACTTTAATTCCTTGGCAATTTTAGCGACATTATTTTGATAGATGCGATGCACGGATTTAGCCGCTTCAAGCGCTTCTGCAGGGATTGTTTCTTCGGTGGGTACTCCTTGGAAAAATTCTGTTAATTGGATTTCGGCTAATTTGCGAAGACCTTCCAAACGAGGAGTTTGGTCTTCTTTGGCAATCATTAGTGATAAGTCAGGCTGAAAAATGGCTGTTAATCCATCAAATGCCAATTGATATTGGGCACGTTCTTGTGTCCAGTAAGCATACATTTGTTGAAATGCTTTGACACGAAGTAGTCTTCTGTTTACCATCCGAAATTAAAGAGCGTTCTGTTTTTGAAAAGACAAAATTAACTATTTTAATTTGAAAAAGGGGCTATCTTTGTTTGATTAATATTTTCATGGGCGCATTAGGTCATCTCAACTCATTTTTTTGGCGATATAAGTGGTTACTTTTTTTAGGAATCATCTTTACATTTGGATCTAATTTCTTTGGTGTTGTTCCTGCCCAACTCGTGCGTTTTGCGCTCGATCTCGTGACCGAAACGATTGATATTTATTTTCTTTTTAAGGGATTTGGTATGCAGTCGGCCTTTTACGAGGTTTTTGCTAGTACCTTATTTTATTATGGCGTGTTGATTGTCCTGATGGCTTTCATCAAAGGCGTTTTCTTGTTTTTGGTTCGCCAAACCCTGATTGTCATGTCCCGTCATATTGAATATGATATGAAGCAGGAGATTTATGCCCATTATCAGACTTTGCCATTGTCGTTTTATCGCCAACAAAACACCGGGGATTTGATGGCGCGGATTTCAGAGGATGTGAGCAAAGTCCGGATGTACGTTGGCCCTAGCGTCATGTATGGACTCAATTTGATTTCCGTTTTCACGTTGGTTATCTATTACATGTGGCATGTAAGTCCTACGCTGATGTGGTATGTGTTGCTTCCTCTGCCGATTCTTTCGTTTAGCATTTATTATGTCAACTCGCTGATCATTCGCAAGTCGGAGGAGATTCAGGCGGGTTTATCGTCAATTTCTACCTTTGCACAAGAGGCTTTTTCTGGCATTCGTGTGTTGAAATCGTTTGTCCGCGAAAAGCAATCCGTGGACTCTTTTGCTGCGGCATCAGCAAACTACCGAAGCAAGTCATTGGATTTAGTTCGGATTGATTCCTTGTTTACACCGCTCATTTCATTGTTAGTTGGTTTTTCTACCTTACTCGTCGTATACGTGGGTTCCAGAGAAGTCATGGCAGGCCGCATGAGTATCGGTAACATTACCGAATTCATCATGTACGTGTTTATGTTGACCTGGCCAGTAACCGCGCTCGGTTGGACTTCCTCCCAAATTCAGCGTGCTGCCGCATCCCAAAAGCGGATCAATGAGTTTTTGAATATCCAGTCGGAGCTTGTTCCCGGCAAACAAATTGCACAAACGATACTAGGGAGGTGGACGTTCAAAAACGTGCATTTTACATATCCTGGATCAGATCGAGCTGTTCTGCACGATATAAATTTAGAGATTATGCCGGGTGAAGCCGTAGCTTTACTGGGGACGACCGGATCCGGAAAAAGTACGATTGCGTTATTAATGGCGCGTTTTTATGACCCGTCGGCTGGAGAGATTTTGTTAGATGGAATTTCTTTGAGGGACTGGGATATTCAGCATGTGCGTAAACATCTTGGATTTGTTCCGCAGGATGTATTTTTATTTTCGACGTCGATTGCGGAAAATATTCGTTTTGGTCAGGATGATTTAACATCGGATGAAATGCATCAAGCAGCACGTTTTGCGGATGTGCATGACAATATCATGGAATTTCCGGATCAGTATGAAACCTTATTGGGCGAACGTGGTGTGACACTTTCTGGTGGACAAAAGCAACGCGTTTCGCTGGCGCGCGCACTAGCAAAACGTCCTACGATGTTAATTTTGGATGATTGTCTTTCTGCGGTGGATACGCATACGGAGCATAAAATTTTGGAACATTTGCGTTCCATTATGGCCGACAAAACAAGCTTAATTATATCCCATCGTGTTTCTTCAGCGAAATTAGCGAGCCGTATTTTTGTTTTACAGGATGGTCAATTACTGGAGGAAGGAACGCACAAGCAATTGATGAAGAACAAGCAATTGTACTACGAATTATACCAGCAACAGTTGAACGAGGAGCAGGGGTTATAAAATTCCACCGCTTAAGCGAATCAACTCAATCTCCGCTGATTTAGCCGCAAATTTTGCTTCGATTAAACGTGTTTCAGCTGCGACTGCATTGCGTTGTACCTCACGTAGTTCATACGATGTGGCAATTCCTACTTTAAATCGATCGAAAGCAATATCAATGTTTTGCTTAGCGATGGTGTAATTTTCAGATTCTAAGTTGATTAAATTCAATGCATTTTCATACGTGACATAGGCGCGCTCCAGGGATGCGTTGAGGGAATTTTTAAGATCGTCTACTTGCAATTGCGCGATTTCAGCATTGATTTTGGCATTTTGAACGCGGCGTTTTTGGTTGTATCCATCGAAGATATTGATGGTTGCACGTAATCCATAGTTCAAGGCATTACTAGTTCCTCTTTGCACACCGAAACCAGCCCCATTTTCTACTTGGTTCATATTATATCCGGCAAGTAAATCTATTTGCGGCATTTGTAAGCTTTGCGTGTTCTTGATATCTAAATCTGAAATACGCTTACTTACGATGGCTGCTAGGAGTGTAGGGTTCTGTTTCATCGCCAAATCACGCAATTCAGTCAATGATAATTTCGGCAATAAATCAATCACTGAAAGTACCTTGAATTCTGTTTGCATCGCACGCACCAACAGGGCATTGAAACTAATTTTAGTATTCAAAAAAGATTGTTCTTGAGCGAGTAACAAAGCTTTATCTTCGTTATAATCAACTTGAGCTGAGTAATAATCTACTTTGGATCCTTGGCCTACTTCATAGCGATCTTTCGCTAATTTGAGGCGGTCATTTGAGATTTCGAGTCCCTTTTTGAAGTTATTAACCCGTAATTCTTGACGGATGATATCGTAGTAGGTATTGCTAATCAAAGCAATTAGATTCTCAATAGAAGTTTCGGTTTGTTGGGCCCCCAACTGCTGTAATTCAGCAAATCGATCTTTTAAAATAAACATGCCTTTTCCATCATATAATGTCCAAGCCATGGTTACCCCTGCATTTCCCGAATTCGAGCGAACGCCACTTTGGTTCAATGGGGCACGCAATCCACCAAAAAACTCTTGATTCAACCCTGATACCGCATAATTTTTTGTGGTCGTACCGTTGATGGTTGGCAAAAATCCTGCATTACCCAACGTATTATCATTTTCTGCAATTTTTTCGCGCTTTTTAGCGATTTGAATGGAGAATTGATTTTGTAAGCCTTGCTGTATCGCATCTTCCAATCGTAACGTTTCTTGGGCATCAGCGGAAGAAGATACGCCTAGGGATAAAATGAATAGGAGGGAAAGGGGTAAGCCAACTAGTTTCATAGGTTAATATTAAGAGGCAAAGAACAAACATAGCACTTTTGATTCAGAATTCGAAGGAACTAGCCTACAAGTCGTGATAGTGATTTTATTTCTGAAATTGCTAATTTGCATGATGTCTATGCCAGTGATATCCCAATTAATCATTTTCCCTATTAAATCGCTCGGTCCTGTTGCGTTGCAGCAGGCTGAGGTGGATGCTTTGGGATTGGTTGGAGACCGCCGGTTCATGTTGGTGTCAGACTCGGGTCAATTTATCACCCAGCGGACACGTCCAGATTTGACGCGATTTGCGTTGAAATTATATGGGTCGGATTATTTGATCATGGACCAAGTAACTAAAAATCATCGTGTTTTAGCTGTAAATCCAGCATTGGGTGATTGGGTAGATGTGACTTTATGGGATGATGCTATTCGTGTTCGTGAAGTGGCTGATGGCATTTCTGCCTGGTTTTCTGAGTTGCTGCATGAGTCCGTTCGACTGGTTCAGATTCAATCGGAGGCGCCGCGCGAAATTCAAGCTAAATACCAAACCCAAGGATCGCAACAAAGTTCTTTCGCAGATTCTCTGCCTATTTTAGTTGCTTCCGAAGCATCGTATCAAACTGTGGAACGCCAATTGGGTTCTTCATTTGACTGGATGCGTTTTCGAGCCAATATCATTATTTCTGGTGTCGAAGCATTTGAAGAAGATACGTGGTCCGAGTTTACGCTGGGACCTGTCCGATTGATGGGAGCGAAACCGTGTGCACGATGCCAACTGGTCAATGTGGAACCGTCGACGGGGGAGGTAGATACTTCCATGCTGGCGGCGTTGAGTACGTTTCGAAAAGTGGAAAATAAGGTGTATTTCGGCCAACAAGCTGTTCCGGTAGTGCTGGGGAGATTGTCCGTAGGAGATGAAATTCACGTCGAGAAAAGCAAGGATGCGCTTTTTTAGGATATTACATATCAGTAGTTTGGATGTTGTTTTTGGCGCTGTAGCCATGCAGGCGATGCTTTGGAATGTGCTGGTGGGAAGTATCCAGCCCTGGTCTGAGCAAGTGGTCTTGGGCGTTTCTGTTTGGATTTTTTATTTAGCTGATCGGCAATTAGACAATATAGTACACCGGCCAACCGATGCAATTCATTTGTTTCACGATCGTTATCCGTTGTTTATTCGTGGACTTATTGGGGTATTGCTTGGTTGCTTAGGGTATTTGTTGGCCTTTCTTTCGGCCGATTTAATTCGTTTAGGTATTTGCCTAACTATAGGCATGGTGCTATATGGTTCCGTTCTGAAATATTGGGATCACATCTGGTTACCAAAGGAATTATTTACTTCGCTACTTTATGCAGTAGGTTTATTTTTGCCGAGTTATGCGGCAGGCAAGTTTAGTGGGCTTTTGTTCATCCATGTGGTATTGTTGGCCCTCATGAACTTATCTTTATTTACCTGGCTAGAGGGTCATGTGAAATTTCGCAAATTATTCATAGGACTTCAATGGGCTTTGCTGGCTATTTTGCCTAGTATTTTGTGGTTTTTTGGATGGGAACTCGCCTTATGTCTTGTGATAATTCAGGGGATTCATGTGGGGATTTATTATTTTAGTCCCAATTTGCAGTATCGGTGGGTGGGTGAACTTGCCTTTTTAAGTCCCGTATTATATTTCGTTTATGAGCTTTTTTAAAAATAAGGATGCCTATCAGGCCTTGCGTTTCCCGGAATTTAGGGCTTATGTAACGGGAAATACATTTTTCACGATTGCCTTATTAATGCAAGAGGTGATTTTAGCGTACGAAATTTACCATTTGACACATAATCCGCTGGCTTTGGGTTTAATTGGCCTAGCTGAAGCGGTTCCATATATATCTTTGGTGTTGTTTGGAGGGCATTTTGCCGACAATCGGGATAAGAAGAAAATCATGCAAAATTCATTGTTGGTGATTATTCTGGGTTCTTGTTTGTTATTGTATTCTGCCTTGCAATTGGATTCGCAGGATGCAAATTTTCATATTTATGCCATTTATTTTGTCATCTTTTTGATCGGTTTAGCGAAGGGATTTTTCAGTCCTGCAGCATCGTCATTGAATCCATTTTTAGTTCCTAAGGAAGTGTTTGCGAATGCCGCTACGTGGAATAGTTCGTTTTGGCAATTGGGTTCGATTTTAGGACCGGGTGCTGCTGGATTTTTGTATGCCTATGCAGGTTTAGCGGGCTCGTTGATAACGGTAATTGTGTTTTTGTTGATCGTGATGGCTTGCTTGTTTTTTATAGATAGCCGGCCTATCCCTCCTAAAAACACGCAGCATGATTCAATTTGGCTGAGTTTACGTGAAGGGATTACATATGTATTTAAGACTAAAATCATCTTATATGCGATTTCACTCGATTTGTTTTCGGTGTTATTTGGTGGAGTTATTGCGATTTTACCGGTGTATGCGGAAGATATTTTACATGTAGGAGCGGAGGGTTTGGGGGTACTGCGTGCAGCACCATCAGTGGGAGCCGTGTTGACCATGTTGATGATGCTTTATTTTCCACCGCTCAAGCATGCGTGGCGAAATTTATTATTGGCCATCGCTGGATTTGGGTTGGCTACATTTGTTTTTGGCTTTTCAACTAATTTCTGGATTTCGGTCGTTGCCCTGTTTTTTACGGGAGCCTTTGATTCGATCAGTGTAGTGATTCGCCAAACGGTCTTGCGTGTATTCACGCCAGATGAGATGCGGGGACGCGTGTCATCGGTCAATGGCGTTTTTGTGAGTACCTCGAATGAGATGGGTGCTTTTGAATCGGGGGTTGCCGCTAAGTTTTTTGGCACGGTTCCCTCCGTGATTTTGGGCGCTTGTGCGACGCTCGTCTTAGTCTCAATTGTGGCGTATAAATCCAAGGATTTGTTGGATTTAGATGTTCAAAAAGAGATGGAATAATTAGGCCTCTATAGCCGTTCCCCAAGCAGTTAATGTCTCGATAATTGCCTTTTTTGAGGTGTGAGCTGTCGTTATTTCAGTCACATTTTGAATGGGTGCTGTGTTTTCGCCTAGTAAAGCGGGCATCAATTTAAAGTAATGCGACTTTATTTTTTTGTTTCCTTTTTTGTCCACGGAAATACATTCAACGACGTCTACATGCGTGATGCCCACTAATCCGTCAGACGTTTTATCTTCTCGGAATGAAATGGATTCAATTAGATTTTTAGGGATACTGGTTGACTCGAGGATACTCGAACCTTGGGTATGGATTTTTTTGATTTCATGTGCCCCAATCGCCATGAAAGAAATACGTTGTTTCCCTGATTTTTCCGCAAAATAATCACCTATTGATTGAAAGAAATTGCGCGGCGGTAATTGAATTACGCCTAGGCCGATAAAATCAGATGGAATTTCTGAAGCAAGAAATGAAAATGATGGGGCAAGTTGAGCGCACATACGTATCTATATTTTGGGCAAAAATACCGTTTTTATTTTATAATCTGATTTTTGGTTTAGGGAATTCAAAGTGGGTGGCAAAGCCTTGAAACCAGTGATGAATTTGGGCAAATCCCTCTTTATTTAGTGAATAAAGGATGAATTGGCCTTTTTTCTCAGCTAAAATCAATGAAGCTTGTTTGAGTAAATCCAAATGATGCGATATGCTGGGCTTCGTCATTTGAAATTGCTTAGCAATTTCACCTGCGTTGCGCGGGCCTTCCACCAATAATTGTAAAATCTCTCGCCTCGTTTGGTCATTTATGGCTTTGAATGCTGCTTCCATGGGAGTTTATTAAATAATTAGGCTAATATCTAAATAAAATCTGATTTAGACAAGGTCCGCCTTGCGGTAAGCCTCAATTAATTTTAATTCGCCCTCTTTTCCCGGATGAAAATTACCATGTTCCATACCTAATACGCCTTGAAATCCTTTTGTTTTCAAATGCTTAAAGATGTTTTGATAATTAACCTCGCCGGTTCCTGGTTCTTTACGCCCTGGGTTATCGCCAATTTGGATGTAGGCAATTTCGTCCCAACACCGATTCATATTCGCGATTAAATTACCCTCATTGCGTTGCATGTGGTAAATGTCAAATAAGATTTTGCATGATGGGCTTCCTACGCCCTTACAAATACTATACGTTTGATCTGAATAGCGTAAAAATAAATCTGGATTATCACTCAGTGGTTCTAACACCATGGTCAAGCGATGGGGTTCTAAGATTTCAGCACCTCGCTTAAGTACTTCGATGACATTGCCCGTTTGAATGCCCATGGGTAATTGCCGACTGAAATTGCCGGGAACCACCGTTGCCCATTTGGCATTAACGCGCTTAGCGGTTTCAACAGCTTTGTGGCAGGCCTGAATAAACGTATCTGTCCATGCTTTGTCACCCGTTGTCATGTGTGATTTATCGAAAAATCCATCAAATTTGATCACAAATACACCCATATCCATACCGAGGCGTGCTAGGGTTTCGCCAATTTTTACTTGCGTTTCAACTGGCCGGCCCATCATGTCATTATCTTCCAGCGCCCGAAAGCCCATATCATACATGAATTTTAACTGGTCAATTTCATCCTTTCCAGCGTGCTGCTGAAACATGCCAAAATGTGGGGCATATTTTAAGTTAAATGGCGCTTGTCCTGCCGACTGTGCCTTTGTGGATGTTTGAATGCCAGCTGTAAATAGCCCAGCACTCACTAGTTGTGAAAATGTTCTGCGATCCATCTTATTTTTTCTTTAGTGTGTTTAAGTATTCCATGAGGTCAACTAACTCTTGCGTAGCCATACCATCTGCCAAGCCTTCTGGCATCATGGAATTAGGTAATTGCTTAACTGATTTTAATGCCGACGTTTTAAAGCTTTGTGAAATACCTCCCGGTAGTCGCATGATAATGTCTGTCTCATTTCGAGAGACAATAATCCCTTGATACGTATCTCCCTTTTTAGTGATCAGTTCAAATGTTTCGTAGCCAAAACCAATTCCGGCATTCGGGTGAAGCACCGACATATACATGCCTTCACGGGATAATTTTGAGCCTATTTCAGATAATTTAGGGCCAAAATCGATGCCTTCATTATCAACCTGGTGACACATTGAACACTGATCAACAAACACCTTTTTCCCCGAGGCAATCACGCCTCTTTTGGTCAATAAATCATTTAATGGGGGGTGTTTTGTTTTTGTTTGTGCGAGTGATCCGGTTAAATATCCGTTTGCCTCCAAGCGTACACCTTTTCGCCACGCCTTACTCACGGACTCAACCACCGAAGGAATCAAATCCTGTGGTATTTCTTTGTTTTTCAACGATTTCAAAACTAAGTCTTCTCCATTCGGATAGGAATTACCTAATCCACGTGCCGCATCCCGACGGACTGAAAGCTCATAGCTAGGTTGCTTCACCACGCTAAAAAGTAGGTTAAGACTTTCCTTGTTTCCTTGCCATCTTATTCCATCAATGATCGCTCGTTTTTGCGCATTGGTTCCTGTCGCAAATTGTTTTTGTATCAAATCGCCACCGTTTAAGGCATAGATGACTTTAGCGGTAGACCGGCTATTTTTCCCTGCCAAAAGGTCTTTGAGTAGGCTAGGAGCCATTTCAGTTAAATTGTATTTTTCAATCAATTCCAAATATTCATTTCCTTCTACCTTTGCCAACATGCCAATGACGGTCTTACGTGCAGCGGGATTTTGTTGGATGTATTCAGCTGAAATATGCCGTAAAGCAACCATCGCTAGTGCAGGTTCCTTTTGCATGGACTCATTGATCAGCTGCATCAATTGTATTGATTTTTCATTTCCCGGTACAAAATCAAAGGCTCGGAAATGGCGTAATTTTTCAGTTAAAGGTTTCGCTTCACGCACATAAGCGATTAAGTGGGGCACAGATTTCGTGGTGCGGGCACGCCAAACGACATCCCGATTTAATTGGTTAGCAGCAGCATAGGCATTGAACCGTTGGTCCCAATTTCCATCTGCTCCAATACCTAAAGCCTCCAAATACCAGCGGTCACCGGCCTCATATTGCAAGGCCAAATTGGTCCAAAGTGCATCCGCTTCGGGTGCTGAAATGTGACGTAAGGCAATAGCTAATTCGCGTCTTACTTGTGGATTAGCGTCATTTTGTAGTTTTTGTGCATGTGCCAACCACCCTGAGAAGGGCATCCGTTTCATCGCACGAATACCTAACATGCGGAAGTCGGGATTTGAATCCTGAATAGCTTTTTCAAGATAGCTTGCACCTTTTGGGCCTTGAATCAACAACCAGAGCGCACGCGCTTTCAAGCGAGGATTTTGTTCAGTCGCGTATGCTTCTTCCAAACCAGCTAAACCTAATTGCTTTAATTTTTGGTAGCCAAGATAACGTGTAGCTAAATTGGGACTGTTCAATGCCGCCAATGCTCCAGCTGGTGTCGTTAAATCTAGTTTGGGTACGCGATATGCGTGTCCTTTGGGTGCAATGCGGTAAATTCTTCCTTTCGTTTGGTCCCCTGCCTGATGTCCGCCTACGCCTGGATCATACCAATCTGCGACAAAAATGGACCCATCCGGAGCTACGGTTACGTCGGCTGGACGAAACCATTGATCTTTCGAACCATCAATCAGGTTAACTATACTAGCTTCAAATCCAGCCCCTTTCGGTTTGACAGGATAGGCGCGAACGACATTGGGTCCTGCGTCCGCATGAAGCATTTGGCCTTGAAATACTGGGGGCATTAAATTGCCTTCATAGATGAGCATTCCAGTAGGTGATCCTGATCCAGTTTGTAATAAATTAGGCATAGCCCCCGGGTCATTTAAATGCCAGTGGCGTAAAGGAATTTCAGATTCGATATTGGTCCGGTTTGCCGACCACCCTGCTCCGGTCAGTTCATCCGTATAGCCATAGTTTCCATGCTCGAATACGGCATTTATACGTACTCCTTTGTTGCCGTCATCATCATTGTCGGATTGCCAAAGCGCTCCATAGGAGTCAACAGCCACTTCAAAGTTATTTCTAAAATTGTGTCCTAGGCATTCGACTTGCGATCCGTCCAGGTTACAACGAAACACCATACCTTGCTTGTACTTCGCGGGTCCGATGGCATCTCCATCTTGATCAAGGACGGGTTTGCCTTTGGCATCTAGTAATTGCTTTCCCTCATTACCAAAGTTGAAATACAATTTACCATCAGGTCCAAAGGTGAAGGCATGTGCCCCATGATCGTGCTGTTCGCCACCAATGCCTTGAAATAGTATTTCTTTGCGGTCGGCAACTCCATCACGATTATCATCAAACATTTTCCACATGTATGGACTCTGTGACACAATCACCATGGAATCAAGCACTGCGATGCCCAGAGGAGCATTTAGCTCGGGTGATTGATAAAATATTTTCTGAGAATCTGCTACACCATCGCCATTGGTGTCTTCTAAAATTAAGATACGATCACCTTTGGGGTTTGTGGGATTGCCGCTAATGGCTGGTCGGTAATTATAGGCTTCTGTAATCCAAACCCTTCCCTTGGAATCGATGTCCATATTGGTGGGGTTCTTCAGCATCGGCTCGGTGGCAAATGTCGTGATTTGAACGTCGGGATGTACGACTAAGCCAGCGTGAAATTGGTTCAGTGAGTCTAGGTGGCTTTTCGCTGCAGTTGGCGTTTTATTTACTTGGAATGCACTAATGCCCAGCATGCCTATGCAGGAAACCGCGATCAGCTGTCGCGTTAATTTTAGTTTCATAGAGAAAAGGTTTTAGCTAAGAGCTATGCACTAAAATTGCTTTTTTTTGTGCAAAATTCCAAATAGGAGATGGGCCAACTTATTTTCTAAGTAGCCGGTTTATTTTGCTTCGGAATTCGAGGTATGACAAGGTTGCGTCTGTTGTAAACAGGTTGTCTCTAACCAGCCATTTGAATTTTCTAAAACTTAGTTCATTGAACATAAAAAAGGCTACAAAAAGATGATAGACTTTTGTCCAAGGAGCTGATTTATTTTCAGAACAATTGATCAATAAAAGATGGTACGCTCCCAAAATTTTACGAATCAGTTCATTGTATTTAAACTGGGTGTATTCATTGATTTTTGAATACATAAAGATTCGATTGTCAATGAATGCTTTCGATTGCGTATTGTCGGTGAAGCTTTGTCCTCCTAAATTTTTGCGGTAAACCGACATACATTTGTCGATGTAGCCGATGGGGCCTTGTTCGGCTAAAATAAAGTATAATGGAATGTCTCCACTTTTACAGTCTACAAACCAATCAGGTAATGTTGAAACATATTTTCTCCGCATCATGACGCTCGCTGTTGCCATGAACCATGTTTCTTTTTCGACTAAAAAGTCTGTGGTATTCGTCCAAAGTGCTTGATTCGAATCATTTACATATTCACTTGCCCGACCACTTCCATCATCATACAAAATTTCAGCATTATGAAAACAAGCTGAAGCTATTGGATTAGTATCGAGAAATTCAATTTGTGTTTGAAGCTTGTTGTTGTCGTTCCAATAGTCGTCACCCTCTATTAAAATGATATACTCCCCTTTACATTGAAGAAAACAATGTAGTGAGTTTGCCTTTGCACCTACGTTTTTTGAACGTATAAATGCTTTAATCTTGTCAGGGTATTTTAATGCATATTCTGCAATGATTTCACCAGTCGTATCTGGGGAACAATCTTCTCCAATCAATATTTCATACTCACAACTAACTACTTGGCTTAGAATATTGTCTAGAGTATTTCGAATATAATCCGCGTGCTTATACGTAATTAAACAAATACTTAATTTGGGTTTATCTGGGGTATTTGGTTTGCCAAAAAGGTCTTTGTCTAGGTAGCTGTAATCCATTCTTACGATATAATCTTTAATTCTTTGCGCAGAATTAATTCTGCGCAAAGATAGGATTTTATCGTATAGTTGAGAAATTCGTCGGGCTCATGTAGATAGATTCTACCTTCTCGACAATTTTCCCTTCTTTTTCAGAAGCATCGCGCACTTGAATCCAATTCGGGTCTAAACGAAAGGCATCGAAGCTAGCTTTTCCGGCAGCCTCACTCTTGTGGGCTAAGAAATACAACAATTTGCTTGGAGATCCGTCCTTTGGAATTGTGGTAAAGTAAGCAATGTTCTCCATGCCGTGTTTTTTGAAAAGCTTCAGTGTGTGATTACGGAAGCGTGCCAATAAATTGGGTAATTTATCCGGCATAGCGGTATAGGTACGCATTTCAAATGTCCGATCTGCGGCACCTTTCGAAGGCTTGATTTTTGGGCTAAAATCAGTCGCTTGCATGAAAATACTTGTCACTTTGGCCACAATCTTTCCGCTTTCTTCTGATTTCTTAGCGACTTCTTTCCATTCCGGATCACGTCCAAACTGCTTCCAAGAAGAGTCACGTGCTACTTGACTTGGGTAAGAAAGGATGTAGTATAATGCGTTTTCAGTATTGTTATTTGGGATCCAATACCCCACATTGGTCATGCCGTGTTTTTCGAAAATTTTGGTGGTGTGGTTGGTAAACCGACTAATCAACGCGTCCAAACGGCCAGGATGGCAATAATAAATACGCATTTCGTAGTAACGGGAATCTGGTTTTTTAGCTAACGTGCCAAAGGAAACAGCGAGCATCAGTAATAGAGTTAGTTTTTTCATAGGTTGTTAAAAGCTTGAATTCCCAAGTTAGGATTTGATTAGTAAATTATTGTCCTGAAGATCACAATTTTAGTTTAACCGACGCGCTAAAATATGTTGGACTCCCGCAAAAAGCACCTCCGGTTTCAATGTGCGCCATTGGGGTACGTTTAAATTTCCTCCAAAATTTATGTAATAATCTACGTGGTATTTTTTCCATTCCTCCTCCACAAAGGGTGCAAATTGTAAGGCCGCAATCCAACCATCCTCTACCTGCTCAAACCATTCTGCATAATAGTCATCCTCAAAACTGCCATGAAAGTTGAATACATTTTCGCCCAATAAGATAAAATACTTGATGCCGGCGGCGAGCAAATGATCAATCACTTGGCGTTTGAACAGCATAATGTCATTGTGTAGAGTGTCATTCCATTCACCAAACATCTCAATGATGCTGAATTGCATTTGGTAATCGCTATACAGAATCTTGCAATACAGTGTCTCAGAATCTATTTCATCCCATAAAGGATGAATGTAGTACCCATAGATGTCATGCTCATATTCCGTTTGTGAATAGCAACGCCCATAAAATGGCGATTTTTTATCATGTGCCGCATTGTATATGGATTCCCATTGAAAGGAAGGCTCGATCTCTTGCATAAGCCTCAAAATAAGTTTAAAAGGCGCACATCCGCAAGATTTTTCGCAAGGAACAAGCATGCAACCATTCAGGAGGTTCATGCATCTAGCTTGCCGATTTAAAAAATAATTCAACATACACAGTACCTTGTATTGCAAAGTACTATAATTTTTTATAGTTTTGCATTCGTAATTATCAACAGCTATGAAAGTCAAAGCATTACTTCTTGTCGTTACCTTTTTCTTACTCAGTCAATCTGTCCTGGCCTTAGGATTGCCCACTCGCTTATATCCAGCCAAAGTCATTAAAAAGACAATTCAGGTAATCGTTAAAAAAGTAGGGCACTAAATCCTAAATTTTCCGTTAATTTTGAGCGTCTAAACCAAACGTTCATGTTGTTTGCATCTATTTATTGGAGTCCCGATCCTACCATAATCGATTTATTTGGTTTCCAAGTTCGCTGGTATGGATTGTTTTTTGCTACTGCCTTTTTAGCCGGATTCCAAATTGTCAGCTACATGTTTAAACAGGAGGGTAGATCGACCGAACAGGCAGATCAATTACTCATGTATACCATGATTGCCACGATCGTAGGTGCGCGCGCAGGACATTATTTTTTCTATGAATTTCCCTTGTTGCAAGCTGACCCCGTTCGCTTTTTTGTGCAAATGATTACTCCGCCATTTTCAGGTTTGGCCTCGCACGGCGCAGGAATTGGTTTATTTACCGCCTTTTATATATATGCCCGAAAACATCAAGGGATGTCTTATTTATACATCACAGATCGAATGGTACCAGCCGTCGCTTTTGCTGGCTTCTGTATTCGGATGGGAAATCTGATGAATTCGGAGATTATCGGTAAACCCACCGAAATGCCTTGGGGATTTAAATTTTTAAAAGATACCGAGTTTAATCCGTACGGAGACCCCAGTCTGGTGTTAGCTCGCCATCCATCGCAGCTTTATGAGGCGCTTTCCTGCCTCGTTATTTTCTTCGTTTTGATGTGGTTTTGGTCGAAAAAGAAGCAAGCGACGCAAGACGGACTGATGACCGGCTATTTCATGATTGTACTCTTTACGCTCCGTTTTTTTTACGAGTTCCTGAAAGAAAATCAAAGCACTTTTGAAAATAATTTGACGCTAAATATGGGCCAAATTCTTTCCGTTCCCGCCGTGCTTTTTGGCGTCCTCGTGTTAACTTATTCGTATAAAAAGGCTAATCAACAAACGTGATTTAATCGGAATACGTAAATTTTAGATAATCTAGGTTCGGCAGATTTGCTTTAGGCCGATTTAACTCATGTTGGTAAATCACCTCTCCCAGGTGTTTAAAGAACGGAAATCCGACAGAATCATATTCGTATTTATCATCATTCAATATTTCATCTTCATTGCAATAGATGGTGGCCGTGACCATAAATTCTACCTTATGCTTGAAATCTACGAAATAGGCATTGTCCAATAAGAATCCATAGGCATCACCCACTTTATTGAAAATGCGCACATCCGGATTAAGCTGTGCATGTTTATCCCCACCATATAAAATAAACTTGCAATAGGCCGGTCCGATGGTACTGTCGGCTGAATATGATGGCTTTTTGGATTCTGTGGGGTATTCCGACATATATCGATACAGGAAGCGATAATCTTCGTCATTTAATTCGAATCGATCTTTTGCAGCGAAGGACCCAGGGAACATTAATCGTTTCAAGAAATCATGTTGGGCCTGTAAGGGGAACGCATTTTTAAACCCAAACGTAACCGGATGCATCATTACCCGACCAGAATCATTCATCACACCTTTTCCTATACTGGTTTGCATTGGATTAGGCGCTTGAATTTGCTGCTTGTTAAACTGTTCTTTTTGTCGCCAAATAACCTTTCCTTGATCATTCACAAATTGCACCGGATTCGTGTATTGATTTTCTAGTAAGGGAATAGATGTCTGTAAACGATGTGTGAATCGAACGCCTTCAAAACCTTTGGAGGCCATCGTTTTATTGAAATTCTTTTGCCCCAAAAATTCATACAAGCGATTGTATGCTTCGTTATCGGAAACCAATAAAATCTTTTTAATGTATTGTTCGATGCTCGGCAACCCATTTGCCGCACTTGTGTCGCGTAAAACTTCTAGCTGCGTTGGTCGGTTTTTCAGCGTTTGAAACGTCGTCGCTTTGTCGATTTTTAGTTTGTTTATTTTCTCTAATGCCAGCACACTTGCAGCTAATTTCACGGTACTCGCTGGATAGAAATACTCATTCGCATCTACCCGATACGCATGCGTCGTAAATGTTGCCTGATTGGACGCATCTCGGTCAATTTGTGTGTATAAAATCTGTAACCGGTATTTAGAAGGATTATCTGTCAACTTTTTGAAATAGGTTGGATTTGCCTTCAACAACTGTTCAATAACCCGGTCTTGCGCCTGAATGCATGTACTAGAAAGTAGAGTCATTAGCAGGAGTCCTTTAAGCGTTTTCATAGGTGCTGAGGGCTTGAGTTAGTTCGTCAATATCCTGCATATTCAAACATGAAGGCAGTATGGCTCGACATAGGGGCGCCGACTTGGGATCTGGATATGCGAACTGATTGCACAAAAATCCATGTGATTTTAAATGGTCAAAAAGTGCTGGTTCATCGGAACTGAATGCAGGATAATTGTGCACAAAATGTACATG
Source organism: uncultured Cytophagaceae bacterium (assembly GCA_903898715.1). Classification (GTDB taxonomy): domain Bacteria; phylum Bacteroidota; class Bacteroidia; order Cytophagales; family Spirosomataceae; genus Aquirufa; species Aquirufa avitistagni. The sequence goes on from CAIUGL010000142.1 coordinate 50,387, forward strand.
GGAAGCATTTTTGGTAAATGCTTTCGCTAGTTCACTTGATTGAATCATTCGTTCATCGTATGCTTCCTGGGCATGTAAACAGGCATACACATAAGCAGGATTTGCTGGCGATGCCCCAATCCAAAAAGGGTCTTGTTTGATGGCTTCAATATCCTTGCTTTTTCCCAAAATGATTCCTGCTGGTATGCCAAAAGCCTTGGATAATGAGCTAGTTTGAATCAATTGAGCCGGTGTTTGTATTTGTATGGGAACAATTCCTAGTCGGTGCGTTTCATCCACAATCAAGGTCTGGCTTGCCAACAAGTTTTCTTCAAATCCCGTTAAAAATTCTTCCACCCACGGTGAACCTATACCATCCATACCGAGTATTTGCGACTCTTTTTCCCAATCAGAAAAGGCAACTGACGAAGGCATAAGTGGATGGCGCCACAAAGCAGGATGTGTTTTGGGGGCTAATGAAATACCTGCATTGGGATGTTTTTGCATGATGTATTGCATGGCTGTTTGACCGGCCAATAAGCCTGAGCTACACAGCGCAGCGGCCTCGACCTTAAAGCGTTTGGCTAACACCTCTTCTAAATTTTGCCACACATCCATGCGGTAATTATTCAGTCGAGAGCTACCCCAATTTTGACTGAAAATTCGAATCCCTTCATGTAATTTTTCTTGAAATAGGGTATGGGTGCCGATGTTTAGGTAGTTTGTGCCTCCAAGCCAACGGTATTCCTTCCCATCTAAAGAAACGAGGCGCTCCGGTATGTGATTTTCGTGGATTTGGTAGGACATTACTTTCGGATTAATTCAGCACCCGTTCCAGCTGCCTTTGCGTAGCTAACCGTTCCGTAATCTATGGTGATGCCGCGGGAGATTTGATCGTCCACTAACAAACATCCGTCGAGGTCAACATAGTCCAATAAGGGCAATAAGTGCGCAATGGCGGAGCAACCGATCGTTGATTCAGTCATGCAACCCACCATCACCTTAAGTCCGAGGCTTTTGGCTTCTTTGATCATGCGCAATGCTGGGGTTAAACCACCACATTTCATGAGTTTGATATTTACCCCATGGAAAAATCCGGCACATTTGGCTACATCTTCTTCCAAAATGCAAGACTCATCCGCAATGATTGGCAAAACGGATTCCTTGAAAACTTTCCTCATTCCCTCCCAATTGTCTGCTTTCAAGGGTTGTTCAATAAATTCAACACCTAATTTCTCTAATTCTGGCGCAAAATAAATGGTTTGCTCGGGCGTCCAAGCCGTATTAGCATCAACTCGAAAAACAGCATCCGTTTCTTTTCGTAAGGCCTCGACAATCTCTAAATCATCGTCCGTGCCTAACTTGACTTTATACAGTGGGAATGGCATTTCACGCATTTTGGCAATCATTTTTTCCACCGTATCCATACCAATGGTATAGTCGGTGATTGGATTTTTTGAGATGTCCAATCCCCAAATTTCATACAATGGTTTATCATGCGTTTTACCCCATAAATCCCAATAGGCTACGTCTAAGGCACATAATGCAAAGGGGTGATCGTCCAATAAGGTTTTAGATAGCATCTTCCAAAAATCGGTTGGATGCGGGAGAATATCATGCGGCAAAAGGTGTCGAATACTTTCCACCTGCGCCACCATTTTTTCCATGGTGACCCCGTAGTAGGGTGTTTCTGTTGCTTCACCAAATCCACTTTTGCCATGCCAGGTCAACTCCACAATGAGGGTAGGCTGGACGTCACGAGATTCATGTGTAATCGTGAACGTATGTTTAAGCGGCAAGTCGAATTGATGAAGCTTCAGTTCCATATGCGTTTATTTTAGTGGAATAAAGGGCAGTTTGGTTTCTTTTTGTCCTGCTTTTTGCCAAACTAAGCCATCTGCTTTAGACCAGTTGATCAAGTCACCGGAACCATTATGCGCTAACGTCTCACCGTTTTCCACCGGAATCCATTGGTCTAATTCAGCAGAAGGTTTCGGTAAGAATTTAATCTCTTTTTCTGCGTACTCAGGAAAATCACCTGATACCCAAGGTAAAAAATAGACCCAAAAACACGTCAATGTTGAAATCGGGTTGCCCGGAAATGCAAAGACCACTTTGCCGTCTGGGCGGGTGGCCACCAACATCGGTCTGCCTGGTTTCTGTGCAATTTTATGAAAAATTGTTTCAAATCCAGCCTCAGTTAAAACCTCGGGGATAAAATCTTTTTTGCCTGCGGAAACACCACCCGATAATAAAATGATGTCATTCGATTCTAAAACCTTGTCAAGGTTGGCCTTAATTTTTTCTGCCGAATCCGGTAAATGACTAGAGTTAGCCTTAAACCCTTTCGATAACAAGACTGACTTCATCATCATGACATTCGAGCTACGAATTTGATGCACAGCAGGGGTTTCATGTAGGCCTACAATCTCATCTCCTGTGGAGAAAATATGTACATGGGGTTTCGATTCTACTTCAATATGTGCTTTGCCTACGGTTGCAGCGATGGCAATTTCGATAGGGCCAATTTTCGTCCGTTTTTTGACCAAAATCGTGCCTTCTTTCGCGTCCATACCTTGTGTATGAATGAATTGACCTTTGGTTAATGGCGTTTTGCCAATGTAGGTAGCTATTTTTTTCTCGATGCTCAGATCCTCAATTTTAATGATCGCCTCGGTTCCCTTAGGGGCCGTTGCGCCGGTCATAATTTCTAAGGCACCATCTATTTTTTTAATTGCTTTAACTGGTTCACCCGCAAACAGAATACCTTCTATTTTCCAGGTTGGCGCCGTAATATCTTTTACTGCGATACCATCCATCATCACGCGGTCAAAGGGTGGAAAATCACGGTCAGCCACAATTTTTTCAGCTAAGTTCATGCCCAAGGTTTTCGCTAAGGGTAATTTTTCTGTTCGGAAAGGGATGGTGATGTTTTTTAAAAGGGCAATCGCTTCAATTGGGCTAATCATGTTTGTTGGTTTACGTATTTGATAAATTTCGCTAAAAATTGCCAAATCTCCCGTATTTTCGTAGGCTAAATTTGAAATGTATATGTCAAACGATTTTTCTCACTTACAAGCGGATGGCACCCCAGGCATGGTGGATGTTAGTGCAAAAAATGAAACGGTACGTGAAGCCAAAGCTCAATCCATTGTGTATTTAGGTGCGGAAATTGTCCAACATTTCGAAGCGGCCGGTTGGCAAAATAAAAAAGGTAGCATCCTTCAAACGGCCATAATTGCCGGTACCATGGCGGCAAAAAAGACCTCTGATTTAATTCCATTATGCCATCCACTCGGATTGGATTCTTGTAAATTCGAAACGGAAGTTCAGGCAGACCAAATCATTATCACATGTATTTGTCGGCTTGAGGCTAAAACCGGTGTTGAAATGGAAGCGCTTGTTGGCGCCTCAGTCGCCGCCTTAACAGTATACGACATGTGCAAATCTGTTTCCAAAGGCATCGTCATTAAAGAAACCAAATTGATTTCTAAGTCGGGTGGTAAGTCCGATTTCAACGCCTAATATGTCGTCACATCATATCATTCGCGATAAACAAGAACCTGCGCTGATCATTGCGAATGGGGAGGCGTGTTCGATGGATATATTGGAGCAGTTGCTTGAGTGGTCCCCCACGGTTATTGTATTAGATGGCGCATTGGAACGAGTGATTTCGTTAGGTATCAAAGTGGATGTGTGGTTGGGTGATTTTGACCACGCGAACACCGAATATTTCAGTCATTATCCGTTGAAAAAGGTACATACGCCGGATCAAATTTTAACAGATTTAGAGAAGGCATTTGAATATTTATTGGCCGAAGGCTATCCGGCGGTTAATGTGGTTTGGGCATCTGGAAAACGGATGGATCATACGTTGAATAATTTTCATTCCATGGTTCGGTACGGTCGGCAATTGAAGATTGTCTTCTTCGATGATTATTCGACATCCTATTTATTACCACCCACATTTGAGAAGTGGTATCCGGCAAAAACGCCCATTTCACTTATTCCCTATGGGGAGGCACATCAAGTAACATCTACTGGACTTTTATACGATTTGAATCATCCTTTGTTAAGTTTAGGGACGCAAACAAGTTCAAGTAATGAAACTAAGCAAGATGGAATCGTTAAGATTTCGTACGCAAGTGGATCACTTATTTTGATGGAGTGCCACGATTAATTTTATCCTGTTCGGACGGATTGTAAAACACGGGTCTCGACGGGACCTCTGGGAAGTAATTCTGTTCCACCCAATGTCCCGGAAAATCATGTGGATATTTGTAATCAGCACCATAATTTAAATCCTTCATCATACGCGTAGGCGCATTGCGCAAATGCAATGGTACGGGTAAATTTCCCGTCTGTTCCACATAGGCCATTGCTTGATTGATGGCATTGTACGCCGAATTACTTTTAGGAGAGGTGGCTAAATAGATGACCGTTTGTGAAAGAATGATCCGCGATTCAGGGTTACCGATGACGCGGATGGAATCGAAGCAAGATTGTGCTAATAATAGCGCATTGGGATTGGCTAGGCCAATGTCCTCGGAGGCAAGGATTAATAAGCGCCGACCGATAAACTCAAGCGATTCGCCGCCGGCTAGCATGCGTGCCAACCAGTATACGGAAGCATCTGGATCGGAACCTCGGATCGATTTTATGAATGCAGAAATGATATCGTAATGTTGTTCGCCGTCTTTGTCGTATTGCGCGAGGTTTTTTTGCAATCGTTCGGTCACGAGGGAATTAGTGACATCTAGCGTATTTCCACCTTCGGTGGTCACGAGCAGTTCAAACAGATTCAAAAGCTTACGTCCATCTCCACCTGAGAAATGAAATAAAGCATCCGTTTCGGTGAGCGTGATGGATTTGTTCGAAAATAATTTATCCGTACTAATTGCCTTGTCGATGAGTTGGCGTAAATGCACATCATTCAATGCCTCCAAAACATACACTTGACAACGAGACAAAAGGGCCGAAATGACCTCAAAGGATGGGTTTTCTGTGGTTGCGCCCACTAAGGTGACGATGCCTTTTTCGACCGCGTTCAATAAAGAATCTTGTTGGGACTTCGAAAAACGGTGAATCTCATCGATAAATAGAATCGGTGATTGCGCTTCAAACATTCTATTCTTTTTCGCTAACTCCAATGTTTCGCGGACATCCTTGACACCTGATGATACGGCCGAAAGGGTGTAAATGGTGCGTTTTAGGGCGCTGGCTAGTAAGGTTGCCAGCGTTGTTTTGCCTACTCCGGGAGGACCCCAAAGAATGCAAGAGGGAAGATGACCTGCCTCAATGGCTTTTCGTAAAGGTGCTTGTGCCCCAATGACCTTTTCTTGGCCAATGTAATCATCCAATGTAGTGGGGCGCATGCGCTCTGCGAGTGGTTGCATCATGTTTCGAAGTTACTTGATTTTTGTAAAATAGAAATAGATTGAGTAGCTTGGAGTTCAAAATAAACCTATCATTTTATGAATACATCTAGACGTTCCTTTTTGCGCAATTCAGCCTTTGGGCTTGGTGCAATGGCCTTTGCCTCTCCCGTATTGCAAAGTTTAGCCGCAGTAAAATACAAGAAATTAGTAGGTGTTCAATTGTTTTCTGTGCGTGACGACATGCGTAAGGATCCACAAGGCACGCTAAATGCGTTAGCTGAAATGGGCTACAAATATGTAGAACATGCGAATTACATCAACCGTAAGTTTTACGGTTGGGAAGCCAAAGAATTCAAAAAGCGCCTGGACGATTTAGGTATCAAAATGCCTTCAGGTCACACGGTCATGGGTAAGGCCCATTGGGATAATGCCAAAAATGATTTTACCGATTTATGGAAATACACGGTTGAAGATGCAGCTATCATGGGCCAAGAATTGGTCATTAGCCCATCGATCGACATGGGTATTCGTAAGGATAAAAATCTTTTGTTGAAATACATGGAGATTTTCAATAAGTCGGGTGAATTATGCCAAAAATCAGGAATGCGTTTTGGCTATCATAACCATGATTTCGAATTCTCTGAGAAATTGGATGGTGAGTTACTATACGATATCATGTTGAATAACACGGATCCTACGTTAGTGGCCCAACAATTAGACATAGGTAATATGATTAACGGTGGTGGTGTACCATCTGAAGTAATGAAAAAGTTCCCGGGTCGTTTTGTGTCGATGCACGTGAAGGATGAAGTTCCATCAGCTGCGGGACATGAAAAATTCGAATCAACCGTTTTAGGAAAAGGTTCAGGCCAAATCGATGTAAAAGCATTAGTGAAGTTGGGCGATAAAGAAGGAGGCACCAAGCATTTTATCATCGAGCAAGAATCATACCAAGGATTAAAGCCATTGGATTGCATGAAGGAAAATATTGGCATCATGCGTGGCTGGGGGTATAAATAGGTCGATTTTGGGCGTTTTCCCAAGTCCTCAGACTGAAGCCTGAGGTTAAAAAATACCCTAGGCTAAAGCCTAGGGTATTTAAGTGAAATTAATAACCCCAGGCTTTAGCCTGGGGGTTTTAAAAAAAAGAAAGATTACGAATGAAAAAACTAATCCTCATCGCCTTATTGGCAGCACCATTTTTTGCCTCAGCACAATCCGCATTAAAACCAATTATTGCTCAAAAAGCGGATGCCTTGAAAGACAAGGTAATCGCTTGGCGTCGGGACTTTCACGAACATCCAGAATTGGGTAATCAAGAAGTACGTACGGCAGGCATTGTGGCAGCGCATTTACGTTCTTTGGGTATTGAAGTGCAAGAAAAGGTTGCTTACACGGGAGTGGTTGGTGTTTTAAAAGGCGGAAAGCCTGGTCCAGTCGTTGCTTTACGCGCTGATATGGATGGATTGCCAGTTACAGAGCGTGGCGATTTACCGTTCAAGTCTAAGGTTACAGCGGAATTCAATGGCCAAAAAACAGGTGTGATGCATGCCTGTGGGCACGATTCGCACGTGGCTATTTTGATGGCCGTAGCTGAAATTTTAGCTTCCGAGAAAGCTAATTTAGCTGGAACGGTTAAGTTTATTTTCCAGCCAGCTGAGGAAGGCGTGTACAATGACAAAGGGGAAATGATTCTTTCGGGTGCTGAGTTGATGGTGAAAGAAGGTGTATTGGAGAATCCCAAGGTAGATGTCATTTTTGGATTACATGTAACGGCTACTTCCGACAATGGAGTTATTGAATACAAGCCAGGGGCAACCATGGCAGCTGTAGACCAATTGGACATTAAAGTCAAAGGCAAGCAAGCGCATGGCGCAAGTCCTTGGACGGGAATTGACCCGATTGTCATTTCTTCTCAAATCGTGATGGGATTGCAAACCATTGTTTCGCGTTCCGTAAATATCACAGAAGATCCTGCCATTGTAACGGTCGGAGCTATTCACAGTGGTATTCGCCAAAATATCATACCCGAATCATCCCATATGATTGGAACGATTCGGACGTTTGGGGTGGAGCAACGTAAGTTAGTGCACCAACGAATCAATGACATTGCAACAAACATTGCGGAAAGTGGTGGGGGAAAGGCAGATGTGACGATCGGGACAGGATATCCGGTGACCTACAACAATCCCGAATTAGTTGAAAAAATGTTACCCACCTTACAAGGAGTAAATGGAAAAGATCGCGTACGTGTTATTCCGGCTCATACGGGTGCAGAAGATTTCTCATTCTTCCAACAAAAAGTTCCTGGAATATTCTTCTTTTTGGGAACACGTCCCGATAACAAAAAATTCAATGAAGTTGCGGGCCATCATACACCTGATTTTTATTTAGATGAAGGCCATTTCCAAGTTGGCGTGAAAGCCCTGAGTAGCTTGGTCGTGGACTATATGGATATGGCTCAGCCGAAGAAAAAGAAATAGTCTATACTCCCCAGGTTAAAACCTGGGGTTATTAAAATTTATAACCCCGGGCTTAAGTCTGGGGTTTATTATGTAAAAGGTAAACCTATGAAAAAACTCATCCTATTCCTCCTTCTTCTGGCAGGCCCTTTGGCCAACGCCCAAAATATCAAACCTGAGCTTTGGAATAAACCTTGGAAGGCTTCATGGATTACGTTTGCAGAAAATGCCAACAGTGTTTATTCGCTGCAAGGCTTAAAAGACTACGGCGTATTTAAATTTCAGAAATCGGTTTCACTGTCTGAAAAACCTGCGAAATGTCTCATTCACGTTTCCGGAGATAATCGGTATAAATTGTATATCAATGGCACCTGGGTATCCGCAGGCCCGGCTCGTGGTGATTTGTACTTCTGGAATTTTGAGACACTTGACATTGCACCTTTTTTGAAGGCGGGAGAAAATACGATTGAAGCCTTGGTTTGGAATGAAGGAAAAGGGAAGTCGGAAGCCCAAATCTCCTATGCCACGGGATTTATTCTGCAGGCCGATGAGGCAAGCCAAGCCGTTTTTAATACGAGCATGGATTGGAAGGTCGCTAAAAATATGGGCGTGAGTCCACTAGCCGTTCGTGTTCCAGGTTATTATGTGGCTGGGGCAGGCGAATTACAGGAATATGCCAAAGGTTGGTCGCCATTCATCTCCGCAAAATCATTAGGACCAGGTTTGACGAAAGGTGCTTCTATCGATGCCCGTGGTTGGATGTTGTATCCATCTGCCATTCCTGCGATGGAATTAACCACGCAACGATTTGCTTCCATCCGCAAAGGGGAAGGCGATTTGATTCATGGTAAATCGATGACGGTTGCTGCCAATAGCTCCGTAGATCTTTGGATTGATCAAGGGGTTTTAACTAATGCGTATCCGCAATTAACATTTACCGGAGGAAAGGACGCCAAAATTGGATTGACTTATGCCGAAGGACTTTACGAAATGAAGCCTTTGAGTACAACGACTAAAAATAGTAACCACAAGGGTAATCGAAATGATATCGAAAATAAATATTGGCTAGGGCGCAAGGACAGTTTGATTGCCGACGGCGCTGCGCATACCTTTGAAACGATGACCTATCGCACGTTTCGTTATGTGCGTTTGACCGTGAAGACGGAGGCGGAGGCATTGACCTTGCAGGATTTCAAAAGCGTATTTACGGGATTCCCTTTTCAGGCGACGGCATCTTTGAAAACGGATAATCCCTTAATTCCTCAATTGCTCGATGTGGGTTTCCGTACCGCGCGTCTGTGTGCGATGGAAACCTATATGGATTGTCCTTATTACGAACAATTGCAGTACATCGGCGATGCACGGATTCAAGCACTTGTAAGTATGTATTACGCGGGAGATGAGCGATTGGTACGTCAAGCTTTGGATCACATGGATCACTCACGCATTGCGGAAGGGATTACGTTGAGTCGCTACCCGACGGATTTGCACCAACAAATTCCTACGTTTTCTTTATGGTACATCGGGATGTTGCATGATTATTTACGCTATGGAAAAGATCCTCAATTCTTGAAAAACAAGTTGGCCGGCATGCGTGGTATCCTCGATTATTTTGCTCGTTTCGAAGGCGCGGATGGAACCTTGCAGAAAATTCCGTACTGGACGTTCTCGGATTGGGTGAATGCGTGGCCGAGGGGAATCGCACCGGTGGGACCTACGGGTCGTTCAGCTGTGATTGATTTTCAATATATCTGGGTCTTGCAAAATGCGGCAGAATTAGAACGCTATTTTGGCTATCCGGAGATGGCTGCTAAATACGAGGCGAAAGTAAAGGCCTTGAAACCTGTTTTACGCGCCTTATATTGGGATGCCTCGCGAGGCTTGTATGCAGATACCGAGGTGCACGATAAGTATTCGCAGCATGCTAATTCCTTGGCGATTTTGGCGGGGATGCCCGCTTCTGGTGTAGCGGATAAATTGATAGCCGATAAAAATATGGCGGAGACGACCATCTATTTTAAGTATTACTTGCATTTAGCTTTGGCCAAAGCAGGGAAAGGAAACGACTATCTGAAATGGCTATCTATTTGGAAAGAAAACATCGACATGGGATTGACGACATGGGCAGAAACATCTGATGTTTCCACTTCTCGCTCCGATTGCCATGCCTGGGGCTCCAGTCCGAATATTGAATTCTTCCGTATCGTATTGGGAGTGGATTCGGATGCGCCTGCTTTTGCCAAAGTAAAAATTGAACCTCATTTAGGGGAACTCCAGCAAATAGAGGGTATTGTGCCACATCCGCAGGGTGAAATACAAGTTGTTTACAAACCGGGTAGCGCATCGATTACCTTACCGGGAACGGTGAGTGGAAGCTTTGTTTGGCAAGGAAAGAAATACCCATTAAAACCTGGAAAAAATAATATAACAACCAAAAAATAATTTGACTATCCCTATCACGGATAGGACGGTTAGGCGCTTTTACCTCTGTAGTTTTAAGAAAAATTAATAACCATGTACAAACACGTATCTTATCTCTGGGATGATGCCAAAGCGGCTGCACTCGCAGGGAATGAAGTTGACCTATTCATCTACCGTTCCAATATTTTAGGCGCGGATTTACGCATTACGAATTATGGCGGAGGCAATACCTCAGTCAAACTGCAGGATAAAGATCCTTTAACAGGTTCTGAAACGGAAGTGATGTGGATCAAAGGTTCCGGTGGAGACATTGGCACCTTGAAAAAGTCAGGCTGCGCGGCATTGTACGTGGATCGTTTACGATCATTAACGAATGTCTATCGCGGATTGGAACACGAAGATGAGATGGTGGAATTGTTCAACCATTGCATTTTTGATTTGTCGTCCAAAGCGCCTTCGATTGATACGCCTTTACACGGCTTCTTGCCTTTCAAACATATTGACCATTTACATCCCGATGCGGCGATTGCGATTGCTGCCTCAAAGGATGGGGAGCAAATAACCAAAGATCTTTTCGGCGGATTAATCGGCTGGGTAGGCTGGCAACGCCCCGGCTTCGATTTAGGCTTGCAATTAAAAGCCTGCTTAGACGAAGCAGCTTCACGCGGTGTGCAATTACGCGGCATCATGTTGGGCTCGCATGGATTATTTACCTGGGGTGATACGTCATACGAATGTTACGTGAATACCCTAGAGGTCATTGAAAAGTGTGCAGAATACATTGAATCGAAAACGGCTACGGTTTTTGGCGGATCACGGATGTCTTCGTTTGCTGCGGAGGAACGCGCTGCAAAAGCCGCTGCATTAGCACCTGTTTTACGCGGATTTTGTTCATCACATGTGCAGATGGTCGGTCATTTCTCCGACGATGAGCGCGTGTTGCAATTCATTAATTCGAATGATTTAGATCGTTTGGCACCATTAGGGACCTCTTGTCCGGATCACTTCTTGCGGACGAAAATCTCGCCATTGGTTTTGGGATCGGATGTTTCCGTGGAGGCCTTGACCCCTTTGTTCGAAGATTACCGTCAGATGTATGGATCATACTATGATTCGTGCAAGCACGCGAATTCTCCGGCGATGCGTGACCCGAATCCGGTCGTGATTTTATACCCAGGTGTGGGGATGTTTACCTTTGCCAAAGACAAACAAACCGCTCGCGTGGCTGCTGAGTTTTATACCAATGCCATCAATGTGATGCGTGGTGCGGAGGCGATTTCATCCTATACTTCTTTGCCTCGTCAGGAGGCTTTTGATATTGAATACTGGTTGTTGGAAGAAGCTAAACTCCAACGTATGCCGAAACCAAAAGCCTTATCTGGCCGTGTCGCATTTGTGACTGGATCAGGTGGGGGAATCGGAAAGGCGATTGCCAAAAAGATGGCCCAGGAAGGCGCTTGCGTGATTTTGAATGACGTAAACGCGGATCGTCTAGCGGAGGCGAAAGCAGAGTTTATTGGCTTATTCGGGAAAGATGTCGTTTCTACCGTGATAGCCGATGTGACGAATCAAGAATCTATCGAGGCGGCGATGAAGCAGGCTTGCTTGGATTTTGGCGGGGTGGATTTGATTGTGAATAATGCAGGGATTTCAATCTCGAAAGGGATTTTGGAACATACTCAAGCAGATTGGGATAAGTTGTATGACATTTTAGTGAAGGGGCAATACTTGGTTTCGCAAGCGGCGATTGCCGTGATGCGCAAGCAGGGATTGGGTGGAGACATTGTTAATATTGTGTCGAAAAATGCGTTTGTGGCTGGACCGAATAATGTCGGTTACGGCAGTGCAAAAGCAGCGCAGGCACACATGACCCGTTTGTTGGCCGCCGAATTAGGACCGGATCACATTCGCGTGAATACGGTGAATCCAGACGCGGTCATCGCTGATTCCAATATCTGGGCAGGCGGCTGGGCCGAAGGCCGCGCCAAAGCATACGGAATCACGGTGGCTGAATTGCCAGCGTATTATGCGAAACGTACCCTATTAAATGAATCTATTTTGCCGGATGATATTGCCAACGCATGTTTTGCATTCGTAGGAGGCTTATTAAATAAGTCAACGGGAAATGCCTTGAACGTGGATGGTGGTGTTGCTGCAGGATTTTTAAGATAAGAACCATGAATATTTCGAACCACAACGATGCTTTATTGGCTGGTCACAATCGCCGCTTAGATTTTTTAAAATCCGAGGTGAATTTGCCAGCCGGGATTTTACAGAAGTTAAAGGACTTTCAAATCGCGATTCCTTCTTGGGCCCTAGGCACAGGTGGTACTCGTTTCGGCCGTTTTTCCGGAGGAGGCGAACCGCGTAATCTGGAAGAAAAAATCGCGGATGTGGGTTTATTGCATGCCCTGAATCAGTCATCCGGTGCCATTTCTTTACATATTCCTTGGGATATCCCTACGGATCCTGCGGCGATTCGTACGCTCGCAGCTCAACACGGTTTGGCTTTCGACGCGGTGAATTCAAATACCTTTCAAGATCAAGCGGATCAAGCGCATTCCTATAAGTTTGGATCTTTGCAACACGTTTCTGCGGCAACTCGGAAACAGGCGGTTGATCATAATATTGAGGTGATTAAGCATGGAGTGGAGCTTGGGTCAAAGGCCTTAACTGTCTGGTTGTCAGATGGTTCTTGTTTTCCAGGCCAACTGAACTTCCGTCATGCTTATGAGCGTACGGTGGATAGTTTGCGGGAGATTTATGCGGCGTTGCCGGCCGACTGGTCTTTGTATTTGGAATACAAAGCCTATGAGCCCAACTTCTATTCGACGACCGTGGGTGACTGGGGTGCGTCGTATTCGATGGTGAATAAATTGGGACCGCAGGCGAAAACCTTGGTGGATTTAGGGCATCATTTACCTAATGCCAACATTGAGCAAATCGTTTCGATTCTTTTGATGGAAGGTAAATTAGGTGGTTTCCATTTCAACGATTCCAAATATGGCGATGATGATTTGACAGCTGGGTCAATCAAACCATACCAATTGTTTTTGATCTTTAATGAATTAGTAGACGGAATGGACGCGAAGGGAATGAATCATGCCAAAGATTTAGGTTGGATGATCGACGCCTCGCACAATGTAAAAGATCCCTTAGAAGATTTATTGCAATCTGTGGAGGCAATTCAAATTGCTTATGCGCAAGCTTTATTAGTCGATCGAAAAGCGTTAGAGGCAGCCCGTGAAGCGAATGATGTGGTGCGTTGTCAAGAGATTTTACAAGCGGTATTCCGTACGGATGTGCGTGCTTTAGTGGCGCAGGCACGCTTGGAATTAGGCGGCGCGTTGGATCCGATTGCTTTGTTCCGCCAGGAAAAAATGCGCGAGCAATTAATCAAGGCTCGCGGTGCGAAAACAGTAGCGACGGGATTGTAATATGAGTTTGAGAACACCTGTCATTGCGGTATTTGACATTGGGAAAACCAATAAAAAGGTTTTTCTCTGGGATACGGCATTTCAGATTGTGTTTGAGAAGCAGCAGCATTTTGCAGAGATAACGGATGAGGATGGCTTTGCATGCGAGGATTTAGCTGCGCTCCAACAATGGATTGTTGACACGTTTACGGAACTATGTCAAATGCCTGAATTCGAGCTAATCGGTTTGAATTTCTCCGCTTATGGCGCCTCGTTTGTGTATGTGGATCGTACGGGGGAGCCTGTTGCGCCATTGTATAATTATCTAAAACCTGTGACCTCGCCTTTTCCTTATGCCGAATTTGGAGGTGAGCCAGAATTTGCTCGTAAAACCGCATCGCCTATTTTAGGTAATCTGAATTCGGGTTTACAAGTATACGGATCAACTTTGAAGCCTTTTTGGCCGGAAGTGTTTCAAGCCTTACATTTACCTAATTACCTTGCTTCTTTATTTACGGGCAAGTTTTTTTCAGAAATTACATCTATTGGTTGCCATACGGCTTTATGGGATTTCGACAACGGTCAATACCATCCCTGGGTTTCCCTTATTGAAGATAAATTAGCTCCTATTTCTAGCGAGCCTAGCTTAGAAATTGACGGGATTCATTACGGTCTCGGAATGCATGATTCCTCGTCGGCCTTAGTGCCTTATTTACGGTGCATTTCAGACGATTTTGTGCTTTTATCAACCGGGACCTGGTGCATTGCCATGCATCCGTTCAACGAATCTCCTTTGACTTCGGATGAATTAGCGAATGACGTCTTGTGTTATCTGCAACCCAATGGAAAGCCTGTAAAGGCCTCTCGCTTATTTGGTGGGCATTTTCACGAGGAGCAGGTGGCTCGGATGGAAAAGCATTTCGGTGGTTCATTTACCGATTTGAAATTTTCAGACGAGGTGTATGAATTAAAACCAAAAGCATCTTCCGTATTTGAATCAGCATTTGCCTCGCGTGATTTACATGATTTTCCAGATTTGGCTTCGGCGTATGACCAATTCATGGTAGATTTGGTGGGCCAACAAATCTTTAGTTTGAACCTGTTGTTGAAAGATGCTCCGGTCAAACAATTGCTAGTAGATGGCGGTTTTAGTAAAAATGAATGGTACATGCGCTTGTTGGCACATGCCTTTTCAACATTAGAAGTTTATGCCGCAGAAGTCGCCCAAGCAAGTGCTTTAGGTGCAGCTTTGATGGTTTATGCCGGGGAGACCCCCAAGAATTTAATTCAATTGAAACGATATTAGGATGCGCGTTGCCCTGTTTGTTCCATGTTATATTGACCAATTCTATCCGCAAGTTGCGGTGGCGAGTTTGGAATTGTTGGAGAAACTAGGCTGCGAAGTAGTCGTTCCTACAGAACAAACTTGTTGCGGCCAACCGATGGCCAATTCTGGATTTGCTTCATCAACGGCAGGTTGCGACGCGAATTTTACCCAAAATTTTGAAGGATTTGATTACATCGTGGGGCCATCAGGCTCCTGCGTATTGCATTTGAAGGAGCATCATCCTTCGGAGAAAATAAGGTCGTCCGTTTATGAGATTTGTGAGTTTTTGACGGATGTCTTGAAGATCTCGAGCTTGCCGGCGAAATTTCCACACCGTGTCGGATTACACCAAAGTTGCCACGGGCAGCGCGGTTTGCGATTAAGTTCCATGTCGGAGCGCAACGAAAAGCCCTTCTCAAAATTAGAAGATTTATTAAGTCTGGTGGATGGAATTCAAATTTCGAAGCCGGAACGTGCCGATGAATGTTGTGGATTCGGCGGAACTTTCTGTGTGACTGAAGAAGCCGTTTCGGTTAAAATGGGTCAGGATCGCATCAAAGAACACGATGCGAATGCAGTAGAATATATTGTTGGGGCGGATACCTCGTGTTTGATGCACATGGAGGGGATATTGCGCCGACAAGGCTCAACGGTTCAAGTGAAACACATTGTAGAAATTTTAAATCATGCTTAGTCACTCGGAGGCTTCGGAGAAATTTATTTCGGACGCTGAGCGGACCGACTGGCATGATGAAACGCTGTGGTTTGTGCGTGCCAAGCGCGATAAGGCTTCCAAGGTTTTACCTGAATGGGAGGCTATGCGTGAACATGCTTCGCAAATTAAAGATCATACACTAGCGAATCTAGGTGAATATTTACAAGCTTTTGAGGCCAAAGCGATAGCTAACGGCATCAAGGTCCATTGGGCAGCGGATGCCGCGGAACACAATGCGATTGTGCATAGTATCATCGCCGCGCAAGGATCCAAAACGATTGTCAAAAGTAAATCTATGTTGACCGAAGAATGCCATCTGAATGACTATTTGGCGTCCAAAGGCATCGATGTAGTAGATACCGATTTAGGCGAACGCATCGTTCAATTTAGAAACGAAGCGCCTAGCCATATTGTATTGCCCGCGATTCACTTGAAGAAGGAGGATGTGGGGGAAACCTTTCACCAACATTTAGGTACGCCAAAAGGCAATAAAGATCCACAATTCTTAACCGAAGCGGCTCGCCAACATCTCAGAGGGCACTTTTTGGCGTCTGAGGTGGCGATTACGGGCGTGAATTTTGCGGTAGCAGAAACGGGTGAATTTGTGGTTTGCACGAATGAAGGGAATGCGGACATGGGTGCGCATTTAGCCAAAGTCCATATCGCTTGCACGGGAATCGAAAAGATTATCCCGAAGCGAGCAGATTTAGCCGTGTTTTTGCGTTTGCTCGCACGCAGCGCTACGGGTCAATTAATCACGACTTATTCATCGCACTTTCACAAACCACGCGAAGGACAAGAGATGCATATCGTGTTATTGGATAACGGTCGGACGCGTCAGCTCGCTGATCCGAAATACAAGAACTCTTTAAAATGTATCCGCTGCGCGGCTTGTTTTAATACGTGTCCGGTGTACCGAAGGAGTGGGGGACATAGTTATCACCAACCGGTTGCTGGACCTATTGGGTCTATTTTGGCTCCAAATATTGACAAAAAAGCGAATGCAGATTTACCATTCGCGTCGACCTTGTGTGGTTCATGTTCGAATGTTTGTCCAGTCAAGATTAATATCCACGAGCAATTGTGGTTTTGGCGTCAGGACTTAATGGAGGCGGGATTAGCGCCTGCAGGAAAAACGATTGGAATGAAATTAATGGCTTTCACGTTAGCAAATCCGGCGATTTACCGAATTGGAGGGTCGCTGTTGCGTCGTTTTTCGGCTTTATTAAACACGAGTTTAAATCCTTGGTACAAACAACGCGAAATGCCTGAGGCACCTAAGGAAAGTTTCCAAGAATGGTATAAGAAACGATGAGCGCAAGAGATCAAATTTTAGGGAAAATTGAGCCACTTGAGCCGATTAAACATCCGGGTGCTTTTCAAGGTGCGTCGGAGGATTTTGATTTTCAAGCATCATTGGCTGTCGTGGGTGCGCGCGTCGTTACATCGTCGGAGTTAGAAGAAATATTCCCTGGCCGAAGGCGCTACGACAAAACGTTGGATGGTTTGAGTTTAGCAGAAATCGAAGTGTTGGAGATCGATGGGGAGTTTGGGGTCGCAGAAAATGGAGCAATTTGGTTGACAGAGGAAGCGATGCCGCATCGCGTGGCGCCGTTTATTTGCCAACATTTAGTGATCAACGTTAAAAAAATCGTTCCACACATGCACGCAGCGTATGAGGAACTTGGAAAAGTAAAATCAGGATTTGGTTTATTTCTTGCAGGTCCATCGAAGACCGCTGACATTGAGCAATCGCTCGTAATTGGTGCGCACGGCGCGCGCAGTTTAACCGTTGTGATCCGAAGTTAATCGCTGAATAGGTCGTAGACCCCGGCAGTGTCTATCGGAAAATTTTCCTATATTAGGATCGCAAAACCTATTCAATTATGTCAGTTTCAAGAAGAAAATTCCTAGGTCAATCCGTCCTTTCCTTAGCGGCATTTAGTATTGTGCCACGCCACGTGCTCGGAAAAGGCTTTCTGGCCCCTTCAGACCAACTCACCAAAGCAATTATCGGAACCGGCGGTATGGGCCGCGGACATATTCCATACGCAGGCACACGCGTCGTTGCTTTATGTGACGTCGACAAGAAAAACCTACAACTCGGTCTAGATAAAGTGGAGAAAGGCGTGAAAGCTTTCTCCGACTACCGTGAGATGATCCAACTGCCCGAGGTGGACATTGTCCACGTGGCTACCCCGCCGCATTGGCACGGTATCATGGCCGCAGATGCAGCCAGGGCAGGTAAAGATGTTTGGTGTGAAAAACCAATGACCCGGACGATTGGAGAAGGTCAAAGATTGAAAGAGGCTGTCCAACAGCATGGTCGGATTTTCCGATTAAACACCTGGTTCCGATTTGAAAGTAATTTTTACGGCTTGAATTGCCCGGTGAAACCGATGAAAAAACTAGTCGATTCTGGACTACTCGGTTGGCCACTGAAATTTACCGTAAGTAAACACACCGGTTTCGACTGGAAATTCTACTGGGTGGGCAAAACAGATTTGACGCCACAACCCGTTCCTCCTGAATTAGACTACGACGCTTGGCTCGGACCTGCGCCTTACAAACCATATAACGTGCATCGTACCCACCAAACTTTCCGGGGTTACTGGGATTATGATGGTGGCGCGCTAGGTGATATGGGTCAGCACTACATGGACCCTATTCAGTATATGTTGGGTAAAGACAACGAAAGTCCAGTATATGTTGAGGTAGACGCCCCCGTGCAAGATAAAGACGCCGTGGGAATCTTTAATCGCATTACCTATACCTATGCAGATGGATGCCAAATCGTTCTTGACGGCGAGGCAAAAGATGAAAAAGTAGCCTACATCGAAGGGCCCAAAGGAAAATTATACCGCAATTTCAAGTCAGACATCCCAGATTTGGAACGCAAATTAGCTGAGTTTCCAGAGCCTCCGGCCCAACAAATTGATTTCGTTGATTCGGTGAAAAACAGAACGCAATTTGCCTTGAATGAGGAGAATGGCCACCGGTCGTGTACACTCATCAATATGGGTTTGATTGCCATGCGCTTGCACCGCAATCTTAAATTTGACTCCGTGAAACAAGAATTTATCGGCGATCCTGAAGCAAATAGTCTCATCAATCAACCGATGCGCGCACCTTATATCCTCTAAACGACATGAAATATTTACTATTAGTATTGGTTAGTTGGCAAACCTTCGCGCAATCCTCCCGCGAGCAGCAACTTAATTTTCGAACCCAAGGAGCTACACCTGCCTTAAAAGCGGCAGCATATGCCAGCAAAGGCATGTACGAACCTACGCAGGCGACAGAAGCTTTCATATTAGCCAACGCAAAAAATCCGGCTGAATTAAAAGCATTTCTTCGAGATGACCTTCCCGAAGCGACGCAATGCGAACTGATTGGATTGATTGCCAAGCAAGATGAAAGCATTTTAGTTGGCAAATATCCAACGGCGAAACCACAGGTTACCGCATTTATTTTAAAGCAATTATTAGCTAAGCCGCGTACAAACATCAGCATTAAAACCTGGGATGCCGCGCATCAAAGAGCATTTGTTCGTGCGGTGGGTACATACAAAGCCGCTTGGGCCTTGCCTCTTATTCAAAATTCGAATTTCAAAACGGAACAGATTATTTCCCAATTGCAAGTACAAGGGGCAAAAGGACTTCCTGCTGTTTGGGATATGTTAAAGTCGAATCAGGTTGATGCGCAAAAAATTGCCGACTTGACGACCACGCTAGCGGCCAATGAATTCTTAAAAGCTAAGCTTGGTGCCTACGAGCAGGCGTCAACTGCACAAAAAACGGTGTTATTGACCTACGGAAGTGATCGCCAGTGGCCAGAGGTAAAAACGTTTGTTTGGCGGGCCGTGCAATCGAATCATCCGCAACGTGCGGCTGGATTTGAGGCATTGACTTTTTGGGTTGAATTGAATGATTTTGATCTGATTGCTGAGAAATTATCCATTGCCCAGTTGCCGAATGAAATCAAGGCCCTTCAAAATTGCATGACGCAATTAATCAAGCAGGATGGTTCACGCAACAGTAAAATTACAGCCTTTGCCTTAGCATCTCCACACAAAAATAATTGGGTGCCTTTCGTTCAGGAAGTTGCCAATTTGGACTGGTTGTATGCTTTGGGAAAGAAAGATGAAGAAGCGTTGAAAGCATTTGTGCGCATAAATGGTCGTGCATTTGCGAATGTAGACCAACAAGTTTTACGTTACCGCAATGCGCTGGATTTAACCCAAAACTTGGATACACGGGAGCAGATCTATAAGGGATTAGCGAAATGTAATTCATTAGCTGCCATACGGACGTTGTATTTGGGATTGAAAGAACCGAATGTTAAGCAAATTATCGTAGATGGGTTGGCCGCACTTTATGTGGCAAATCCTGCATTTCAAGGTCAAATGACTAAGGAGTGGACACTTGAAAACCAGTGGCAAATTTCGGATGCCGCGATGCGTGATCAAGTGATGAAAAGCAATCCTGGTCGTGGTTTTTATACGATGTACAATAGCACCGATTTACGTGGTTGGAAAGGTTTAGTAGATAATCCTGTCAAACGCCGTAAGACTTCTGCGGATACGTTGGCCATGAAGCAAATCAAGGCGGATTCGATTATGCGCAAAGGTTGGATGGCGCAAGGGGAGGAGTTACACTTCACGGGTCATGGCGACAATTTGTGTTCGGTTAAAGATTACCAAGATTTTGAATTAACGATTGATTGGAAAATTGAGAAAGAAGGCGATGCGGGACTTTACCTCCGTGGTTCTCCGCAAGTTCAGATTTGGGATACGGCATTAACGCGTGTGGGAGCACAAGTGGGTTCAGGAGGTTTATATAACAATCAAATTAATCCGAAGAATCCATTAAAAGTGGCCGACAATCCTGTTGGCGAATGGAACACGTTTCGCGTGATCATGCGTGGAGAACGCGTATCTGTTTTCTTGAATGGTGAATTAGTCGTTGACAATGTGATTTTGGAAAACTACTGGGATCGTAAAATCCCTATTTTCATCAAGGATGCGATTGAATTACAAGCGCACGGAAATCACATTGTGTACAGAAATATTTACGTGAAGGAATTGACTCCACAGCCTGTTTATACACCTGAGGAAGTTGGCTTTGAGCCACTTTTCGATGGCTCATCGCTGTTTAATTGGACTGGAAATACGACGGATTATTACCCGGTCAACGGCGAATTAGTGGTGGATCCGAAACGTGGTGGCAAAGGAAATTTATACACCAAAAAACAATACGGTGATTTCCACATGAAGTTTGATTTCCAGTTGACACCTGGCGCAAACAACGGCTTAGGTATCCGTACGCCATTAGAAGGTGACGCTGCCTACGTGGGGATGGAGTTACAGATTTTGGATAATACGTCTCCCATCTATGCCAAATTACAACCTTATCAATACCATGGATCTGTCTATGGAATCATTCCAGCTAAACAAGGTTTCTTGAAGCCGGTAGGCGAGTGGAATGAGCAGGAAGTGATTGCAGAAGGAAATCGTATTAAGGTTATTCTAAATGGAGAAGTTATTACCGATGGCGACATTGTTCAGGCCATTAAAGATGGAACGCCTGATCACAAAGAACATCCAGGTTTGTTAAACAAAACAGGCCATATTGGGTTTTTAGGTCATGGGTCTCCGTTGAAATTTCGGAACATTCGAATTAAAGAAATCATTAAAAAGAAAAAATAAGTCATGGCAATCACATTGACGATTAATCGAAAAAAAGTAAGCTTGGATATTGATTCCAATACCCCGCTTTTGTGGGCTTTGCGTGATCATGTGGGGCTTTTAGGAACAAAGTTTGGTTGCGGTATCGCGCAATGCGGTGCTTGTACGGTTTGGGTAAATGGAGAGCCCATGCGCTCTTGCGTATTACCAATTTCGGCCGTTGGCAACGCTCAAATCACCACCATCGAAGGATTAGATCCTGCGGGAAAACACCCGATTCAAGAAGCTTGGGACGAACTAGATGTGGCGCAATGTGGCTATTGCCAAGCGGGTCAAATCATGACGGCAGCCGCTTTATTGAAGAAAAATCCACACCCTTCGAAACAAGAAATTGTTGACGGCATGGCCGGAAATATTTGTCGGTGCGGCACCTACCACCGCATCCAGGAAGCAGTCGCATTAGCCTCTAAAAAAGTCAAGAAATGAAAACGACACGTAGAAATTTTATCCAACAAACGGCACTCTTTACGAGTGTGTTTACCCTCGGATTTGATTGGTTTGAATCCAAGGGAGCTGGGATGGCAATAGCTTCAGAGCCAGGTCGATTTAATGCTTTTTTGAGCATAGATGCGCTGGGGAAAATTCGCTTATACTCACCAAATCCAGAAATTGGACAAGGGATTAAAACGGCTTTTCCTGTGGTTGTGGCTGAGGAATTAGATGTGGATTGGAAGCAAGTAGAAGTCTTACAGGCAAATTTAGATACACAGAATTTTGAACGCCAGCTGACTGGTGGTTCTGGGGCCTTAAAACATTCATGGGAGCGTTTACGCAAAGCGGGTGCTAGTGTACGCCAAATGATGGTGCAAGCAGCTGCAAATCAATGGAAAGTAGATGCAAGTGTTTGCAAGACAGCCAAAGGATTTGTGCTAGGCCCTTCAGGTCAGAAAGCCTCGTATGGTTCGCTAGCGGCGGAAGCGGCTAAGTTGCCCGTTCCTGCTACCGTTACGTTCAAAGACCGCAAAGATTATAAGATCATTGGTACGCGGGTTCGTGGCGTGGATAATAAAGATATTGTTACGGGTAAACCAGTTTTTGGCATTGATGTTCGGAAGCCAGGAATGGTTTTTGCACAGATCGTCCGTCCGCCTTTTGGTGCCACATTGAAATCTTTCTCTGCGGAAGATGTGAAGAAAATGCCTGGCATTATTGACGTTGTTTCCTTTAAAAATAAGGTGGCTATCGTGGGTACAAGTACCTATGAAATCATGCAGGCGCGTCAGAATTTGACATGTTCGTATGGTTCGGATACGCCTTTGGAGGGAAATGATACGCATCAAGCGTGGTTTGATGCGGGGATGAAGTCGGATAAGGCAACGGTCCAACGGAAAGATGGGGATTTTGCGAAGGCCATTTCGGAAGCTGCCAAAGTCATTGAGGCAACGTATGAGTGTCCATTTATTGCGCATAGCCCGATGGAGCCAATGAACTTTTTTGCGGATGTTAAGCCGGGTTCAGTTTTATTAGCGGGTCCTACGCAGGTACCGCAGCCTGCTCAAAAAGCAGTTGCCACGTTATTAGGTGTTCCTGAAAATACGGTTCAAGTGGAGTTAACCAAAATGGGCGGTGGTTTCGGTCGGCGCTTAAATAATGACTTTGCCTTAGAAGCTGCTGAACTATCGAGCATCATTAAAAAGCCAGTCTTGGTTATGTGGACACGTGAAGATGATATGGGGGGTGGAATTTACCGACCAGCTGTTCGCTACCATTTCAAAGCAGGTATCGATGCCAAAGGAAATATAACTTCGTTTTATCTACGTGGAGTAGGTTTGAATGCAGGTAATTCAACCCGTCAGGACAACTTCCCCGTAGGGGCAATTGACCATGTGTTAATCGAATCCGTAGATCAAAAATCTGCCGTAACTACGGGTCCATGGCGTGCACCAATTACCAATTTCTTAGGATTTGCGGAGCAGGCATTTTTGGATGAAGTAGCTGAAGCAGCTGGAAAAGATCCGATTCAAATGCGCTTGGATTTATTAGCTCGTGTCAAATCAAATCCAGTGGGTAAAATTACCTATGAGGCTGACCGCTTTGCAGAGGTGATCAAGCAGGTAGCTGAGAAGTCTCAATGGAAGAAAAAACCAGGGGTGCACCAAGGATTCAGTGTGTATTATTCGCATTTCTCCTATGTGGCACAAGTGGCAGAGGTACAAGTGAAAAATGGAAAACCACAAGTGACGCACGTAACTGCTGTGACGGATTGTGGCGAGGTTATTAATTTAAGTGGTTCGGAGAACCAAGTCAAAGGTGCGATCATCGATGGCATGGGCCATGCGATGTTTGCTAAATTAAATTTTCAGGCGGGTGTGACGAGTCCAACCAACTTCAATGCGTATCGTATGATTCGAGGAAATGAAATTCCGAAAATTGATGCGTATTTTGTGGATAATGGCATAAGCCCAACGGGATTGGGAGAGCCGGCATTGCCGCCTACAGGTGGTTCAATCGCTAATGCGATTTATGCGGCAACTAAAAAACGTTTCTATAAACAACCATTCTATTGATGGCCATTCCCAAAGTTCAATATCTAGATAATCTGCGTGTCACAGCAACCCTTGCGGTATTGCTGATCCATTCGGCCGCAAATGTCTTATTGAACTTTGGGAAAATACCAGATTCTGCTTGGTGGTTTGCCAACCTATACAATGGGGGTTTCCGGTATGCCGTACCTATTTTTGTGATGCTCTCCGGAGCATTATTATTACCCAGAGAGGAGGAGATAGGCTCATTTTTTAAGAAGAGCTTTCTGCGTATTATCGTTCCTTTTCTTTTTTACAATACCATTTTCACGGTGTTCAATTGGCAAGTCCGTCAGAGTGGCCGACCGCAAAGTTTAACGTGGATTTTTAATCAATTTTTTGACGGAGCATCGTACCATTTTTGGTACATCTACATGATTGTGGGTGTATACCTGTTTATACCCATTATCGGTGTTTGGGTACGTCAGGCGCGTGAAAGTCATGTACAATTCTTTCTAGGTATGTGGCTGGTGACTATTTTGTTCGACAATCCACATTTTCCTGGATTGAGCCTCCCGGTCAAATTGCCTTATTTTACAGGTTATTTAGGTTATTTAGTTCTGGGTTTTTACTTAGCTAAACATTCATTTTCTCGAATATTGGCTTGGTCTTTGTTTTTGATTGGTACGCTTTGGACCATGCAAGGAACGTATGTGCAATCGCTCGAAGATGGAAAGTTTTATGGATTGTTATATGCCAATTTTTCGCCGAGTGTGGTCATATCGACGGCCGGCTTGTTTATGCTATTTAAGTCCTATGAGGGAACAATTCCAGGTACAGCTGGCTTTCGAGATTGGATCAGTTCGTACAGTTATGGCATCTATTTAATTCACATCATTGTACTATTTTACTTGGTTAAATTCAAGATTTACGGGGCGATGTGGCACCCAAGTATTGGGATTCCCCTGACAGCCTTTACCTGTTTATTGATTTCTGGCGCGATAGTTTGGGTTTTGCGCAAAATCCCTGGGATGAAATACCTTGCAGGCTAAGGATTTTTCGTACCTTTCGCGCCTATTGGTTCTAAATATGAAACTATTATTATCATTTGTGTTTGTTTTGGTAGGCCAACTAGCTTGGTCTCAAAATTCAACCATCTCCTCTGGTGGAGTAACTAAGTTGGTAAACGGCCGGTATTATTCCCACGTGATTGGTCAGTCAAGTGTCGTGACGGGGACAACGGTCAAGTCGGGCATCACGATCCGCCAAGGGTTTAAACAGCCAAATTTACTTGCACGAAGTATTCAAAAATCAGGGTTGAAGGTACAAACAGCCGTTGAAAATCCGATTTCATATACTGTTTTTCCTAATCCATTTGTGGATAAGTTACGCATTCAATTCTCTGAGAAAAGTACCTCAAAAACCTATTTGGTCATCTACGATATTGTCGGAAGTGTTATGTGGGAAGCCACGTATGCTGAAGGAATTACCGAGATTAATCTAACTGATTTTCAGAATTTTCGTCCCGCAAAATATGTCTTGCACGTAGTGCAAACGATGGGTAAGCCTTTTGTGGCTAGTATCGTAAAGGAATAATTATTGGTTGATAATTTTGCCATCCTGCATTTCAATGATGCGTGATGTTTTATTGGCAAATTCATTGTCGTGAGTCACAATTAAAAGGGTTTGGTCGAATTCTTGAGCTAATTCCTCAAAGGTTTTGAATACGATTTCACTATTTTTCTTATCCAAATTTCCAGTAGGTTCGTCACCCATAATCAACAACGGGTCATTGATTAACGCGCGAGCAATGGCAACACGTTGTTTTTGACCACCTGATAATTGGTTGGGCATTTTGAGCGCCTCGTTTGAAATACCTAACACCTTCAACTTTTCATAGGCTCGGTGCTCTACCTCGGATTCACTGTATTTTCCTAGTTTAAGGCCGGGTAACATCACGTTTTTGAGGACATTGAATTCATTCAGTAAGTAGTGAAACTGAAATACAAATCCGATTTTTTCATTGCGAACACGCGCTAACTCCTTTTCGGATTTATTCGTCATGGCTACGTTGTCGATGAACAATTCGCCTTCATAGTCGGTGTCCATCGTCGAAAGGATATACAAAAGCGTCGACTTTCCACATCCAGATTTACCGATTACCGAAACGAATTCACTTTGATTCAAACTGAAGTTGATGTTGTCTAACACCTTCACCGTCATGGGATCATGAAAGTATTTGGTGATGTTGGTAGCCCGTAAAACTTCTTTGTGAATATGTGCCATGCTTATTTTCCGCGAATGATGATGACAGGGTCGATCTTACTGGCTTTACGCGAGGGGAAATAGCCGGCAAAATAGGTGGTGACAATGGAAAATATACCCCCAATGATATAAAATGCTGGATTATAATTAATGGGATAAGTTTTGATGGTGGGTAAGGATTCTGTGTTAAATGGGATGTTATCGATGATATTGGACATCCCAAAGCCCACCAATAAACCTAAGATTCCGCCAAAAATACCAATACTTAACGCAATGAAGATGAAGATAAGGTTCACATCTTTTCCTGAAAAACCAATGGCCTTCATGATGGCAATTGAATCCATTTTTTCATAAATCATCATGTTCAGGATATTGTAAATACCAAATCCCGCGACGATCAATAAGGTGACGCCCACTGCATAGGAGATAATACTACGGACTGAACTTCCCGTTTCAAATTGTGAGTTTGCTTGTTGGATATCAATGGCGTCTGTCTCGTAATAGCGTTGATACTCTTTCGCCATGGCTGGTGCTTGCAAGATGTCCTTTAACTTTACTTGAACGTCGGTGATATAATTGTTTGAAACACCCAATAGTTTTTGTGTGGTGCTAATCGAACAATAGCTTTGCACTTTGTCTAAATCTTGTAGGCCTGATTGGAAGTAGCCGACGACCTTGAGTTGCAAGCGTTCGCCTTTACTGGTTGTTACTTGAACGACGTCGCCGATGTTCGCGGCCATTTTATCTGCTACGCCTTTGCCCAAAATGATGCTATTGGGTATGTTTTTTAGGTCCAAGTAGTTGCCACGAGTGACATAATCACTGAACATGAATAGCCGATTTTCTTCATCGGGATCGATGCCATTGATGACTCCGGTTAGGTCAATGGTCCCCACGTTGTAAAATACTTGTGCATTAATTTTTGGGGCAACGCCTAAAACGCGCTCATCTTGCTTGATGGCATGCATAATTTGCGCGCTATTGTACAATTCGAGCCGTTGGTTTTTAGGCTTTATTGAATTAACAAAGTTGGCCGTATGGGGCATCATTAAGTCGATTGGCTGGTTTTTGGATACATTGATGTCATGGTATAGCCGAATGTGCGCGGTTCGGTTCATGATTAAACCGTCCAGTAAATCATTCAAACCATTCATGAATCCAAGCAACGTGACAAACATCGCAATGGAGAACGTCACACCTACCGCGGCGATCAGTGTTTGTTTCCAGCGGGCGAGCAGTAATGAAATCGATACTTGAACAATTAATTTTAAGTTCATTACTGGGGCTTAATTACTTGGTCTTTGGAACTTAGTCCGCTTAGAATTTCTGCTTTTTGGAAATCGGTTAGTCCCAGTTTAACAGTACGTATGGTCCCATCTGCTAGGGTAACTAGGGAATCATTTTTCAAGTAGTTGCGCGGTAGAATTAGAGCTTTCTGTTTCGTTCGGAGTATGATGTTCGCTTCAAACGTGACATTTGGATACAGTTTTTCAGGTGCTTTTGTGAAGCTCGCTTCTACGAGAAAAGTTTTATTGCGCTCGTTCATGATGGAAGCAATTTTAGTCACTTTTGCTTCAAAAACTTGGTTTTTATAGGCGTCAAAGGTGAGCGCAACTTTTTGACCTAATTGTACATGGAAGATGTCATTCTCATCTACTTGCAGTTCGAGTATGTAGTTCTGTGTATTTCCTAAAACGGCAATTGGTGTTTGTGGGCTTACGAGTTCTCCTTTCTCTTTTAGTAAGTTGAAAACGGTCCCTTTCACTTGACTTTTTAATATAAAATCTTCGGATTGTCTCGCTGAAATCTGTACGTTTTTCTTTGTCTGTGCTGAACTAAAATTGATTTGTCGGCGCAAATCAGTCAAGCGCTGTTGGGCCGAAACAAAATTAGCCTTCGAACTTTGGTAGTTTAATTCAGCTTGTTCGTAGGCGATGCGGGTGCCAACTTGCTGTGCCCAGAGGGCTTTTTGGCGCGTAAATAAACTGGAATCTAATTTCAGTTTTGCTTTCGAGGTTTGAACGATGGCTTCTGCTTCAACTAGTTTTCCTTGGTTATTGGCCTGATCATTGTAGTTGGCGGCCAATTTAGCGTTATCTAAATTGAACTTTTGCGTCTCATTTGACACGCGCAATAAGGGTGTGCCTACCTCAACGGCTTGCCCTTCTTGCACATAAATCTCTTCAATGATGCCACTGACAGAAACAAAAGCCTGATATTGATTGGCTGATTTAATGGTCCCAGATGCGTAAACGGATTCAGTGATATTACCTGTGCTAGGTGAAATACTTTCTTCTTTTTTGGAACAGGACAGAAGAAGCCATAGTCCAGCAAAAATGAGTTTCATGTTTGATTTCATCTTGCTAAATTAAACTTTTCATTCAATAGAAAAAATGATATTAGTCGCGAATGCAACGAACGCTAAATCCGGCGTCTTTATTATTCGTTGACGTAGTAGATACACCACCTGCTGTTGGGATGACAAAGCCTCTCGCATTTACATCGGTATCGCTGTCTTTACTCCAGTAATGTGTGGTTAATCCTCGTTCTTGAATGGAGCCGTCTGTTTGTTGAAGCCAACCCGCATTATGTAATTTGATATCAGAAGCAAATACTTGGGCTTCATAGTTATAATTGATGGAGATTGTTCTCCATTCTTGATAAGTTGGCAAACGCCAGCCGGTACCCAATTCGATGGTGCAGGGATCTTGAGAAGCAGGCCAATCCACATTTGATACCAGTCGGCCAGCCCATACGGTTGGTGTTGACGTAGGTGTACGTGTTGTTGTAAATCGATACCCTTGTTTACTGCCAAATTGCCAATACCAGCCAGCCGCATTTTCAGAATTGTCCGTAGCACTAACTGGTTGATTTGAGGAGCCAAGATTTTGAAGAAGCCAACATTTATTTGTACCCGTAATACTCGAATAGGCGAGTTCATAGGTGATCGTTTTGTCTACTGGTGCGACTCTTCCCGTTCCTGCCACATGGACAACTCGCAGATTCGTGCAGGGAGGTAGCGCATCTATTTTGCCAGAAGGTAACACGCCATCAAGCGTAAAGCGCTTACCTGCTTTGTTGACAAATTCACTTCGTGAATTTGTGATTTTTCCTTCTAGGGTAACTGCCTGGCCAAATATCATTTGGGACCCAAAAATCAATAAAATGAGTATTTTAATAGGCATAATCGAATTGGATACGGTCGCCAGCAACCAAAGTGAAACTGCTATTATTGGCAGGAATGTACGTAATTACATTCGTTGACAGTGTATATGCTGTCTTGTCCGTGCGTACGCCATTGATGAACATACGTACTTTGGAATTGGCCGCTGGTGTTTGGGTTAAGGTAAAGGTTAGTTGACCTACTGATGCAGCAAATTGATCATTTACGTCTATTTCTGGCGCCGAAACCGTCCAGGTGGATCCTACCACTTTAAGAATATAACCAGATGTACTTGGAGCCAGGCTGGTGATTGCGGCAGTTCCATTGCCAACGAGCAGTGCCCCACTCGTTAGGGTGGTAGCACCCGTTCCTCCTTGGCCCACACCGACAGTTCCCGAAGATGTAAGTATTTTTGAAGCATCCGTAAAGACTACTCTGGAAGCGGTTAATGCACTATTTGTTTGAGAGCCTGTAAGTTCTAGATTGCCACCAACCGACATGTTTCCACTTGTGGCTAAACTAGAAAAGGTTTTAGCGCCTGCTAGCGTTTGTGTTCCCGTTGTCATAATTCCCGCGTTCGTTCCATCTGCCGGACTAAGACTTATTTCGCCACCGGCAGTAATTGTTAATCCCTTGGCTGTCGAACTGCCATTTACATTTCCAAGCGTTACCGCCGGTGATGCATTTTCCGCCCCCCAGACTCCCGAACGCGAGACTAAAATTTGCCCGTCCGTACCTGGACTAATAGCTGTGACAGCAGATGTTCCAGCTCCCACGAGCAAGGCAGCGCTTGTTAGTGTAGAAGCTCCAGTTCCTCCTTGGCCCACACCGACAGTTCCCGAAGATGTAAGTATTTTTGAAGCATCCGTAAAGACTACTCTGGATGCGGTTAATGCACTATTTGTTTGAGAGCCTGTAAGTTCTAGATTGCCACCAACCGACATGTTTCCACTCGTAATGACACTCGCAAAGGTTTTGGCCCCCGCAAGCGTTTGTGCTCCGGTCGTCATAATTCCAGGATTTGTGCCATCTGCTGGACTAAGACTTATTTCGCCACCTGCGGTTATTGTTAGTGCTTTAGCCGTCGAAATGCCATTTACATTTCCAAGCGTTACCGCCGGTGATGCATTTTCCGCCCCCCAGACTCCCGAACGCGAGACTAAAATTTGCCCGTCCGTACCTGGACTAATAGCTGTGACAGCAGATGTTCCAGCTCCCACGAGTAAGGCA
>CAIUGL010000143.1 GCA_903898715.1 uncultured Cytophagaceae bacterium
CTAAATCATGAAAAAATTACTACTAGTACTCGTTGGCCTAACCGCCTTATACTTCCTTGGACCACATCCAGACGCCCCAGAAATCAAAGGGCCTAGTTGGACCGACATCCCTAATGAACCACGAGAAATTGCCAACTACCTACATGCCAAAGAAGCCACAAATCGTAATTTGAAGCCAGATAATCAGGGACAAATTATTTGGGCTGATTCTGCAAATCCACAAAAAACAAAAAAGGTTTTCCTTTATGTGCACGGATTTTCGGCGTCGCCTATGGAAGGGAACCCCTTGCATAAAGAAGTTGCGAAAGCTTTTGGGGCAAATCTAGTGCTTGCCCGCGTGGAAGACCATGGGGAATTCCCAACCGACTCCACAATGGCCAAAGCCACAGCAGATAAATTCTACCAAAGTGTCGAAAATTATTATGCCATTGCGAAGAAATTAGGAGATGAAGTTGTCGTATTGGGAACGTCATTCGGAGGAG
The DNA here is from genome assembly GCA_903898715.1 of uncultured Cytophagaceae bacterium. Classification (GTDB taxonomy): domain Bacteria; phylum Bacteroidota; class Bacteroidia; order Cytophagales; family Spirosomataceae; genus Aquirufa; species Aquirufa avitistagni. The sequence continues at coordinate 483 of CAIUGL010000143.1, forward strand.
CGATGTCTCTGGTTTTAGCTACCCGTCATCCCGAAATTAAGGCACTTATGCTCTATGGTCCATGTATTGCGATCAAAGATCCGACTGCACCGCTGGTTGACAATCCTTGGGGTTTACAACTTGCACGTGCCGTGATGCGCAGCGACTTCCGAGATATTCCTTCCGTGAGTTCGGGCCATACGAGTTTTTGGAGTTTGCATTACCGCTTGGAAGGTATTGTTGCGATCCAAAATTTCTTGACGCATGAAATGACGGATGAGGTTTTTGGCCAAGTGAAAGTGCCGGTATATTTAGCTTACTATTATCAAGATGAAGAACATCAAGATAATGTTGTTTCCGTACAAGCCATGCGTGATATGTTCCCTAAATTAGGGAGCAAAATCAAAAAAGAACAATCATTTCCGCTTTCCGGTTACCACGTAATTACCTCTGATATTCTGGGTAAGCGGGTTGATTTGCCTATAAAAGCATCCGTAGATTTCATCAAGCAACTATGACACCGCAATTAATTCTATACGCAGTACCGTTTTTTCTCATCACGGTTTTGTTTGAATCTTGGGTTGCCTACAAGCAACATCGTGATTTTATTGAGGCCAAAGACTCCCTAACTTCCATCGGATTAGGTCTCGGAAATTTGGCTGTGGGTACCATTACTAAAGGCCTCGCGTTTGTCACTTATTTCTATGTGTATGAACACTGGCGCATAGCAGATTTTCAATTTAACTGGTGGCCAGTATGGGTTTTCGCCTTTTTAGGAGAGGATTTTACCTATTATTGGGTACACCGCATTTCACATGAAATTCGCTTTTACTGGGCTTCGCACATGGTACACCATTCGTCCCCTAAATACAATTTAGCGGCAGCACTGCGCCAAACATGGACAGGTAGTATAACCGGCGGATTTATTTTTTGGGCCTGGCTACCACTGGTGGGGGTGCATCCGTTTATCGTATTCTTTTTCCAACAAACCAGCCTGCTATACCAATATTGGATTCATACCGAGTTTATTCAAAAAATGCCAAATTGGTTTGAGCAATTCTTCAATACTCCATCGCATCACCGCGTGCATCATGGTACGGATTTAGATTATTTAGATACGAATTATGCCGGTGTGTTGATTATTTGGGATCGTATTTTTGGATCATTTAAAGCTGAAGAAGCACGTCCAAATTACGGTTTGACCAAACAGATTGAAAGCTATAATCCGGCGAAGATTGCCTTCTATGAATGGGTGCAAATCGGTAAGGACCTGATGCATGCCAAAAGCATCAAGCAAGTATTTGGCTATCTTTTTGGCCCTCCCGGGTGGAGCGATGATGGTAGCCGATTAACCGTGGAGCAAATGCGTGCATTACAAAAGAAAAAATAATGGAACTTCAAATAACGACAATGGCCGAATGGGCCGCTCGGGGCGAAAGTCCAGAATACCTTTTTTGGGTGGGTTGTGCAGGTTCTTTTGATGACCGCCACAAAAAAGTAACACGGGCCATGTGTGAAATTTTGACCAAAGCCGAACTAAGTTTTGCGGTACTTGGGACTGAAGAATCATGCACCGGTGACCCCGCGCGTAGAGCCGGAAACGAATTTCTGTTTCAAATGCAGGCCATGCAAAATATTGAAGTACTTAATATGTACGGCGTTAAAAATATCGTGACTTCATGCCCCCATTGTTTCAATACACTGAAAAATGAATACCCCAGTTTAGGAGGTACGTACGATGTAATTCACCATAGCCAATTATTAGCAGAGCTTTTGGCATCTGGAAAAATTCAAGTCAACGAACATGCGGAGACGATTGCCTACCATGATTCTTGCTATTTAAGTCGAGGAAATGGTATTGTGGAAGCGCCTCGCGCCATCATTGCAGGTCTAAATAAAGACCTAAAAGAACTAAAGAGTTGTCGGACCAAAGGCCTCTGCTGCGGTGCCGGCGGTGCCCAAGTTTTCAAAGAACCCGAGCCAGGCGGACAAGATGTTCAGGTAAAACGGACCGAAGAAATTATCGAATCCGGGGTAAAAAAAGTAGCTTTGGCATGCCCTTTTTGTATGGTCATGTTGCAAGACGGACTGAACAAGACCGGCAAAGACCACGAAATTCAGTTGGTGGATTTAGCTGAACTCGTCCAACAAAGTATCCAATAACCATGTATATACCTTTTGAACAAATGCCAGACCATGCACGGGTTTGGATCTACCAAGCAAATCGGCCACTTTCGTCCAACGAATCTGATCGCATTCGTCAAACGCTAGAGCAAGGCACAAAAGGCTGGGAAGCGCACGGAGCTCCGCTGCAAGCATCCTTCGAAATTCGGTTTAATCAAGTGGTAGTTGTCGCTGTCAATGAGTCTGTTAATCAGGCCTCTGGATGTTCAATCGATGCTTCGACACGCTGGTTTAAAGAGCTTGCGGCTGAATTACATATTGATTTCTTTAATCGGGATTTAGCGGTTCTTCGGGGAGAAACCTTAGAACTAATTCCTATCGGTCAGATAAAATCTCAGGTACAAGGGGGAAGTATCGGCCCAACAGATACCATTCTGCGACCTTTAACTGAGCAAGTCGCCGCTTATCGGAATGAATGGCTTTGCCCTGCAAACGAATCCTATATCAGTAGACATTTTTAAGATGGCGGAAGATTTACATATACCTTCGGGTAGTCGGGCAGAAAAATACGCCGCACTATATCCTCAAATCGCAAGTTTAGTTCAAGATGAAACAGATTTGACGGCTAATTTGGCCAATATCGCCGCTGGTTTAAAGGAGGTTTTTGGCTTCTTTTGGGTCGGTTTTTATTTAGTCAAAAACGGCGAACTAGTCCTCGGACCCTTTCAAGGTCCCGTTGCCTGTACGCGAATTCCATTTCATAAAGGGGTTTGCGGCCACGCGTATACAACGGCAGAAACGATTATCGTTCCTGACGTAGATGCCTTTCCTGGGCATATCGCCTGTGCATCCGCATCCAAATCAGAGATCGTTTTGCCCGTTAAAAATCAGGCAGGAGCCGTTACCATGGTATTGGACGTTGACTCAGATAGACTCAACGATTTTTCAGAGGTAGACCAACAAGGCCTCGAGAAAATACTTGGATTAATTAGCGAAGCTTGGCGATAATCGTTTCGCTGCCCACAGGCTTATCTCCAATGTTCACACAGATTTCTGCGTCTAGCGGGAGGTAAATATCGATCCGACTACCAAATTTAATAAAGCCGAATTCTTGTCCTTGGGTCACTGCATCACCTTCTTTGACGTACCAGCAAATTCGTTTCGCTAGCGCACCGGCTATTTGGCGGAATAAGATTTCGGTACCATTTTCATGCTTGACTACACATGTAGTACGTTCGTTTTCCGTACTTGATTTTGGGTGCCAAGCTACTAAATACTTACCTGGGTGATATTTGAAATACGATACAATTCCGGAGATTGGATTAAAATTTACGTGCACGTTCAATGGTGACATAAAGATCGAAACTTGCTTACGTTTTCCTTTAAAATATTCAGGTTCCTCTACTTCTTCAATCACGACCACTTTTCCATCAGCAGGCGCAATGATGTGATTGGGATTGATTTCCGTATGCCGTGCAGGTACACGGAAAAACTGAAGAATGATTAAATAAAAGAGTGACGTAATGACAACGATTGCTTCACGTAGGTACACATTTTCAGGAAAGAAATAAGCAACCAGACCATTGATTGTTAAGACAATTAGCAATGAACTGATTAAGAGTGATTTTCCTTCGCGGTGTAACGTCATGTGTCTTTGGGTATTTTACAAGTTCCAAAATTAGCCATTTTTGTTGAAAAATTTGGCATAAATTCTCGACCTGTACCTAAGAATTTTTTAATTTTTAAATTAAAAAATTGCATTTTTGGTTTTTTAAAACCATTCTATGCGGCGTTTCGGGCTATTTTTTTTCTTGTTGGCTTGCCTATTCAGTGCCCCTATTCAAGCTCAATATATTAAATGGAAAGAAGTAAATACGTCTAGTTTTTTGCGTTTGGACTTTGAATCACAAGAAATATATCGCTGTACCGATGGCATAAATTGGCAATTTGTACGCAAGGCTCAATTTAAAAATGTTATTATTTCCGATTTTCTTTCCACAGATCGTGGGGTGAACGAGTATCCTATTCCGAACACAAATCAATTCTATTTGACCATTCATTGTACCGGGCAGGTGTATCGTATTGATAAAACTACGTGGGAATTTCAACGCATTGATCATACTTTTTTCCGTGGCGCGAATTGTAAGTCCTATCAATTTATGCGAAAAGGTAAAATCTATACGTTTGGTGGATATGGTTTTTGGCAATCAACAAATATCCTAAGCGAATATAATTTTAAAGGCGGAGAATGGAATAGTATTCAAGCGGAAGGAGATATCCCCAAGTCAATTACGTTTAGTCCGTCAGGTTATTGCCCAACAAAAGATCGATTTATCACGATGGCCAATAGCAAGTTAAACGATACGGAGTTGCACAATACGACTGAGTTTGATTGGAATATCTATGAATTTAATTTTGATAATCGAGAATTCAAGATTGTAGGAGAAGTAAATTTGCCTGTGATTAAGGATTTTTTTGCCAATGATTATAGTCGGAATTACCTCTTCAACGGGCGCTACATGGTCATGGTGGATTTAGTCCAACATACCTATAATTGGGATTCTATTTTCATTATTGATATGGTCGATGGATACAAAGTGTATCGCTGGAAAAACCCTGATCGTATTCATATCCGTGACGGACATTCAGATGAAAGCTTGGAGCGTTTAACTCATTTAACAGGAGATACACTCGTATTTACTAATGCACCTACCAGTTATCCCTATAAAACAGCAGGTTATGCAAAATTGCCCATAGCTCAAATTTTAAAGGATAGTGATTACTTAGGCCTCATCACACAAGATACTTGGGTCAATGAGTTTTGGAAAGTTGGAGCCATTTTTGCTGGATTAATTGTATTTATCTTCACAGTCTCAGTAATTATTGCACTGCGTAATCGTCGAAAAAAACAACAAATGCAGGTGCTTTTAGGGGAAAATGAAAAACAGTTCTTAGACTTTATGCTCTTAAATTACCGACAAGGATATGTCACCGGACACCAGATTGTTGCGTTTTTTGGTAAACATAAAAGCTCACCGGAATCACAACGGCAATTTCGGGCTACTCTTTTCAATAATTTCACTAAAGCTATCGGTCTGATATTTCCAGGGAAAGAGGTGCTGGATATTCAAACAGATGAAAAAGACCAACGGATGTTGGTGTACCGACTACATGCGGACATGTATGATCGTTTAAGCCGACTATAAATTCTTTTCTAAAAAGTCGGTCATCATTTGATATAAATGTAAGCGCGTATTTCCACCATATATTCCATGATTCCGGTTCGGGTAATAGAAGCTTTGGAACTGCTTATTTGCCTTGATCAAGGCTTCCTCTAAAGCGACTGAGTTTTGGAAATGAACATTGTCATCTCCAGTTCCATGTACAAGTAGTAAGTTACCCTTTAATTTATCCACATGATTTACGGGCGAATTGTCGTCATATCCATGTGGATTTTCCTGTGGAGTCCGTTGGTAACGTTCCGTATATATCGAGTCATAAAAGCGCCAATTCGTCACCGGAGCCACTGAAATGGCAGCCTTGAATACCGAAGCTCCCTGCATGAGGCAGTTGGCGGACATGAATCCGCCATAACTCCAACCCCAAATACCAATGCGTGATGCATCTACATGTGGCAAGCCACCTAGATACTTGGCCGCAAAGATTTGATCTTCTACTTCAATTTTACCCAAGTTTTGATACGTGATTTTTTTGAATGCAACGCCTCTTGCACCCGTTCCGCGATTATCGATGCAATAAATTAAATACCCTTTTTTCAACAGCATCTGATACCAAAAGAAGTCGGCACCTGGAAACGAATCCAACACCTGCTGGCTACCCGGTCCGCCATACACATGCATCAAAACCGGATATTTTTTCGACGCATCAAAGTTGGCCGGCTTAATCACATACCCATTCAAATGGTCGCCATTGGCCAACGGGATCTCAAAAAATTCACGGGTTGAAATGCCATATTCAGTCAATTGGCCAGCTAATTTGGCATTGTCTTCTAACACACGCATTAAGCCAGCTTTGGTATTATGCAACGTGATTTTTGATGGACTTTTAGCCGAACTATGTGTCAAAATATAATACGAAAAGTCAGGGCTAAAGGTTGCCGTATTGGTTCCAGTAGTACCCGCAATTAATTTCTTTCCAGATCCATTTAGCTGAATTTGGTAAACATCACGACCGATGGGCGTTCGTTCTGTGGAATTGAAATAGAGTGTTTTTGACTTCTCATCAAATCCATATAAATCATCTACTTCCCAATTTCCTTGCGTGATTGCTTGCTGCTTTCCCGTGGTAAAATCTTGTAGATATATATGTTTAAACCCACTTTTTTCGGAGGTAAAAATGAAACTTTTCTGGTCGTTCAAATAAGTGATGTCATTTCCGATGGACTCGATTTCGATGGAAGTATCCGACTTCTCTTCATAGACGATGGTCTCATTTGCTTTGCTAATGCTATGATGAATTAATTCCATGTGGTTTTGCAAACGGTTTAAGCGTATATAAGCCAAAACATCTCCACTCTTGGTCCATTTCATCCGAGGAATATACTGGTCTTTGATGGGGCCAACATCCACTTTTTGGATCGACGCACTCTCTATGTTGGCAATCGACAAGCTTACAATTGAATTAGCTTCGCCAGCCTTAGGATATTTGTAGCGGTAATCTTTTGGATATAAATCGCCCCACATTTGCATATTATATACCGGCACCTGGGATTCATCAAAGGTGTAAAAAGCAATCTTTTTGCTGTCCGGTGACCATGCAAACGCTTTTGAAAAAGAGAATTCCTCTTCATATACCCAGTCGCAAACACCGTGGATAATTGCATTGAGTTTACCTGAAGTGGTCACTGCTTTTTCTATTCCGGTCGTTAGGTCTACCCAGTACAAGTTATTCTCCCGCACGAAGCTAACCTTCTTTCCGTCGGGTGAAAAACTGGCATGCATCTGCTTGCCGCCAGCAGCCAATAAGCTTAAGCTGTGAGTCGCACGGTCAAATACGTAATTCGTTTCGGTTGAACTTCTGCGGTATATCGGCTCAGATGCCGTGCCGATTAAAATTTTCTGTTCATCATTCGATAAACTGAATTTTTGTACCCGAATAGTCTCTCCAGAGGCCGTTTTAGTGCCTTTTTCATCGAAGAGTACCTCTGACTTAGTCGGATCTTGGATATTTGTTTTGATGATTTTTCCTGCTTTCAACTCTAGATAGGATTGACCATCTGCGGCCCAATTCAGGTTTTGAATGCTTCTTTGAGCGAACGTCCCATTTTTCCAAATGTCGGCAAGGGTGATTTCTTTTTGGGCTTGAAGTGTTAGGTTGCAAAGGAATAGGAACCCAATGAGGTAGGAGTTAATTTTCATGTGTTGGATGAAGTTAATTTTGGAAAATGACGATAGGGTCTGTTTCTATCGTATTACTTACATTTTTTGCGTTATCACGAATGAATATTTGAAACTTGAGCGTATCGTTATTCGGGGTAAATCGAGGCGAATAGCCCTTGTAAAAGGCATAAACAAATTGGGTAGAATAGGAAATACTTCCTTCAATAGCGCCTGTTTTTTGATCGGGATTGAAATTGAAATTCATGAGTCCACCTAGTGGCGGCGTAAAGGTTATCGGATCGAACTTGCCATTTTTTTTATGCAAGACAGCTACCTCAAAATTTCTAAAATCTTTGTATTTGGCGGGATTGGCAACTATTTCAGCTTGGGTAACGCCGAGGTCCCCATCGCCATCCTGAAAGCGAATCGTCATAATGACGGAGTCTATTTTGGCCTTCCCTCCAAATCCATCATTACTAACTTTCGTAATTTTCTCGATTTTTTCGAATCTAATCTCGGGTGTCGCGGACCATTCAGGCTCTTTAAGGCAAGAGCTTAGGATCGCGATGCTGATGAACCAATACGAAATGTGGGCCAATTTTGACATAGTTCGTAAAGTTAATGATTTGGTTTAATTTTGTTTGAATATTCAAAAAAAGCAATGCAAACAGGTTTGAATTCGTGGGAATCTTGGCGCACAAAGTTGAAGGAAGAGGTACTGGGGATGCAGGAGGCCAGCTTTGAAGCAATTGCTTTAGAGATGTTTCATTTTACCTGGACGTATAATCCGCTTTATCGGCAGTATGCCGACTTGCTTGGCGTGGACCCGCAGTCGGTGCAGACGCTCGCACAAATCCCCTTTCTGCCCATTGAATTGTTTAAGAATCATCGCGTGCTAACGGGAGAGGCCCCTGTTTTATTTGACTTTGAGAGCTCTGGGACAACCGGACAAATTCCATCTAAACACCCGGTTTGCGACCCAAGTTTTTACCAGCAACAGTCTAAACGTATTTTTGAACAACAATACGGCCCGTTAACAGACTACCATATTTTTGCGCTATTGCCTTCCTATGTTGAGCGAAGTACTTCTTCCTTGGTTTTCATGATGGATCATTTTATCCAAGAATCAGGTTCAACCCTAGCTGGGTTTTTTCTAAATCAATACGATACCTTAGTGGCCCAAATTAAACAGGCCCTACGGACGGAACGTAAAGTTTGGGTGATGGGGGTAACATTTGGGTTATTAGACTGGGTCGATTCAGGGCAAGATTTTTCGTTTTGGAATGATGCTGTCGCTGAAGGGCGTTTGATGGTGATGGAAACGGGTGGGATGAAAGGGCGCCGCGAAGAGTGGATTCGGGAACGTGTACATGAATTTTTAAAATCCTCCATGGGCCTTCCTCAAATCGCCTCCGAATATGGGATGACTGAATTATTTTCCCAGGCATACGCAGCTACCGATGGAATTTTTACTCCCGGCGTTTCGATGCGGGTACAATTGCGTGAGGTAACAGATCCATTTTCAAAGGTGACGAAGCCAGGCCGCGTAGGGGGAATTCAAATCATCGATTTAGCTAATATTGATTCGTGTCCCTTTATTGAAACTAAAGATTTAGGATCCCTGGAAGCAGATGGAATCAGATTTAAAGTCTTAGGCCGCTTTGACAATTCAGAAATTCGCGGTTGCAACTTGATGGTCGATCAAGGATGGGGAACGAGCCAAGCAGAGCCGTCCGTATAAAATTCATTTTTCCAAATAGGCACTTCTTTTTTCAGGGTATCTATCAGCCATTCGCAGGCTTTAAATGCCTCTGCCCGGTGGATGGAACAAACGCCGATGATCACTGCGATGTCGCCAATTTCTAATTTCCCAGTCCGATGGGCTACACTAATCTTGCGAATAGGCCATTGGTCGGCCGCTTCCGTTGCGATGCGTTCCATCTGTTTTTTTGCCATGGCGTTATAGGCTTCCATGGTCAAGTTTTTAACATCCTTTTGTTGGTTTTTATTGCGAATCGTACCTACAAATAGACAGATACCGCCAGCTTCTGGATCCTGTAAATACTGGTAGCTCGCGTCGATCGAAAGTGGTGTTTCACTTAGGAGAATTTGATGTGTCATTTGCGCGCGTAAGTAATGTAGCTGAATTGATACGCATTTTGCTCGTCGGTGATCCCGCGCTCCTGCTCCGCTACCTCCCAGATTGCTGGTGAAATTTCGGGGAAAAAGGCATCGCCCTCAAAAATATCGTGCAGCTGGGTCACTAAAATCTGATCTGCTAAAGGCAAACTCAATTGATAAATTTCCGCACCTCCTACGATAAAAATATCATCTCGAGAAATGGATTTGGCTTTTAAAATCGCTTCCTCCACGGAGTGAGTAAGGATAACGCCATCGATTTGTAAATCTTGCTGTCTACTAATGACAATGGTCGTACGGTTTGGGAGCGGTCTGCCAATGGATTCAAACGTTTTGCGTCCCATAATGATGACATGCCCGGTAGTCAAGGCTTTGAATCGTTTTAAGTCGGCAGGTAAATGCCAAATCAACGCATTGTTTTTTCCAATAACTCGATTTTCATCGAAAGCGACCAAAATTTTTAGCACGATTTTAGGTTTTAGTTGTCAAAAATAAGGGATTTTTTCGCTGGATTGTCGTCGTGAATTTTATTTTCAAAAACACTTCCCTTTTCGGGGGTAAAGCCCTAATTTTGTACAATTTTTGAGCCTAGTCCTTAGGTGGTCAAAATTAACTAGTCAATACCCTTAAAATTAACACACCCTGTGCCTAAAGATTCGTCGATTAAATCTGTCCTCATTATTGGTTCTGGTCCTATTGTGATTGGTCAAGCCTGTGAATTTGATTATTCTGGTTCTCAAGCCGCTCGTTCGTTACGCGAGGAAGGCATTGAAGTAATCTTGATTAATTCAAATCCGGCTACCATTATGACGGATCCGATGAATGCGGATCATGTGTATTTGAAGCCGCTAGAGAAGGCTTCGATTATTCATATTTTGGAGAATCATCAAATAGACGCCGTATTACCTACGATGGGGGGCCAAACAGCCTTGAACTTAGCCATCGATTGTGATGCAGCGGGTATTTGGGAAAAGTATGGTGTCCGTATCATTGGTGTAGATATTGCCGCAATTGAAACAACGGAGGATCGCGAGAAATTCCGATTGAAAATGATTGAAATCGGCGTGGGCGTTTGTAAAGGACGTACGGCTCGTTCGTTTCTGGAAGGAAAAGAGATTGCGCAAGAGACTGGTTTCCCATTAGTGATTCGTCCATCCTTCACCTTGGGTGGAACAGGAGGTGGATTTGTGCATGATCCAAAAGATTTCGATGCTGCCTTGAACAAAGGTTTGCATGCTTCCCCTACCCATGAGGTGTTAGTGGAGCAATCCATCATGGGTTGGCAAGAATACGAATTAGAACTTTTACGCGATAATTTAGGGAACGTCATCATTATCTGTTCGATCGAAAACTTCGATCCGATGGGTATTCACACGGGTGATTCGATTACCGTTGCGCCAGCGATGACGTTGCCGGATACGATTTACCAACGCATGCGTGACATGGCCATCAAGATGATGAATGCCATTGGTCAATTTGCTGGTGGATGTAATGTGCAGTTCTCGTTAAATCCTGAAACGGATGAAATTATTGCGATTGAGATTAACCCTCGGGTATCACGCTCATCGGCTTTGGCCTCTAAAGCAACGGGATATCCGATTGCGAAGATTGCTGCCAAAATGGCGATTGGGTATAATTTAGATGAATTAACCAATGCGATTACGGGGACAACGTCGGCCTATTTCGAGCCGGCATTAGATTACGTGATTGTGAAGGTTCCACGTTGGAACTTCGATAAATTTAAAGGTGCTGATCGTACCTTAGGATTGCAAATGAAATCGGTGGGTGAAACCATGGGTATCGGACGTAATTTCCAGGAAGCGCTACAGAAAGCGTGCCAGTCCTTAGAGATCAAGCGTAATGGTATGGGCGCGGATGGAAAAGAATTGCGCGATCAAGATGCCATTTTGTACTCTCTAGCGAATCCATCTTGGAACCGCTTGTTCCACATCTACGATGCCTTCAAGATGGGCATTTCGTTCAAAACGATTCAACAATTAACGAAGATCAACAAATGGTTCTTGAACCAAATTGAGGATTTAGTTCGTGTGGAACGCGAAGTGGAGAAATATACGATCTCGAATATTCCTAAAGAATTATTAGAAGAAGCGAAACACAAAGGATTTGCAGATCGCCAAATCGCTCATACGCTTCGTTGCCTCGAATCGGAGGTTTACGATAAGCGTAATTCCATGGGCATTAAGCGTATTTACAAATGTGTAGATACCTGTGCCGCAGAATTTGAGGCGAAGACGCCATATTACTATTCGACTTTTGGCCAAGAAGGCGCATCAGCCGTTTTGGATAACGAATCTGTTGTTTCTACGAAGAAAAAAGTGGTTGTATTGGGTTCAGGTCCCAACCGGATTGGACAGGGAATTGAATTTGATTACTCGTGTGTCCATGGGGTTTTAGCTGCCAAAGAGGCTGGTTATGAGACGATTATGATCAACTCAAATCCAGAGACGGTGTCCACCGACTTTGATATTGCGGATAAATTATACTTTGAGCCTGTTTTCTGGGAGCATGTGTATGACATCATTCAGCATGAGAAACCAGAAGGCGTTATCGTGCAGTTAGGTGGTCAAACAGCCTTGAAATTAGCTGAGAAATTATCGAAATACGGAATTAAAATCTTGGGCACTTCGTTTGAAGCCTTGGATTTAGCCGAAGATCGTGGTGCGTTCTCTAGTTTGTTGAAAGACTTAGGAATCCCTTACC
>CAIUGL010000144.1 GCA_903898715.1 uncultured Cytophagaceae bacterium
AAAAGCCCAGTTTCCCGGGCTTTCAATTACTTCAACATATATTCGGCTAGCTTCTTGGCGGCCAAGAAATTCTCATATTCCAGCGGCGTTCTTCGGTTGTTTGTATACTCATTGTACAACCAAGGATCTCCCAAGGCAAATACTTTTCCTTTGCCAATTTTAGCCACAGCCATTACTGGATAACCTTGAAGTGTTGCAATTGACTTGGCAGTTCCCGATAATTTAAGGGTGGTAATCTCTTTGATATATACCTTTTTAATGGGATCGAAAACCGGATTTCCTGCGTCGATTAACACCGTACCTTGTTCCCAATTACGCCCTTGTACAAAGTTTAAATTTGGTGCGACAAATTCAATACCAAAACGACGCGCCAAGATGTTAAATTGAGGAATTTCGCAATTCGTTGTATCATTGGCCAATAAGATCAAATTGCCACCTGCTTTGACCCAAGCCTCGATTTCATCTGCAGCTTTGGCATTCATGTAATTCGGTTTAGCCGTTTCTTTAGGCGAATCTGGATCTACGATAATATAAACAGATGCGTTTTTCAAACTCTCGCGTGTAGGAGATACCCCCAAGGTATCAAGCGTAGCTCCCAATTGCTCAAATTGAATACCCCATAAATGGAATCCTGAATCTTTGCGATCCTCCCAGGTATAGTGGAACCGTTGGCCATTCTTCGTCTCATGATTAAAGAAATAATCTAACACCACTTTCTTGCCTTTACCTACGCCCAGTTCTTTGGCAATTTCAATTTCTAATGATGCGAGGATAAACGGCCCAACTCCCTTTAAGTCATCCTGCTTCAGTGGCTCACTTAAGTAGTAAGCATACGATCCATCTCGGTACGGTACGCCACCTAAACCGCCAACGCTTACCGTTTTCTCCAAATGGATATATCCATTCGCATCCGTTGATATAAAGTTTTTCAATGCGCCTGCGTAGGCTTTTTGAGCTGCTTTAAGATAGGATGCTGGTAAATAACCTTTGCGTGCTCCTTTGGCAAAAGCGTAAATAAACATATTTGCGGCAGATGCTTCCAAATAGTTTCCTTCTCTGCCTGGGAAATTAGGTACTTGATACCAAAGGCCAGAGGCAGGATCTTGAATTTTAAGCAAAGCGGCAGATAATTCTTGTAATTGCTTGATTAAAATCTTGCGCCCCGGGTGATTAATCGGCATGTAATCCAACACATCTACTAAGGCCATCTCATACCATCCCATAGAGCGTCCCCAGAAATTAGGCGAATGTCCCGTTTTTTTATCAGCCCAAGGTTGTACACGCGCTTGGTCATAGGCATGAATTAAAAGTCCTGTTTTAGCGTCTAAAGAACCTTTATACATCAATTCAAATTGCTTGATAATGTCTGCCCAGTTATCTTCTCCCGTTATGGTGCCATATTCTGCATAGAATGGCTCTAGCATATATAGCCCGTCAAGCCACATCTGGTTTGGATAACGTTGCTTATGCCAAAAGCCGCCATCTGAATCGCGTGGCTGCGCTTTTATTTGGGCACGTAGTTTGTCGGCCGCTTTCTTATAACGGACATCCCCTAATTCTTGATATAAATACAGCAGCATGCGCCCTGTTGTTATATTGTCCGAATTAAATTCATTGAAATGGTAGGTGCGAATGTTCCCTTGCTCATCAACAAAGCTGTCGATGTTCTTCTTGATGTAGTTGAAATATTTGGCATCTCCCGTGCGCTGGTACATTTTTTCCAAGGCTTTCAACAAAAGTCCTTGCTCGTAATCCCATCCGGCAGGTTTGCCCAATTTGACCGTAATCGAATCGCGATGGGTGTGCATGATGCTGGCCGACATGCGTTCGGAATAGTTTTGGCCATGTAAAACAAATCCCCCTATCAGCAGGAGGATTGAGAAAATTGATTTTTTCATATTAACGTAAGTCAGAAATTTCAGCAAAATCCATGTCGGTGTAATCCTTATTTTCACCCGCCATGCCCCAGATAAAGGAATAATTTTTTGTTCCGGCACCACTATGGATTGACCAAGGCGGTGAAATGATGGCTTGATGATTATGCACCCACATGTGTTTCGTTTCTGTGGTTTCTCCCATCAAATGCAAAACTGCATGCCCAGGAGTTACATCAAAGTATAAATAGGCTTCCATCCGTCGGTCATGTACGTGTGCCGGCATCGTATTCCAAATAGATCCTGGTTCAAGGATTGTCAAGCCCATGACGAGTTGGCAAGATTGAATCCCCTCATTGTGAATGTATTTGTAGATTGTTCGGTGATTAGAGGTTTCTAAGGTTCCCAAGACAACCGTTTGTACTTGTTCTTTGTCGAGTTTGGCACATGGATAATTTGCGTGCGCAGGCGAAGAAAGTATGTAAAATAAGGCTGGATTTTCACTGGAATCAGAGCTAAAGCTTACTTCTTTGGTTCCTCTACCCACATATACTGCTCCTAATTTATCAATGCTAAACGCCACGCCGTCTGCTGTAATGGTACCTTTGCCGCCCACATTGATGATCCCCAATTCGCGTCGCTCCAAGAAATAGGTAGCGCGGAGTTTCTCCGGATTAGGTAAATGCAAGGTTTTGGCGACTGGCATGGCTCCGCCGATAATCATGCGGTCATATATTGAATACGTCAGATTTATTTGATCAGCGGAAAATATACGCTCAATCAAAAAGTTATCCCGTAATTCTTGATTTGTAAAAGTTGATACTTCTTTTCTACTCGCCTCAAATCTGTAATCCATGATGATGTTAGTTTTTTATT
>CAIUGL010000145.1 GCA_903898715.1 uncultured Cytophagaceae bacterium
CTTAGTATTAATCATCAAAACCGCCTTATTGCCTTTGACATATAAATCGTATGTTTCTATGGCTAAAACGCGGATTTTGGCTCCTGAAATCGCTGCAATTAAAGAGAAAATTGGCGATGATCCAGCAAGAGTACAACAAGAAACCATGAAGCTTTACGGTGAAGTAGGTGTCAATCCATTAAGTGGATGTGTTCCTGTTTTAGCGACGATGCCTGTTTTGATGGCTGTATTTATGCTCTTCCCAAATTTGATAAATCTTCGTCAGGAATCATTTCTGTGGGCAAATGACTTATCTACATTTGATTCGATTTTAACCCTCCCTTTTGCGATACCGTTTTATGGTACTCACGTCAGTTTATTCTGTTTATTAATGACGGCGTCTCAATTAGCTTATGGTTATTATAATAATCAGATTACGCCAGATCAACCGGGCCAACCGATCAACATGAAAATGATGGCCTACATTACACCTGTGATCTTTATGTTTGTGATGAACTCGTTCTCTGCAGGTTTAAGTTTCTATTATTTTGTATCCAATTTGGTTACGATAGGCCAACAATTAGCGATTCGCTACTTTGTTAATGAAGATAAGATCAAAGCTTTATTAGATGCTAATCGCATCAAAATTGCTGCAGGAGGTGGCGCTAAAAAATCACGTTTCTCTCAATACCTTCAAACGCAATTGAAGACGATGGAAGAACAACAAAAAGCAACAGCCACACAAAAGAAAACAAAAAAGAAATAATGGGTTCACTGAGTTCTAGCTATTTTGAAAAAGCAAAAACATTAATTCCTGGTGGAGTTAACTCACCCGTACGCGCATTCAAATCAGTTGGCGGCACTCCCGTTTTCATGAAATCGGCAAAAGGGGCCTATTTACATGACGTAGATGGCAAATCCTATATTGATTTAATTGGTTCTTGGGGACCTATGCTTTTTGGCCAAGCACATCCAGTCATTGAAAATGCTGTAAAAGAAGCATTGAATGATGGTTTCTCTTTTGGTGCACCTACCTACAAAGAAGTACTAATCGCTGAAAAAATTTGTTCGATGGTTCCATCCATTGAAAAAGTACGTTTGGTAAATTCAGGCACTGAGGCAACCATGGCAGCTATTCGCCTAGCACGTGCTTATACCAAGTGTGATAAAATCATCAAGTTTGAAGGTTGTTACCATGGTCATGGTGATTCATTTCTAATTGCAGCCGGTAGTGGCGTGGCCACATTAGGAACACCAGATAGCCCAGGAGTTACTGTATCTACAGCAAAGGACACGCTTACGGCAGTTTATAACGACTTAGAGTCTTTGCAGAATTTATTTGAAACAAATATAAACCAAGTTGCAGCGGTAATTATTGAGCCAGTTGTAGGTAATATGGGCCTAGTCATTCCAAAAGAAGGTTATTTAGCTGGCGTTCGTCAGCTCTGTGATCAATATGGAGCTTTATTAATATTCGATGAGGTAATGACAGGTTTCCGCCTATCCCCTAGTGGATATCAAGGAATATGCCATATTCAACCTGACTTAACTACATTAGGTAAAATAATTGGTGGTGGTTTACCTGTGGGCGCTTATGGTGGTAAAGCAGCTATTATGGATATGATTGCACCCGCTGGTCCCGTGTATCAAGCAGGAACATTAAGTGGAAATCCATTAGCCACAACCGCAGGTTTAGCGATGTTAAATCTGATTACAGAGAATTTAGAAGTCTATACCAGACTTGCAGAACAAGGTTTGAAATTAAAAATGGGCATTCGGTCCCAATTAGATGCCTTAGGATTATCCTATACCATCAACCAAATTGGCTCCATGTTCACCTTGTTTTTTACAAATCAAGCAGTCAATAATTTTGCAGATGCCAAAACCTCGGATGCAACATTATACGGTAAATACTTCCATGGCATGCTTGAAAGAGGAATATATCTTCCTCCATCACAATACGAATCTTGGTTTATTTCAGATGCCATTCGGGAGGAAGAGCTGGCTAAAATTTTACAAGCTAGTGAAGAAACACTCCAACAGATGTTTGCTTAACTATGTTATTCAGCATCATCATACCCGTATACAATCGTCCACAGGAACTTGATGAGCTATTGGCATGTGTGTCCCAACAAACCTACACAAACTTCGAAGTACTCATCATTGAAGATGGAAGTGTTGATAAAGCTGAC
>CAIUGL010000146.1 GCA_903898715.1 uncultured Cytophagaceae bacterium
GAGGCCGATTTCTTACGTGCGACTAATTTGGCAAAACGTGACCAACCAAACTCACGAATCACATACGACCAATAGCCCATGTTTTCCGGTTCTTCTTGCACGTAGAAAATTTCTGCCGATTTGTATTTCGCCAATTCCGCTTCAACTTGCTTCGTTGGGAATGGATGCAGTTGCTCCAAACGGATAATCGCCACATCCTTACGATTATCTTTTTCTTGACGATCCATCAAGTCAAAATATACTTTACCTGAACAGATCAACACGCGTTTTACTTTCGCTTTATCTGCGTAGTCATCCCCAATCACCTCTTGGAACGAACCTTTCGTAAAGGCTTCCAATTTCGAAACGACTTTCGGATGACGGAAAATTGACTTAGGTGACATCACCACGAGTGGCTTGCGGAACTCCCAAGTTAATTGGCGGCGCAACGCATGGAATATATTTGCTGGTGTTGTCAAATTTGCAATCACCATATTATTCTCAGCTGCTAATTGCAAGAAACGCTCAGGACGGGCATTCGAGTGCTCCGGTCCTTGACCTTCGTAGCCGTGTGGCAATAACATCACCAAACCATTTTGTGTCCCCCACTTCGATTCATGAGACGAAACAAACTGATCGATCATGGTTTGAGCCCCATTGGCAAAATCACCAAACTGCGCTTCCCAGATAACCAAGGCATTCGGATTCGCTAAGGCATAACCAAATTCATAACCCAATACGCCGTATTCCGACAATAATGAGTTGTAGATTTGTGCTTGCTCCTGCTTATCTGAAATATGATTTAAGGAACTGTAATTTTCATTTGTATTGGCATCGTGCAATACCGCATGGCGGTGAGAGAACGTACCTCGTTGGACATCTTGTCCCGATAAACGAACCGCTTTGCCTTCAACTAATAAAGAACCATAAGCCAATAACTCAGCCGTAGCCCAGTTTAATTCACCTTTTTCGAAGAATACTTTACGATCAGCAATGACCTTTTCAATTTGCTTCAATGCAACAAAACCTTTTGGCAATGTCGTAATCGCTTTCGCTACTTGATCTACTACTGCTTGAGAAATAGCCGTTTTAGGCGATTTATCGAAGTCTTTTTCGGTTGAGTAACGCAATGCCGACCACGCATTATCTAATTTCAAAGGAATATAAGGAGGGCGAACTTTTTGTTTAACTAAATCCAAGCGCGCTTGTAACTCGGCCTTGAATTCAGCATCCATTTGCTCCGCTAATTTCGCCTCAATTTCACCCTGCTTGATTAATTTCTGAATGTAAATTTCGCGTGGATTGGGGTGATTGGTGATGTTGGCATACAACGTAGGCTGCGTGAAACGCGGCTCATCGGACTCATTGTGACCATTCCGACGGTAGCAAACCATATCCACGAATACATCTCGACCAAATTCCTGACGGAATTCAGCAGCGATACGCGACACGAAAACCACCGCTTCTGGATCATCTCCATTCACGTGGAATACGGGAGCGTCGATAATCTTCGCCACATCCGTGCAATAAATCGCAGAACGTGCATCTTCAAAATCGGTCGTAAAACCTACTTGGTTATTAATCACAAAGTGGATCGTTCCACCGGTTGAATATCCTTTCAATTTCGCCATTTGCGTCACTTCGTACACGATACCTTGACCGGCTACCGCTGCATCTCCGTGAATCAAAATCGGCATCACTTTCGAATAATCACCATGATAATGGGCATCTGCACTCGCGCGACAGAAACCTTCTACTAATGGATTTACGGCCTCTAAGTGCGATGGATTAGGTGCTAATTTCAATGAAATTTCGCTGCCGTTCGGTGAAATATGCTTCGAAGAATACCCTAAGTGGTATTTTACGTCGCCATCCCCATGAATTTCATCAGGCACATTTCCTTCGAAACCATCAAAGATCGATTCGTACGATTTGTGCATAATGTTGGCCAATACATTCAAACGACCGCGGTGCGCCATACCAATCATGGCTTCCTTCACCCCTAGATCGGCCGAGGTATTAATAATCGCATCCAAACCTGGGATCGTAGATTCACCACCTTCCAGTCCGAAGCGCTTTTGGCCTAAATATTTTGTTCCTAAGAAATTCTCGAAAACGACTGCTTCGTTTAATTTCTCCAGGATATGTTTTTTCTTTTCAATGGAAGGATTGAATGCCAAAGCCTCCTTTTCAATCTTGTTGCGCAACCATTCTTTCGTCGCTACCTCACGGATATAGGAATATTCAAACCCGATGGTACCTGCATAGATTTTATGTAGGGCGTCTTGAATTTGACGCAACGTCGCTGGCCCAATTCCCAAGAACGTACCTGCCTGAAAAACGGTATCTAAATCCGCATCGGAAAGAGCGTAATCAGTTAATGCCAAACGAGGCTGACGATCCTTGCGCTCGCGCACCGGATTCGTTTTGGATAATAAGTGACCACGTGAACGGAATGCCTTGATTAATGAAATCACGGCCATCTCTTTTTGCACATGGGAAGAATCTGCTGAACCAGCACCTGCAGGCGCACCTTCACCTAACCAGGTTTGTGAAAAATCGAATCCCTTAAAGAAATCTCTCCAAGAGCTGTCTACGGAATTGGGGTCTTGTTTGTAAGCTTCATACAAGTCGGCAATGACCTGTGTATCTGCATTCGCTACGTAGGAAAATGGATCCATAATGTAAAATTCTAGCCGAGAACTAGAAAAAGTTTCAAACGTTGATGTTTTGGTTTAGCGTAATTATTTCTGTCCGAAAAAATCTTCGCAATTTACTATACTCTTTTTTAATTATTCCCAAAAAATTGGGGTTTTTTACCTTATAAAGGCACAAATTTCTTTCGAAAAAATCCTATTTGAACGTGTTGAAAAAAAATCTTTAATTATTCCAACTTTATCTCACCAAAGTCAAAATATTCCTACAATTACTCATGGTCTAAACTCGGCAATTTTACCATTACCGGTATCGATCTCATATCGTAAAAAGATTTGATGAAAACCGGAGGCTACTCCGGAGCTCATGGGCGTGGTCAAGGCTACTTGTTTTCCTAGCAAATCGTAGGCATAGCCCACGCGAAAATTTCGTCCGAGAGCAACTTCAGCACTCAATAGTAACGCAGCATCGCCGAATTCCGATCCTGTTCCTTGATACCAAAGACCCGCACCTACTTTTTCGTGATACCATACCGTGGCATGTGCATCGACTTTTAGGTCACCCGATCCGAAGCGTACCAGCGAACCGAATTTGGTCGTAAAGGAATTATCTAAATTCATGGTATAGGTCGCTCGCACGTAGGTGGGCGCCTCGCGGGTGGGTTTGCTGATGCCTACCACCAATTGATCATGCGTATACATCAGTCCCAGTCCAAAGCTGCTGCGTAGTACGGCAGTTCCTGTTTTATCCAAAATGGGATATTGATCTATCCCTACTTGTCCACCAAAACGCAGGGTATTTCCCCTTCCCCACTCCATGGCGTAAGATCCGACGGCCGACAACCCCAAGTTGGCCGCCAGTCCACCTTGTGGCAACAAATAAGATTGATCCGTATTATAGGCCAAAAACCCGATCCCGCCTTTTCCTTGCGCGATAGGCATATCAAAGCTGAAATACTGTTGGGAAGATCCCCCCAAATTTTGTTGGAACAGCGGTTTTTTGCGATAAATACCGGTTATAGACGCCACACCTCGTAAGCCGGCTTCCGCGGGATTAATCCCCAGGGGAATAAATGGATATACCATCCGTAGGGATTCTTGTTGGCCCAACGCCACCTGCACCATCAACACAAGGAAAATAACTTTTTTCATAAAATCTGACAATATGACATTTCCGTTTGGCTTGGAATATCATTTGATAACTAGGAATTCAAATTTATGATTTTTAATCTCAATTAAACATGAAAGAAACAGGTAACATCTCCATTCACACCGAGAATATTTTTCCCATCATCAAAAAATTTCTCTATTCGGACCACGAGATTTTCCTTCGTGAGTTGGTATCCAATGCGGTAGACGCCACCCAAAAAATCAAACGCTTGAGTTCTATTGGTGAATTCAACGGCGAATTGGGTGAGTTAAAAGTTCAGGTAAGCTTCGACAAAGACAAAAAGACAATCACCATTTCAGATAATGGAATTGGTATGACGGCCGAAGAAATTAAGAAATACATCAATCAAATTGCCTTCTCTGGTGCCACTGAATTTGTGGAAAAATACAAAGATCAGGGGGATGACAAGGGCATCATCGGTCATTTTGGCTTAGGATTCTATTCTGCCTTTATGGTCGCCAAAGAAGTTGAAATCATTTCTAAATCCTACCAAGATGGTTCTGAGGCGGCGCGTTGGATTTGCGACGGCTCGACCGAATATTCTATCGCATCAGCGAAAAAGAAGACGCGCGGAACGGACATCATTTTGCACATCGCGGAAGATTCAGAGGAGTTTTTAGAAGAATATCGGTTGAAATCAATCTTAGAAAAGTATGGTAAATTCTTACCCATGCCGATTGAGTTTCAAGAGAAGATCATCAATAACCCAAGTCCGATTTGGACGAAATCACCATCCGATTTAACGGATGAGGATTACTTGCAATTCTATGATGAATTGTACCCGATGCAAGAGAAGCCTTTGTTTTGGATTCACTTGAATGTGGACTACCCATTCAACTTAACCGGTATTTTGTACTTCCCGAAAGTGAAGAACGAGATGCAATTGCAGCGGGAAAAGATCCAGTTGTACAGTCGGCAAGTATTCATCACCGACGAAGTCAAAGACATCGTCCCTGAATTCTTAATGTTGTTGCACGGGGTCATCGACTCCCCAGATATTCCACTAAACGTATCGCGTTCATTCTTGCAGGCGGATTCGAATGTGAAGAAAATCAACTCGTACATCACGAAGAAAGTAGCAGATAAATTGGCCGAATTATTCAAGGCAGATCGCGCGGCGTTTGAGGAGAAATTTGCCAACATTGGCCTATTCATCAAATACGGTATGATTTCGGACGAGAAATTTATGGAGAAAGCCAAAGATTTCTGTTTAGTGCAAGATACCGCTGGCAAATATTTCACACTGGATGAATATGCTGAGGAGGTACAGGCGGCGCAGACTGACAAAGACGGCAACAAAGTGTATTTATATACCACGGATGAGCAACAACAAGATGCCTTTATTCAATCCGCCACACAAAAAGGCTATTCCGTGATCCGTCTTGATTCGTTGATCGACAGTCACTTCATTCAAGCGATGGAGGCCAAATTAGAAAAAACACAATGGAAACGCGTAGATGCGGATCGCATTGAAAAGTTGATCGACACAGGTATTAATCTAGAGGCGATTTTGAGCGAGACGCAAAAAGAATCGGTTAAAAAAGTATTCGAAGAGACCTTGAATGACAAGCAAAAAGTTGTTTCGGTGGAAGCGATGTCGCCGGATGAATTACCTGCGATTGTGACGCAAAATGAGTTCATGCGCCGCATGAGTGAAATGTCGAAGAATGGTGGTGGTGGAGGTATGAGCATGTTTGGTGCGATGCCTACGACCTATAACATTACGGTCAATGCGAATCACCCGTTGATCAGCAAATTAGCTGAGCTTACTTCGGAGGATGAGCAGAAAGCGTTAGCGAAGCAAATCTCGGATTTGGCGCTCTTGTCGCAGAATTTATTGACGGGTGCTGATTTGACGGCGTTTATTAAGCGCACGATCGCCAAGCAATAGTCTAGACGCTAGACGTTAGACGTTGGACGTTGGACGCTAGAAATTAGACGCTAGACGTCAGACATTGGACGTTAGACTTTGGACGTTAGAAAAATTGTCAGGTCTAATGTCCAATGTCTGACGTCCAACGTCCAATAAAAAATCCCTGGCCGAAAGACCAGGGATTTTTTATTACATTCCCTTACGAACGATCAGTTTCTTGGTGGCGACGGATCGACCATCAATCGTCAATTGGTACATATACATACCGTTATTGAAATCACGCATTGGAATTCGTGCGGAACGCTGATCGCGTTCTAACGTAATTTCTTTTATTTCCTGGCCTAAAATATTGTAGAAAGTAAGCTTAACATCTTGCACACCCGCATTGATTTGGAAATCAATTTCTGCGTAATCAACGGCCGGGTTGGGATATAAATGAGAAACTTGTACGCGATCATTCACAAACAAATAATTCTCACCTGACTTAGACACTTGCGCCTGTGCGGGCTTCGCTGCGGTCAACAGACCTAGCACCAATAATCCCAAAAGTAAAAAGCGTTTGTTCATCGTTGAATTTCTTAAACGAAAATAGGGATACTTTATTGCAAGTCAAACTAAGAAAAGGCCAAACAGCCAATTACAAGGACAAATGGCCGAATTTTAAGGTTTTTTAACATAGCGAACCCGATCCAGGACCATCGGCAAGGTAATAATCTCCTTGGCACGCCAGTTGAACCCATCTAAATATTCCAGTTCTTCCTTCCACTCTTTCGGCGGAGCAAATTTGGCTTCAGGCTTCGTGATAAAGGCAATCCGTTTGACTTTATTTTCATCGAAAAATATGTTCATCCGGCTGCATTCGACTCGATTCAATCCCGTAGTGACTTGTTTATCATCCATCACATAATAGACACTCTCTCCATTTCCGTCTACCTGCACACGCTTCAGTTTGGAGTCATCTGCAAAATGCACCCAAACTTTCCGGCCTTTAATTTGATTGTAATGCGCCACGGAATCTTTCGTAATGATGAATGAATGACCTCTTAAACGCATCTCGCGCAGCTTTTGATTCGTCATAAACAAGGACATCGAATCGGCTTGCATCTGCGAGCCATTCGCCCAGAGAATTGGTTTTTGGTAAAAATGAATGGTCGAATCCTTTACATCATAGCCAAGCGAATCACATTTCCCCGAAAGGTCCGATTTATATATGAGCACATTTTTATATGCAAACAACTTCCGAATCGAATCTTTCTCGATGCTAACAGAGACCAAGGTGTCCGCCGTCAAATATAAGGTATCCTTCTCCAATATATTTTTCATCAGCGCGTGACCATACACACGAGTCACCCCCGTTTTCCCCGCATATCGCCCATGATCTCCCGTTAAAATCACTTTTTCCTTTTGGCTCAAAAACTCCACTTTTCCGCGTGCCACCCCGATCTGGGTCGGGCTGTCATAGAAAAGGGTGTCTGCCGACAAGATATATTCGGCGGTACGGGCGGTGGACCGACCGGTAAAATTGGAGACTTTGGTTTGCGTATTATAAAAACCAGCTGTCGTCAAAACCGTATCTTTTTTGGTAATGATCTCCGTAGGACAAATGAAATAGGCCTCTTTGGAAGCGGTGTTATAACGCAAGGAATCTGCCCGAACGGCGCTGCCATCTTTGTCAACAACCTTCACTTTCTCCTTGAAAAGAAAGTTTTTGGTAACTGTATTATAGAAGCCTTCGCGGCTAGTCAATGTCGATTTTTTATCAATAATCTTCGCTCCTGTATGGTAAATCGCCATGCGGGAATTGAGGTCATAATCTAGTTTATTGGTCGTTAAAATGATGGTGTGATCGTCCAACTTCACACGCCCAGTGATAAAGGCCTGTCGGCTATCGCCATTATAAATCGCCGTATCCCCATTGATAGTCACCGTGTCCGCCTGTATGATTTTAACATGCCCATACGCCTCAACATTGTTCGTGCTACTATTCAAAACTGCCTGATCGCAACTCACTAAGGTCGTTCCTTGACGTAATTGGACATGTCCAATCAACGTTTTGCGCATGATTAAGTCTTGTTGGATCCCGTTCAAACTATCTGCCCGAATGACTTCCAATTGACTTTGCGCCTGCAGGATTGCAGGGAACATCAACAAGAAAAGCAGGAATATTCGGTATCTTTGCTGCATAGTAAAGTTTGAACGCGCAATTTACCAATTTTATGCTGGAAGATTTCATCCAATTTATCCAAAAAGAGAATTTATTTACACCTGAAGACAAAATCCTAGTGGCCGTAAGTGGCGGGATTGACTCCATGGTTTTGGCTAAATTATTTGCGCAGGCCAAATTTAATTTTGGCATCGCGCACGTGAATTTCAGCTTGCGCGGCGAGGAGTCAATCGCAGATGAGGTGTTCGTCAAAAAGTTTGCCAAAACCCTCAAGGTCCCGTATCATTCCATCGTTTTTGACACCAAGGCTTTCGCTGAAAAAGAAAAGATTTCAACTCAAATGGCTGCTCGTTTATTGCGTTATAATTGGTTCGAAGAAATTAGACAACAGGAAGGCTACGCCTACATTGCCACGGCACACCATCTGATGGATAGTGCGGAAACAGTGCTGATAAACTTAACGCGAGGTAGTGGATTGGCCGGTTTTCATGGCATACCCCTTAAAAATGGGTACGTGATTCGGCCGTTGGCGTTTGCCACACAAGAGCAAATCTATGATTTGGTGGTCGAGAATCGGATGGCTTGGCGGGAGGATTCGTCCAACGAGTCAACGAAGTATCAGCGGAATTTCATTCGCCATGAAATCGTTCCCAAGTTTCAGGAAATGAATCCGGTGTTCGACCAAACATTAGCGCAAACAAGTGCGCGGATACGTGCAGTAGAAGATTGGATATCGGATGAATTTAACGCCTGGAAATTAGCTAATTGCACCACAGACACTTCGAATAATCAATTCGTCAAACTGGCTGAATTATCTTCCAAAGAAAAAGTGATGCAGCAACGCTGGTTGCAAGGCTTACATTTTCATCCGGATCAAATTGAACAGATCATCCAGCATCCTGCCGACAAAGTGGGCAAGATATTCGAATCGCCCCTATACACTTTGAATATTGATCGAGCACAATGGGTGATTTCACCCAAAGATCAATCAGAATTTAAGCCGATTCTCATTCAAGAAGAGGACGAAGATATCCCGGTTGGCAATCAAATGCTTCACATTTATGTGGAGGAAAAAACACCTGATTTCAAAGTGCCCACTGACCCGAACATTGCTTGTTTAGATGCAGATAGCCTAACATTTCCGTTGGAGATTCGAAAAGCACAAGAAGGTGATTGGTTCTGCCCTCTTGGGATGAATAGCAAAAAATTGATTTCTGATTTTTTGACGGACAAAAAGGTTCCGGTGAATTTGAAGAAGACGACCAATTTATTAGTCAGTAAAGGTTCGGTGGCTTGGATCGTAGGGCAGCGGATTGATAACCGATTTAAGGTAAGTGATAAGACCGAAACGGTCATGATTTTCGAGATCAAATAAACCCCACGTCACCTACCTTTGGCAAACCTTGGAGGATTGCCAAAGGTAAGGGGGAAAAAGCACTTTGGGGAAGAAAAAACTGATATTCTATCGAATCAGTTTCCGATACATTTCCGTGCGAATCGGATCCAATAAACTCAAATACGCAAAGGCTTGTTGGCGCTCCGAAGGCGTTGCCTCATCCATAATGGAATAAATCTCATCCGATTTCGAATCGAAAAACACGCGAATGGACGCAGCACCCGGACGAACTTGATTAATCTGACGAATCTGCATCAGCAACTCTAAAATCCCTTTCCGCGCCTCATCGGGCTTATCCTTAAACGTATCTAAATGCAAGCGGTGGTAAGTATAATAAACCTCCCGCAAGCCTTGCATTTGTTGGTTCAATAAACCCTCCGCAATCGCAACCCGCGAACGTATATCATTCATGGTTCCCCAGCCAGAACCTGAGTTTTGGGCGAGGTTGGTTAAATTCGTCAACTTCTGAACAAAAAAATCACCCCCGCGTAAACCCATCGAATCGTAATGATAAGCCAAGGATAGATTCGCGTAATAGGCCAGCATCGAACTAAAATTATCCATATAACTATTATCGTTATAGGTGATCGGTGTTCCCGTCAGGTATTTGAAATTAAAATTCTTGTCGATGACATTCAAAATCACGGTCTCATATGACGTACCAAAAACAGGTCGCAATACTTGCAAACGAGCATTTGCTTCGAAGTCTCCTTGTGAACTCGCTTTGGTCAACAATAAATTAAGATTGACCTTAATCTTTTCCTCAGGAGAAAAAATGTCATTTGACCAGCGTCTACTCGATAAAAATTCTTGGATGGTACGCTGCAGCTCCGTGTAAATTTGAGATGTGCCGCGTTGTTGGTCGAGCTGAATTTGCTCGGTATTGATGGTAACAGAAACTTGTAGTTCTTGGGCGCTAAGCACCCAAGAACTCAAGCATAAAATACTTACTAGAAGGGCGCGAAAAGATTTCATATTGAAATCAAACGAAGAAAAATTAGTTTTCGTCTGTTGCTTCCTCGCGTGCTCGGTAATCAATTTTGTCGCCTAAAAACTCGTCAATCGCTAAAGCGCTTGGTTTCGGCATACGCTCATAATATTTTGAAATTTCGATCTGCTCGCGGTTTTCGAAAATCTCTTCCAAATTATCAACAGAAGAAGCAAATTCCGACAATTTGCCAGACAATTCCTCTTTCATTTTGCTTGAAATCTGACGAGCACGTTGGCCAATAATCGAAATCGACTCATACGTATTCCCCGTCTTAATAGCAATTTTATCTACATCACGCGTAATGATGGATGGATTTGTTTGGTTCTTAGACATCTCTTTAATTTTAAATTAAGGTTGCAAAAATAAGGTATTTTTTCGAATAATACTACTGTGGACTCGTCGTCACTTTAGACGTATTTGAACGCTCTTTCTCCAGCAAAGCTTTCTGCTCTGCCTCCAAAGCCGTTAATCGAGCCACTTCTTTTAAACTCTTGTCGTACATTTTTTCCGACAACTTTAAATAGGCACTGTTAGGATATTTATCAATCAACTCTAAATAGAATTTAGCCGCATCACCAAATCGCTCACGCTGGCGCGACTCAATCGTACTCTCCGCCAAATCAAACTGCGCAATCACTTTTAAATAAGCAATCTCCTCGCTGTAATCGGAATCTGGAAAATCCTTTTGGAAGTTCGAAATCTCAATAACCGAAGATTTTAACGACATAATATTAAACGGAGAAGTCTTGTAATACAACTTCGCCTTCTCATACGCCTTCTGCTCCAGCTTTTTACGCAAATCCTTAATCATCTGCGTACATTCATCCTTGTATTTCGTTTCTGGAAAATTATTCAAGTAACCCTGCAACTCATTAATCGCCGCTAAGGTCCCCGTTTGGTCTAAATTGAAGTTGGGCGAATCTTTGTATAACGAGAATGCCGACATATATATCGCTTCTTCCGCGAATTCACTGCGGGAGAAAACCTCTGAAAATTTCTTGAAGTGGGTATTCGCAACTGCATAATTGCCCAAATTGAAGTCGCAGTACGCTTGATAAAAAGTAGCCATTTCCTGAGTTGAATCACCCTTTAACACAGGCAAAATCTCATCAAATAAAATTCCTGCCTTATCAAACTCCTTCTTCTTGTAGTAATCCATCGCAGCCTTATATTTAACCGGCACGCTGGCACTCTTTCTGAATTTCTCAAACTTACCGCATGAACTCAACCCGATCACCGCGATAAAAACAATCAATAAATATTTTTTCAACTTCATAAGCGCGCAAAGATAAGGATTAATTACGACTAAATTGTAAATGATACAACGTCGCATACAAGCCTCCTTGTTTCAATAATTCATCATGATTTCCCCGCTCCTTTATTTCCCCTTTATCCATCACCAATATCTGATCCGCATTCCGGATAGTCGACAATCGATGCGCAATCACCACGGCCGTCCTCCCCTTCATTAAGGTCGCAATGGCTTGTTGGATCATCACCTCCGACTCTGAATCCACCGAAGATGTCGCCTCATCCAACACAATGATCTTTGGATTGCGCACCATCGCCCGCACAAACGAAATCAATTGGCGCTGTCCCACACTCAAAGTCGCCCCACGCTCCATCACTTCATACGCATAGCCACCCGGCAACGTCATGATAAAATCATGCACGCCCACCGCTTTTGCCGCTTCTTCCATCTTCTCCTGCGTAATACGTTCGTCACCCAAATGAATGTTGTAGGCAATCGACGAACTGAACAAAAACACATCCTGCAATACGACTGCAATATTCTCACGCAAACTCTCAATCTCATAATCAGGCAAGGCAACCCTGTCAATCTCGATAACACCTTCCTGGCAATCATACATACGGGCCAATAGGCCAATAATAGACGATTTTCCGGCGCCAGTTGCTCCCACAATCGCCATGGTCTTACCGGCTGGAACCTCAAAACTTACATTTTTAACCACCCACTCCGGCTCTTGATAAGCAAAACTCACCTGCTTAAATTGAATTTTGCCTTTTAAATGATCCGCCAAAATGGCCCCATTATTTTGAATGTAATCGGTCGAATCCAA
>CAIUGL010000147.1 GCA_903898715.1 uncultured Cytophagaceae bacterium
TAGTAATTTTTCCGTAATATGTTCACTTGAAAATGCTGTTTGAATCAACTCAGGAACTGCTTTACGATCGAGTATTATATTGACTAATGAGATATATTTTATCTTGACGAGTAGTTTGGCCAACGAGTAAAATAACCAATCGGTTTTATATACTACGACTTGTGGAATACGTAACAAGGCTGTTTCTAATGTAGCGGTTCCTGATGTTACAACGGCCGCTTTAGCTTGTGATATGACTTGATAGGTATTATCTACGATGTAGTTTATTCCCGATTGTTTGATTAATTCACTCCATTCACTCACACCTGCTACCACAAAATTCACCTGTGGATTTGCCTGAACAAGTTGTTCAAAGACGGGCATAGCCGCTTTAATTTCTTGTTTTCTACTTCCTGGTAATAGCGCTATATAGGGTGAATTTAATTTTAAAGGTTCCTTTTTGCTCTCTTTAAAGGCATTTACAGCATCTTGTAGTGGATTACCCACATAATGGGTAGCAATGCCATAATCTGTAAACATCTTTTCTTCAAATGGGAAGATAACGTATAATTGGTCAACCCATTTTCGAATATCCTCAATGCGCCCTTTATTCCATGCCCATACTTTGGGGGCGATATAGAATTGTGTCAGAAATCCTTTTAATTTGGCTATTCGGGCAGCTTTTAGATTAAAGCCACCATAATCGATGAATATGATGGTGTCTGGTTGGAAGTCTTCAATCTGATGTCCAAACTTACTGAATAAACCTTTGAGTCGACTTAAGTTTTGTATCACACCTAACAGACCCATGATGGCTAATTCCGTATGATGAATAAGAATTTCAGCACCTTCTTTTTCCATGAGGTCGCCACCCCAAGCCATTATTTTAGCTTCTGGGTCTAATAGGCGAATTTCACGGATTAAATTAGATCCATGCAAATCACCTGATTTCTCCCCAGCTAAAATAAAATACTTCATTTAGTCCTCACCGTAGTATTCGACGGAATTTTTGTTGGTTTCAATAAGATGCAATTTGTGCAATTCGGCAGTTTGGGAAACGACTTTAATAGCGGGAGCTAATATTTTCCAAAATTCCATGATGAGCACTTCACAACTTGCTAATTTACCCTCCATGAAATCAACATCTAGATTCAAATTTTTATGATCTACTTTGTCGATGATCTCTTTCTTGATAATGTCGCCAAGTTGTTTTAAATCAAAGACAAATCCGGTATCTACATTGGGTTTGCCTTTTACGGTTACAATTAACTCAAAATTATGTCCATGCCAGTTGTTATTTGCACAAAGACCAAAGACTTCTTGATTTTTTTCCTCGCTCCAGGCAGGGTTGAATAGGCGGTGAGCGGCGTTGAAATGTTCCTTACGGATTACGTATACCATTGTTTTCAGTTTGTGTGACGGATGTCTGGGAAAACAATAGCAGACAATCCAATTATTCCATAAAGGTACAAAAGCTATTTAGAATATGCTTAAATTTGTTTTTTAATACGTTTATATGATCATTGTCACTGGTGCCGCAGGATTTATAGGAAGTTGTTTTATCGCTCGATTAAATGAACTTAATTTTAATTACATTATTGCGGTGGATGATTTTTCCTTTCCAGCCAAGAATAAGAATCTTGAAGGCAAAAAGATTAAAGAACGTGTCGAGCGAACTGAGTTGGCCACCTGGCTGGATCAGCATTACCGTGAAGTAGAGTTTTTCTTTCATATAGGTGCTCGTACCGATACTACGGAGTTTGATAAATCAATTTTTGATGAATTGAATGTCAATTACTCAAAAATGGTTTGGCAAAAGTGTATTGATTATCAGATTCCTTTGGTCTATGCTTCTTCGGCTGCCACGTATGGTTTAGGTGAGTTAGGCTATGATGATAATGAATCACAAATTCCTAATTTAAAGCCTCTAAATCCGTATGGAGATTCAAAGAATGACTTTGATATTTGGGCAGTACAGCAGGAAGAAAAGCCTTTCTTCTGGGCGGGACTGAAGTTTTTCAATGTATATGGTCCGAATGAATATCATAAAGGACGCATGGCTTCTGTTATTTGGCATGCATTTAATCAGATTTCAGAAAAGGGTAGTTTACGTTTGTTCAAATCTCATAAACCGGAATATGCCGATGGAGAGCAAATGCGGGATTTTATCTACGTGAAGGATTTGATTTCTGTCTGTGTCTTTTTAATGGAACACCGGAAGAATTCTGGCATTTATAATCTAGGTACAGGTATTGCGCGTTCATTTAATGCATTAGGTACATCTACATTTGTGGCCATGAATAAGCCGGTTCAAATAAATTACATCGAGACGCCAGTGGACATTCGTGATACGTACCAATATTTTACGGAGGCCAATATGTCTAAATTAAGATCGATTGGATACGAGGATCCATTCTTTACTTTAGAAGCAGGTGTGAAAGATTACGTACAGAATTACCTTATTCCTGGGAAGTATTGGTAATTTTTTTTAAGCCTTCTTCGATAAATCCTTGTCCGTAGGCCAATAATTGTATGTTGGCAGCCACCAATCCTAAAAGACTTACCTGTAGGCTTTTTGTTTGCTTTAGCGCATCGATTAAAATGGCCAACCAGTAAATGGATAATCCTATAAATAATAGGTTACCTATGGGTGGCACAAGTATATTTAAAATAATCGTATTCCAAAAGTAGATAAAGTAACAAGCAGGGAAGAAGTGTACCCATTTAAGTTCACTTGGGTAAAACCGACTGATATTAATTCGTGCGCGACCAAAGAAATGTATTTGCTTGTAAAATTGTTTGAAGCTTGTTCTTCTTTTATGGTAGATGAATGCTTCTGGGATCAAGCCTGATTTGAATCCTAATGATATACAGCGAATGCTGAATTCAATGTCTTCTCCCATGCGGGTAATAACAAAACCCTTCGTAGCCTCCCAAACCTTTCTTGAGATACCCATATTAAAGCTGCGCGGGTGAAATTGTCCACCTACGTTTTTAGCTTTCCCTCGAATTCCACCTGTGGTGAATAAACTAGTCATGGCAAAGCTGATGGCTTTTTGCGTAGCTGTAAAACTTACATGGTCTTTGTCTGGACCGCCAAAGAGATCTATTTGTTGATGCTCTATTCCTTTTTTTACTTCTGCTAAATAGCTAGGTTCAATTAATGCATCTGAATCTAGTATGACAAAAAAATCACCTTTAGCGCGTTCAAAAGCATAATTACGTGCAAAACCTTGGCCGCCATTTTCTTTGAAAAAATAGTTGATTGGAAAAGATTTGGCATACTTTTCAGCAATGAGGTCAGCTTTATCAACACTTCCATCTTCAATGATGATTACCTCGAAGTTTGTGTAGGATTGTTGGGCCACACATGCCAATAGCTCATCAAGTTCCTGTGGACGATTGTATACGGGTATGATGATGCTGAATAACATAGTTAAGCAAACATCTGTTGGAGTGTTTCTTCACTAGCCTGTAAAATTTTAGCCA
>CAIUGL010000148.1 GCA_903898715.1 uncultured Cytophagaceae bacterium
AAAAATTTAAAAACGAATATAAAAATTCTTTGGCAATAAACCTGTTTTGACTTACTTTTGCCTAATACTCTATATATTATATAGACTTAATACGTTTAACTTACCAAATATGCAAAGTTTCCGCTCTGAGATAGAAAACCCGATCGTCGAAAAAGACATCCTGGATTTGGCCAAAAAGATCGCCCAATTCAAGGCTGGCGAGATTCACGAGGAGAAGTTTCGTAGCCTTCGGTTGGCACGTGGGGTGTATGGACAGCGCCAACAAGGCGTTCAGATGATCCGCATTAAATTGCCCTACGGCAAGATACAATTCCACCAATGGAAGCGTATCGCGGATATCTCCGATGAATATTCAACTGGAAACTTGCACTTAACCACCCGTCAAGACATTCAAATCCACTTCGTTTCGTTGGACCGCACGCCGGAACTTTGGGCGAAATTGGAACAAGACGATATCACCTTGCGTGAAGCCTGCGGAAACACGGTGCGTAACATTACCGCCTCCCCTACTTCGGGCATCGACCCCAAAGAACTTTTTGACGTAAGCCCGCACGCAGATGCAGCTTTCCGTTATTTTCTACGCAATCCGATCTGCCAAGAAATGGGGCGTAAAATCAAGATGTCCTTCTCGAATACCGAAGAAGATACATCACTCGCCTATCTACATGACGTAGGTTTTATTCCCAAAATCCAAGACGGAACCCGTGGCTTTAAAGTCGTGGTGGGTGGCGGTTTAGGTGCCCAACCGATGTTGGCCCACACCGCCTACGAATTCCTTGCAGAAGACCTTGTCATTCCTTTCATCGAGTCAGTCCTTCGCGTTTTCGATCGCCACGGCGAACGTAATTCACGCCATAAGGCCCGCATGAAGTTCTTGATTCAGAAAATTGGATTTGAGGAATTCATGAATTTGGTGAATGCAGAAACCAAAGCTTTGAAAAATCACAGCTTCGCGATTGCAGATGCATCGGCTTGGGAAGTATCAGAGCCAACGTTAACAGCCGACATCGCTGCACCAGCTACGGCTGAATATCAAACGTGGATCGAAACGAATACTTTTGAACAAAAGCAACAAGGATTCCACGCGGTATACGTGCGGATCCTAAATGGTAATATTTCAAGTGATACGTCTCGTTCGCTAATTGAGGCGTTGACAGGGTATATAGGAGATGATGTTCGAATCACAATCAACCAAGGATTGATGTTGAAGTTTGTGCCTACGGCCAACTTACCTTACGTTTTCCAAGTATTGAACGCACATGGTTTGGCGGCACCCGGTGCGAATTCGATTGCCAATATTACCGCATGCCCGGGAACGGATACTTGTAATTTGGCCATCTCGGATTCGACACACATTACCTCAAAATTGGAGCAAGTGATCAATGAGGAATTCCCATCCTTGATTCATGATTCAGCGATGAAAATCAAGATTTCGGGATGTATGAATGCATGTGGCCAACACAGCATGGCGTCCATCGGATTCCACGGTTCATCTTTGAAGGCGGCCGACAAGCGTGTTTTACCGGCTTTGCAGGTGTTAATTGGTGGAGCGACATTAGGAAATGGCGACGGCCGCATCGCGGATAAAGTCATCAAAGTTCCTTCCAAAAGAGGTCCTGAAGTGTTGCGCGTGTTATTGAACAACTTTGAAGAAAACGCCCAAGATGGCGAATACTTCCACGAATATTACGATCGTCAAGGTGAAAAATACTTCTATAATTTATTGAAACCGATTGCAGATTTGACAACTTTGGTCAATTCAGACTTCATAGATTGGGGTGCGACGGATAGCTTCGCAACGGAAATTGGCGTGGGCGAATGTGCCGGTGTGATGATTGACTTGGTGGCAACCTTGTTGTTTGAATCAGAGGAAAAATACGAATGGACAGCGGCGGCTTTGGAAGACAAACGTTGGGCAGATGCTATTTACCATGCTTACTCCGTTTTCATCTCAGCTGCCAAAGCCTTGTTACTAGATAAATCAGTCACGGTAGCGAATCAAAGTGCGGTCATCAATAAGTTTGAGGAGCATTTTGTGGCGACGGGTGAATTTGCGATTGAGGCTGCGACCTTCCCTGAATTGGTCTTGCAGATCAACCAAAACGAACCTTCCGAAGCCTTTGCGCGTCAATTCGCGGCGCAGGCACACAACTTTTTAACAGCAGCGACTTCATTCCGCCAAGCCATCGCATGAAAAATTTAGCTCATTTCAGAAAATTAGAACCACAACCCCGCCTAACGGTGGTGGGTGCAGGCCCTGGTGATCCGGAATTGATCACCTTGAAGGCGATCAAAGCGATTGCCTCAGCACAAGCAGTATTATATGATGCGCTGGTGGATGTCAGTTTATTGGAACATTGTTCACCTGTTTGTGAACAAATCTACGTGGGCAAAAAGCCCGGCGAGAGTCATTCACAAGCAGCGATCAACGAACTCATCGTTGAAAAAGCGTATGCGTTGGGACATGTCGTTCGCTTGAAAGGCGGTGACCCATTCATATTCGGCCGAGGTCAAGAGGAGATTGAATTTGCGAAATCATACGGACTAATTACGGGTTATATTCCCGGAATCAGTTCATCTTACGCCGCAGCAGGAGCGGCCGATATTCCGTTGACCGTTCGCGGCGTCAATGAAAGTTTCTGGGTGATGACCGGTACCAAATCGGACGGTTCGTTATCCGAAGATTTAAAACTAGGCTTGCAATCCACGGCTACGTTGGTGATTTTGATGGGGATGAATAAATTAGGAGAAATTGCTGCTTTATGCCAAAGTTATGGCAAAGGTGACATCTCAGCCGCCATCATCCAAAACGGCACCATGGCGAATCAGCGCGTGGGCATTTCTACTGCGGCGGAGCTTGAAAATTTGGCTAAAAAAGAAGATCTTCGTAATCCTGCCATCATCGTGATCGGCGAAGTAGTTCGCCACGCTAAGCCGGAATTGTGGGAGAAAATTTTAAAAAATACTATGAATCGCTAAGCTTTGGCAAACCTTAAAGGTTTGCCAAAGCTAAACGCGGAAATCACCCTTTTCGTATGTCACAAAGACTCAACATATCCTCTGGATCCCCATTTGAAGACACATTCGGCTATTGTCGTGCCGTAAAAACGGGAAACTTATTAGAAATATCAGGTACCGTTGCCCTCATTGATGGCGAAAAAGTAACTGCCGAAGATCTATATGCTCAAACGTATAACATCATCGAGCGCATTGCAGTCGTATTAGAAGAAGCAGGCTCTTCGATCAAAGATGTGGTTCGTACCCGAATTTTCACCACCGACATATCTCAAAATTTAGAAATCGCCCGTGCGCACGCACACTTCTTTGGTGAAATAAAACCCACAACAGGTATCTACGAAATCTCCGCTTTGATCGCTCCGCAATATAAAGTGGAGATCGAATTCACGGCGTGGGTAGGATAATTTTTTTGGCAAAGCTTGCGCTTTGCCAAAGTTATAAGAATGCAAGCGCAAGAAAATCAACATATACCATGCATAGGCCAAACAAAAAAGACGCGAAGTATCGCGTCTCTACAAATCCAAGGTCCAACGTCTAGCGTCTAAAGTCTAACGTCTATACAGCGTCTAAGCCTGCCGCCTCCCTCTTCAACAACTCCGCCTCAATCGGCACCACGCCTAATAACTCACAAACTAAGCCTCCGCCCAAATTCGCAAGTTCCGCGATTTGTGCTGGCGTTGCACCCGCCGCTAACGCGCATGCCGCAATCGAGATCACGGTATCGCCCGCACCTGAAACATCCGCGATTTGACGAATATGTGCTGGGATAGCTACCTGCTCCGAGCCGTAATCCATGTAAACACCTCGTTCAGAAAGCGTTACAAATACCCCACCAAAATGTTGAGATTCTTTAAATTTCTTAACCGTTGCAGGCAAGGCCAATGAACTTAAATCCGAAGACTCCAAGCCCAATCCATCCCGCAATTCATGTAAATTCGGTTTAAACAAGGTCGCACCCTTATAAGCAAAAAAGTTCTTCCGCTTCGGATCCACGACCGTTGGGATACCCGACGCCTTCGCCAAATCCATCACCTCTTGGATCAATCCCTCACTCAACACTCCTTTGTCGTAATCTTCGAAAATAATCACATCAACTTGTGAAATGGACGATTTGATGGCGGCCAATAAAGCTGCCGATGAGGATTTTGAAATCTGCGCCTCAGTCTCCGAATCCACCCGAATGAGTTGTTGGGACCCCGCTATCACCCGCTCCTTCACGGTCGTAGGCCGACCGGCCTCCTGGATAATTCCGTCCACCGACAAGCCCGCGTCAACTAAAATCTGCAACAAAGAAGCACCCGTTGCATCATCTCCAATCACCGAACAGACAATTGGCTTAGCCCCTAAGCTCGCCACATTCAATACCACATTTCCTGCTCCACCTAAACGCGATTCGCGCTTCACCACATTCACCACTTGCACCGGCGCTTCAGGTGAAATCCGACTCACTTTTCCCCACGTATAGGCATCGACCATCAGATCCCCGATGACCATCACTCGAAGCTTCGAAAAGCCCTCAATAACTTTAGCTAAAGCGCTCATAAATTAACCTCCTATCGTCGTCATCGATTCATTAATGACGCCCTTTCTATTTTTTTCAGCCTCAAAACCATCTAGAGGCCGCTTTTGATACAATCCCAATAATACATTGCGCAATTCCTCATCCGAAATCCCAGCGCGAAGATACGCCTTCAAATCAAAAACGCCATCATCATATAAACAGGTTTTTACTTGCCCTTTGGCAGTCAATCGAACCCGATTGCAGCTTCCGCAAAAAGTCCGCGAAAATGCAGCAATAATCCCCACATCCCCCGCATGACCCGGTATTTCATAGCGATTTGCCGTCTCACCCCCCCGCATAAACACAGGTTTCATGACCGGATAAACCGTTTTCAACTCATTCAAAATTCGCTCATGATTCCAATATAATGTCCCCTCCACTAAGCCTGAACCATTAAATGGCATCTCCTCAATATACCGAACTGAAATCGGCAATGATTTAGTCAACGCAGCCAATGCCAAAATATCCGCCTCATTCTGTCCCTTCATCACCACCGCATTGATTTTTACGTCAAATCCTTCGGAAACCAGACGTAGTAAATTTTGGTATACGACGTCATAATCATCCCGACGGGTTATCTGCTTAAAGCGATCCCGATCCAACGCATCCAAACTTAAATTCACGGAACGAATACCCAAGGCCTTCAATTGGTCTATATAATCTCCAATCAACACGCCATTACTCGTCAAACATATTTCCAAACCCGGGAGCGTCGAAATCTCCGTCAGAAAATCCATCAATCCATTGCGCACAAATGGCTCTCCGCCCGTAATCCGTACCTTCTCGATTCCCATCCCATGCATCACTCGAACCACACGCACCATCTCCGGCCAGGTCAATAATTCCCGCTCCGGCATGTACACAATCCCCTCCGCAGGCATGCAATACGAACAACGTAAATTACAACGATCCGTCACCGCAAGACGTAAATACGTCATCGGCCGACCGTGATTATCCAAGAGTTGATTATCTTTACCCATTCGACGCGCAAATTACGAAAAATATGGCCACCTATACCCTGCTTCTATTTGGCATTTGCCGTGATCTTCTAAAAAAAGATCAAATATCGCTGGAATTAGATGGCCCCGTGGATGCCCAAGGATTATTGACACAAGTGAAAAATCAATTTCCTGAACTTCAAAACCTACCTTCACTTCGCCTTGCGGCCGACCATCATTTTCCGAAACCCGAGTTTATCGTCGACCAACACATGGAAATAGCCTTAATTCCCCCAGTGAGCGGCGGATAATTACCAGCTATTCCCTACAAAACCAGTAGATTATTTTATATTTGCAGATTCGATTAACGTAACGCATGCCTGTACCGAGTATTTTTCTGGCACTCCTCGCAATCCCTTGGCTTTCCGCCCTGGCCATTGCAGTGATTCCAAAAAAAATCCAGGTCAACACATCCATCGTTTTAGCCGGAATTTTCACCTACTTAGCCTTTAAAATAGGCCATATTCCAGAACAAATCATCGCCTACCCCTGGTTTACACTGGGTGGTAAATCAATTGAAGCAAGTTTTTGGATCAATTCCTCCGCACAACTATTACTACTTCTCGTCAGCGTAGTCGCCCTTTTTGTTCAGATTTTTTCCAAATCCTACCTAGCCAAAGACCCCAATATCGGTCGCTACTATAGTTATTTGCATTTGTTTATTGGCTCCATGACGCTCTTGGTTTTAACCAATCAGGTCTATCTTTTTTACGGCGGCTGGGAACTCGTGGGCGCTTGCTCCTATCTACTCATCAGCTTTTGGCATCAAAAAGATAGCGCCATCAAAGCCGCGAAAAAAGCATTCCTATTAAACAGAATCGGTGATATCGCTCTTCTTTTAGGGCTTGTTGGCCTCAGTAATTACTTCGGCACCACCAGCTTTTCCGACATGCATGGTACCGCTCCAGCGCTCATCGGCATCGCTATCATCATTGGCGGAATCGGTAAATCCGCGCAATTTCCACTCATGTCTTGGTTACCCGACGCGATGGAAGGACCTACGCCGGCATCAGCTTTAATTCACGCAGCCACTATGGTTGCCGCGGGCGTATTCATTGGCATCCGCATTTTCCCATTTGTTGGCGAAGAAACCCACCTCTTCATGGGTGCCATCGGCGCAATCTCCCTTGTTTCTGGTGCCTTTTTTGCCCTATTCCAAAACGACATTAAAAAGGCACTCGCCTATTCAACCATCTCGCAACTGGGCCTCATGTGGCTTGGGATGGGTTCGGGTGCTTCCCTTTTTCATTTATATGTGCATGGCATTTTCAAAGCCGGACTTTTTCTAACGGCTGGTTCTGTCATTCATTACCTACATAACCAACAAGCCACACATCAACACGACGCCCAAAGCCTCACACAGATGGGTGGCCTTCGTAAACAACTCCCTTTGAGTTTTGCGGCCTACCTGATTTTCGGAGCTGGCCTGATGGGCATTCCATTAACGAGCGGTTTCTATAGCAAAGAAAATATTGCTGGATATTTGTGGATATCGGCTCAAAACAGTGCATTTTCGAGCTATTACTACGTTTTATTGGGGGCACTGGCGCTAGGAATGGCGCTGACGGCGACGTATATATGCCGACAAACCTATTTGATATTTTTAGGCCAAAACCGAGCTGGGCATCATTTTGACAAAACGAGCACCAACTGGCTTCAACTAATTCCGATCAGTTTACTAATTTTCTTAAGCTTATTTTTTTGGATTTCAGTGAATCCAATTGAAGCACACCAGTCCGTTTTCTTGTCCTTTTTCCACATCGAGAATTATCACATTCCTTCGTTCTGGTTGGCAATAACTGTGGGAACTTGGGCGATTGGGATCTTAGCCACTACATTGACTCGCAATTGGATCCCTGCGAAAAATTATCAGTTTGCTGGATTTATTTGGCCTAAAATATATCAATTTGCGCTATGGATAGGCCGTAAAACACACGTTTTTGACGTCCGAGTACTTGACAGACTCTTGGTCAAATTATCCGAATTGCAAGTTATCATCGCGCACCTTTCCGCATGGATCGACCGACATCTAGTGGATGGTCTCGTGGGAGGAATCGCATCCATTAGTCAAGCGTTAGGTGCTCGCCTACGCACTTGGCAATCAGCACAGGTTCAAAAATATTGGATCTGGGTAATCATCACATTGGTTTTCATCCTACTTTACCTTTTGTATTAATGGGAAATATATCACTACTTATCGTTCTACCGTTGGTTGCCTCGCTCATTGCGGGTTTCGGCAAATTAGGTGCGACTTACAGCCGACTGCTCGCATTGGGCGTTGTGGGAATTCAGCTACTGATTTTAGCGAAAATTACGCTCATTTTCGACCCCTTGCAGTCGGGCTACCAGCAAAGTGAATCCATGCACTGGATTCGGTTAAACTTAGGCAGTCTAGGCCAATTCGTTTCCAATTACGCCGTGGGCATCGACGGACTCAGTTTAGGTTTAGTCCTTTTAACTGGGCTTATCAGCTTTGTTGCCCTATGGAATTCAAAAGAAATTCACACCAAAATTGAAGCCTACTACGCCCTCGTTTTATTGCTCAACGCCGCATTAATGGGCTGTTTTGTTGCGCGAGACATGTTCTTGTTCTACATATTTTTCGAATTCATGCTCCTGCCGATGTACTTCTTAATCGGCATTTGGGGTGGGCCGCGTCGCAATTATGCCTCTTTGAAATTTTTCATTTACACCTTAGTGGGATCTTTATTTATCCTCATTATTATGTTGGGGATTTCCTTAGCCTACATGGATCCGTACGAAACGGCATTGGCTATGCAGAAAATTGGGGCCAATCAAGCCTTTGATTTAGAAGCAGTGCAATCCATGCAAACAGCCTTGGCAGCACATCAAATTACCCCCAATCAAGTAGTGCATAGTTTCGATTTCCAAGCTTTAAGCGATCCACTTAACTGTCAGGCGAATAATATTTTAAGTCCGCAATCCGGATTTTTATTAGGTGGTTTATCAGGTCGCGCGTGGGGATTCTGGTTGCTTTTTATTGGTTTTGCCATCAAATTACCACTCGTTCCTTTACACACGTGGTTGCCAGATGCGCACGTAGAGGCACCCACGCCTATTTCGGTTATGCTGGCCGGAGTGCTATTGAAAATAGGTGCCTATGGCTGGTTGCGCATGGCGATTCCATTCTTCCCGGTTGAGGCAATCCAAGCGGCACCGATCATGGCTGGATTGGGAGTTTTGTCCATCATTTATGGAGCCTATAATGCGTTGGCCATGACAGATTTGAAGAAATTAGTGGCCTATTCATCCGTCTCTCACATGGGTTTTGTATTGCTTGGAATTGCGTCTTTTACACCGGAAGGCTGGCAGGGTGCAATTTTCCAACTGCTTTCACACGGCATTCTTTCTTCCCTGTTATTCCTAGTTGTAGGCGTATTATATAGCCGTACAGGAAATCGAGAAATCGATAATTTTTCAGGCTTGGCAACCAAAATGCCTTTGTTTACAGTCATATCGGGTATTGCCATCTTTGCCTCCCTTGGTCTACCGGGATTCTCTGGATTTATTGGTGAATTTTTCAGCTTGATGGGAGCATTTACGAGCGCGCATTTGATGCCAATTTATGCGATTCTAGGAGCCTTTGGTATTTTACTAGGAGCGGGATACTTGTTATGGACCTTTCAAAAAATTTATTTGGGCAGCTATTTTGTGCGCGATAACACCTGGGAATTACCGGATTTAAATCGTTTGGAATTGATCAGCTTATTCGGCTTAGGTATCTTGAGTATCATACTCGGAATTTTCCCCGGAATCGTTTTCGAGCTAAGTGAAATTTTCGTAACTAACAGCCTGAAATTAATTTTCCGTTGATGCATTCGAACATCTTTCCTTTGTTGGCCACATTAGATTTAGAAGAAGCAAACGCGCTGACGTCTACCTTAAACCGGTTATCAGAAGATCAGCAATCACAATTCATGTCGATTTATATTAGTAAACGGCGGGATCCGGTACTAATCCTGGTTTGTATTTTGGCAGGATTTGTGGGCTTTGCGGGCTTACATCGGTTCATTACGGATCGCATCGGCTTAGGATTACTCTACTTTTTTACGGGAGGATTCTTGTTGATCGGCACCATCATCGATCTATTTCGCTACAAAAAAATTACACGTACTTATAATGAAAAGATCGCCTTTCAAACGGCTAGCATCATTTCAAATTTCAATTAAAACCTATTAAATAGATACTATGAAAAACAATTTGAGTCGGAGAGAAATCCTTAAAAATTCAGCTGGATTGGCTGGATTGGGACTATTCGGTTCATCCATGGAGGAGCGCTTCAAGAAAGCTGACCTCGCTGTGGGTGCAGACCTGAAAGGCAAAGTGCAACATTCGGCATGTCGCTGGTGCTACGATAAAATTCCATTTGAGGAATTAATCGTGAATGCCAAACGCATTGGCTTATCTTCTATTGAACTTACCGGTCCAGATGAGTGGGATATTTTGAAAAAATATGACATGACGGCGGCGATCGGTTGGGGCAAATACCCAGCGGGTATGAATATCCCGAACTTCTTTAATCGCGTCAAAAACCACGATGGGCTCGTAGGCTTTTACGAAGACATCATTCCAAAAGCAGCGAAAGCCGGTGTAAAAAACATCATCGCATTCTCCGGAAATCGTGATGGCTTGAGTGATGAAGATGGCTTAATCAATTGCAAAAAAGGATTACAGCGCGTGATGAAAACCGCGGAGCGTTACGATGTAACGATTTCGATGGAATTGTTAAACTCGAAAGTAAACCACAAAGATTACCAAGCGGACACGACCGAATGGGGTGCGGCTCTTTGTGAGATGGTCGGTTCAGATAAATTCAAATTACTTTACGATATCTACCACATGCAAATCATGGAAGGGGACGTAATTGCAACGATTAAAAAATACCATCAGTATATCTCCCACTACCACACAGGTGGTGTTCCGGGACGTAATGAAATCGATGATACGCAAGAATTAAATTACGCAGCCATCATCCGTGCCATTTACGATACGGGCTACAAAGGATATATTGGCCAGGAATTTATTCCGGCACGTGCAGATAAAATGGCATCGCTCGAGCAAGCAGTTAAAATCTGCGATATTTAAGATAAGCTATTGATTTGCTAGCCAGCCTCCGTTCTTCAGGGGCTGGTTTTTTTGTGCCAACAAACTGATAATCAATCGATTATTCAATATAGGAATAAGGGCTTAGTCACGTCTCCGTTACCTTGCAGGAGCAATGTGAATCTAAGCCAATGAAAAAACTGATCCTATTTTTAGCCATTCCGTGGGGATTATTGGCGCAGTGTCCGGTGATAAGCCAACAACCCAGCAGTCAGTCCGACTGTGAAACAAATTCGATACGGATGATGGTCGTTAGTAATGGCAGCCAGTTTCAATGGGAAAAGAAACGGCCACAAGATGCTACATTCACAAACATTTCTGGGGCAACGCAAGCAAGTTATCAAATCTACCCAACCGGCGGAACGGCCCATCCGAGTGGCACCCAATACCGCGTAAAATTAAATGCGTCCACCTGTCTTGTCGTTTCTGAGCCGGCTACTATCACCTTGCACACCATTACAAACATTCTCAATCCAAGTATATGCGCAAGAGGAAATGGCCGCTTGGAAGCTCAAATTCCGACATTAAATCAGGCGTCAAATTTCCAGTGGACGGTATCAGTCAACAATTCACCGTTTGAGGATTTGGCAGATAACGCCACTTACGCTGGCACACAAACACCCAATTTGAGTATTTCTCAAGTCCGTACCGAGATGGATGGCTACCGATATAAAATACGGATGAATTTTGCGATTAGCCCCAACAATGATAATGAGGGTTCATTGGTGAATCTAAACCAAACAACAACCTGCCCACGCAGCTCGAATGACATTTTACTTCAAGTAAAAACGAGCCCGATTCCGGTTCATGCGGCCAGTCTCTACAAAGGCTGCATCGATCAACCGATCACCCTAAATTCCACCGGATGCTCTCCCTATACCACACAATGGTATGACCGGGATGGAAATCCGATGTCACAAGGAGCAAAAGCGACCGTCATACTTAGCGACCCAAACCCTCGCATCTATACGGCCACATGTGTAAAACTAGGTTGTGAAAGTCTCCCTTCACGAGGTACGGGCGCACAAGCATTTGTGCAACC
This sequence comes from uncultured Cytophagaceae bacterium, assembly GCA_903898715.1. Taxonomy (GTDB): domain Bacteria; phylum Bacteroidota; class Bacteroidia; order Cytophagales; family Spirosomataceae; genus Aquirufa; species Aquirufa avitistagni. The sequence goes on from CAIUGL010000148.1 coordinate 11,744, forward strand.
AAGTGCGCCACTGAACGCGGGAACACCTGAGTCAATCTGTGTCAATCTTCCCATTACATTCAAGGCTTCGGGAGGGACGAATAACCTTTGGTACCTAACTGCGACCGCTAGCTCAGCCGTATCTACTGCCACGCAAATAACCGTAACCGGTCTGACGCCAGCTTCAACCGTCACGCGATTCGTAAGTCAAATGGTGAATAACTGTGAGAGCGCACGCACGGCTATCAATGTCCGAATCAAATCCTCCGTCGAATGTGATACAATCCCTATTCCACCTACGCCACCTACAAATCCACCTACACCTTTACCCGAAACCCCGCCGTCGACACCGGACCCTGTGGTTGAAATACCACCCGCCAAAGAACCCGAGGTCCCACGAATCTCTTTTACGCTTTCTCCGAATTGCGGAAATGAGACGTACCAAATAACCGTCATGGGGTGCCCAAACACTCCCCAAATTTTCAATCAATATGGCCCCGAAAAGCTCATCGGCCTGGGAGAGTCTACCGCCATTTCCGCCAGCTTTGAAACCTATATACAAATTAGATGTCCAGGAACTGCAGCAGCACCTATTCAAGTTACTTTGCCAGAAATACAAAGACCAGCCGTCTCCATTAAAACTACTTATGCGAATTTTGCTTGTAGCGGAGATGACATTAAGCTACACGCCGTCCTTCCTGCACATACTACTATCATCGGCTGGGAATTGAATGGACATCTACTGGCGGAACAACAGGTGATTTCAGGCCAACTTCGACCAGGTTTTTACCAACCAGTTGTCCAGAAAAATGGCTGCATCCATCGAGGAGATGGAATCTATATCGAAGTGCACGAGCGCCCATCCCCGCCAGAGATTTTACTTTCTGCGACTGAAATATGCCTAGGAGATACGATACAGGTACGATCGAATGTAAACCAACTAAAATGGGTGAAAGACGCACCTGCACATGGTAAATTTATTGGCACATCTTCAGGACAATTTACATTCTCCGCTCAAACTGCAACCGATGGAGTTTGTTGGTCTGAACCCAATAAACCCATTTCACTACGCGTACGTTCGTTGCCACAAACGCCAGCGATCATCAGTCAACGGAAGGCAGGATTTTGCGCAGGTGATTCCACTAAACTACAAGCAGACCTTCCTAGTGAGCAATATGCATGGAATTCAGGTGAGCGTACCCAAACACGGTATAGCAAAACGCCCGAAGTAAATCGGGTAAAGTACCAAGATCCCAACGGATGCTGGTCGGCATGGAGCGATCCCATCACCTCATTTCATTTCCCCGCTGAACCACAACCATTCATCCGGGCAAATCCTAACCGTCAGTTTTGCCAAGGCGCCTTCGTCACGATTCATGCAACTCCAGCTTTTCGCTATGCATGGAATACAGGTAGCTCGGAAGACAGCATCGTCGTCAGAAATTCAGAAAAAATAACACTGAAAACCCAAAACGAATATGGCTGCTGGTCCATCCCAAGCCCACCCTTAACCCTACTAGCCAGACAAAATCCAAGCAGTCCCCTACTCGAAAAAATGGGCTCTTATTTTCTTCAAGCACGTAATTTGATGGATAAGCCGGATCGCTATGTTTGGAAATTCAATCAGGTATTATTATCAGATTCGCTCAATCAAATAAAACTATTCAATACAGGAATATATACCGTAAACGCGCTGAAGGATTATTCGTTGGACGAATCCCTCCCAATTACCTGCAAGTCTGAATCGAAATTCTACCTATATACATTGCCAACGGAATTAGGTGGCATTTCGATCTATCCTAATCCTACCCAAAGTAGCTCTATTTCAATTGAAATTTTAAATGAAACGTTGCAAAGCAGGATCGAATTAATTGACTTTCAGGGGCATCTCATGCAGCGTTGGGAATTGGGATCCTCTGCATTTAGGCATCGCATTAGGCTAGCTGATCAGTTGGCGAACGGGAATTACATACTCAGATTTGAAACCGATGAAGGAATAAAAACAAGAATCATTTCGGTTATGAAAAACTAAATAAGCTGTTACTCGTAAATCCCTTTGGCAATCTTCTCACTAATCGACTTAGGGGTTACCCAGGCGAGAAAGGCAGCTAATTTATTGACAAAGCCCGTGATGACTTCTTGTTTCCCAGCGAACATACCCGCTACAGCTAGCTTGGCAACGGACTCTGGAGTCATAGTGATTTTTTCAGCAGCTTTGCGTGCTTTAGCTGGCAAGTTTGCCCGATCGTTAAAATTGGTTGTTGTCGCACCCGGACTGACTGCCGTCACGATTACACCTTTAGATTTCCATTCATGGTATAAACCGCGGGAAAAATTAAGCACGAATACTTTTGTGGCTGCATATAAACTCATGTTCGGAATAGCCTGATAAGCGGTAGAACTAGCAATATTGAGAACATGGGTCTTTCCTTTTCCAGAGAGGAAAGGGAAGAATTTCTGACACATGTCAACAAGGGCATTCATGTTTACCTGCATCATCTTTTGGTTCTCCTCAAAAGAATACGTCTCAAATTGGCCCACCAAACCATAGCCTGCATTGTTAACCAAAATACGTAAATCAATTTGCTTAGAATCAACCCATTGAACAATGCGGTCCACTGCCCCCTCCTCGCTCAAATCATTGACAAGGTAGTCGGCCTGAATCGCATATTTCTTCTCGAGCTCCTCTTTGACCATTTGTAATTCATACGAATTACGTGCAATCAATAACAGATGATAGCCTTGAGATGCTAAAATGCTAGCAATCTCTTTACCAATTCCCTTACTTGCTCCAGTGATTAATGCGTACGACATAGCGTGTGGGTTTAATAAAAAAAAGCCCATTGCTGGGCTTTTTTAGAACTAATTACTTCTTTGGTGCAGCAGGCGCAGCGGGAGCCGCTACGGCTGGTGTTGGATTGAAATAAGCTTTGATATCTGGATCTTCAGGCTTAATTTCTTGTGCTTTGGTGAATAAATCTTTCACTTTAGCTTCATCTTTGGTCACCGACAAATGATATCCGCCTAAGAATTTATAGGCTTCAAACAATTGATTTTTATCTTCTTTGTATTGCGTACTCTTCTCTGCTTTTTGTGTTTCCACTGCGGCAACAAATTTCTCATACCAAGGAGCGCCTAACCATTTCGTACCTGTGTAGTCAATAAAGTTATTGGCACGTGCACGGTTAATGTAGAATGGAGGCCATTTGTCATTAATCTCAATTGCTTTCGCAAACATCGAATCGGCACGCATCGCCATCGCTGGACGACCTAATGTATCAGCCTTGTTGATGTAAGCTGCTGTCAAATAAAAATCCATCGCAACTTTAAAGTAGTCACCTGAACCAACCGTTTGAGCCTTTTTAACTTTCCACTGAATTGAATTCAAACCAGCTGCTGCTGCATCGCTGTAACGCTTTTGCTTGTAACGAACATCATGAATGATTGAATATACGTTATTGTTCGTATCCAAAGGAGCAGCCTTCTCTAAATATAATAGAGCGATTGAATCTTTCCCTAAACCTTGGTATCCTTTTCCAAAGTACAAATCATCCATAAAGTATGGCTTCACACCACGCTTCACCATACCGTCTAGGTTATCAATACCTTGTTGGAAATTACCCATCTCCACATTTGAATATCCACGCATACGGAAGATGTCATTATCTTTCACCCCACGCTTGTCCGCATCATCTGTAAATTTCATGGCTCCTTCATAATCCTTAGAAAGGAACAATAATTTAGCTGTTTCTAACGTAACCTCTGGAGTTGCTTCCGCCTTCTCTAAATAACGACGGAAATAACGCGATGCGTTTTTATACTGACCACCTACGATCAAGTACTCACCATATCTACGATGTGCAGGTGCATAGTTTGAGTCTAAGTCGATGGCCTCTTTGTAACGCGCTTGTGTTTCTTTATAGTTCTTACCACGTAAATAAACCGTTCCAATTTTAACTTTAGCCTTCACGTTTTTAGGATCTTGCATCAAACCTGTCTCGTAAGCAGTTACTGCATTACCACCGTCATTTTTGATCAAATACGCATCTCCTTTAACAATGTAATGCTCCACAGTAGGCATTTTCTTATCCTTCATCAAACGCTCCTGAATCAAATCGATTAAGCGAATTGCCTCACCTGGATCGTTGTTATTGGCATTGAAACTTTCTTCTTTACCTAGAATGTAATACATAGAATACGCCTCAGCGATTCGGTACATCACATCGATATTTTTGTTTTTTGTATCCGCTAGAATTCGGTCGAATTCTACTTTTGCTGCAGACACGTTGTTTTGACCTACTAAAATAGAACCTAGACCCACTTGGTTTAAGTAATTTTTAGGATCTGCCGCTTTTCCTTTTTCGAAGGTAGCCTTGGCATTATCCCAATCACGTTGTGTCAGGTAATAGTAACCCAAATAGAAATAATTTTCACCTGTTGGAGTTGCAGAAACCAACCCCTCAAAAACTTGTTTCGCTCGACTTGGCTGATGGCGATCTAATAAATGTAGACCATCTTGAATCGTTTGCCCGAAAGCTAGATTGGTCAACAAAAGACCAATTCCCAAAAGCCATGATTTCATTTTCATCATTTGTAATTTAAATTATTGTTTAAAAGAAGTATGCTTAGGCGTAACATTGAAAAGTTCAGTAAATTACTAGTAAAGTTTTATATTTTTTAGAATGACAAATTTAAGCAAAAATCTTGAAAAACTGACAAATGTCAATCCCAAAAATACGTTTATTGGCTGATTTGATACTGTCTAATCGTGATAGGTCGGGTCAATGGAATTAACCCCGCTTTCAAAACAATCAATTGTCCCATGTCTCCACACACGTAATTAACAAATCCTGTACCTAAACCTGAATGCGATTCTTTCAGAATCATTTTGATCTCACGGCGCAATGGATATTTCTTCAAGGCTAAATTATACCCAAAAGGTTGGTAGTAGTCTTTCCCATTTTCAGACACAGACATTACTTGAATGGAACGTATAAAACCCAATGAAGTAGGATTATCTCCATCGCTAATCCAGTTCGAACCAATGATCCCTAGCGCATTTTTGTGCGCCTGAACATATTCAATGACAGCCTTATTTGATCCTACGGCGGCAACCGCTAAACCAGTATTTCCAAGTCCAAAACGGTCAACCAAGAATTTAATGTTGCTCGAATTCGCTTTGTCAACGACCAATTCTATTGAATTTCCATCTTTTGCAGAACCGTTCAACAAGGACTTTAAGCGGTCAAGCGTTATCGAAGTATCTTTATTTGACTTATTGGCAATCAGCGCGATCCCATCCGCAGCAAATTTAAAACTGCGGTAAGTGATTTTTTCGCGTGTAAATATTTCTTTCTCCGCATCTGTTAATTCACGTGAAACGACAACGGAACGAACTTTGTCATTTAGCAAGTCGGCAATCGACTCATTCTCCGGTTTAAACACCAAATTCAATTTAGCAAAATGATAATTCTCTTCGAAGGCAGCTTTCTCCGCATTGACTAATGGCTGAAAAGATTCATCTACACCGATGGAGATTGAACCGGTTGCGGGTCCATCCTTGGGTGCATCATTTTTAGATTCACCGCATGCGAAAATCCCAAATACCATAGCAAAAAACAAAATCCTAGTCTTCATAATGCCCATAATTTTGATCGTTCATTTCACTAAAATACAAATAGGCTCTCCAAAGTCGGAAAATCCCATAAACAAAAAATAGTACTCCTAGCATCTTGACGATGGGAACACCAGCAAAATCACCTAATTGAAAATCAGACCACACAGCTACGTAGGCACCTAAGCCACTATAAGCAAGCGCTACGACTACGCGGAATGAGATGTTAATCAGAACAGCAATGGGTAGTTTCATAAGTAGTTTAAACAATCAGACCTGCCAAATGTACATTTAGCAGGTCTGATAAAATTCAATAATTGAGATTACTCAGATAATACGAACGTGATCGGCTGCGTAAAACGTGAACGTACTGCACGTCCAGATTGCTTACCAGGAGTCCATCTTGGTACCGATTTAATTACACGAATCGCTTCTTCGTCGCAACCAAAACCTACAGACTTTAATACTTGAACGTCTTGGATCGTTCCATCCGTATTAACTACGAACTGAACATATACCTTTCCGCCTACGTTGGCACGCTGTGCCGCAGATGGATAACGCAAGTTACGCTGTAAGAACTGGCCAAAAGCACGAGGACCACCAGGGAACTCGGCATTTTGCTCAACCGCTGTAAAGATCTCATCTTCAGCTGGTTTTGGCGGCTCAACAGGTTCTGCACCCTTAGCATCTGGATCTACTGGTGGTTCGTACGTTTCCGACTCTCCTTTAACAGTTTCAGATGCCGTATTACCTTTCACCTCTTCAGGCGGCGGCTCAGGCTTCGTTACTTCCTCATCATGCTTGATTTCTGGAGGTAAGAATTTAGTCGTCGTCACCTTAGGAATTTCTTTGGGTGGTGGCGGTGGTGGCGGTGGAGGCAACTCTACTTTCTTAGGTGGAGCTGGCTTATCCAATTTCATTACTTCAGCTGTCACCTCAGTCTTATCTTCTGATGCTGCAGTCAACTGTTTCCAGAAAGCTGCGATCAAAAGAGCACCGACAAAGAGTGCAGAGCCTAGTAATACCGACCGCTTCATTACTTTGGGATACGTCTTCCGAAGAACAAAAGCACCGAATTCACGGTTTTTGTCTTTGAAGATAATATCATCCAAAGTAGTATCTTGGCTTATTACTTGTGACATAATATTCGTTTAATTTAAAATTAATTTAATAGGTCTATTTACCTGATCGTTTAATCAAAGCTTCCGTATCCGGATCGATTTCCAACAAAGCATAACGCTTGTTATTGGTAATCGCACACTCATCAAGCATATCAATCATATTCCGATATTTTGCTTTTTTCGTAGGCTTAATTACGATAGTAAAATTAGAACCAACTTTCGCCTTAAGATCCGCAATTACCTTACGAATTCCTGTCTCTGAATAGTTGGTCACTTGCATTACTGTACCTGCTTCTGTAGGAATACCTTGGTAGTAATACACCTTGTTCTCATCTGGGCACACCGTAAGTGTTTCAGACAATTTAACAGGTGACGTTTCCTTCGTATCCGTTTTATCAGGCATGTTTAATTGCATGGTAACGGGCTTTGCTAACGTAGTTGTTAACATAAAGAAAGTAATCAACAAGAAGCCTAAGTCCACCATCGGTGTCATGTCGATTTTGGTCGACATTTTCTTACTACGCTTCTTCCCGCCTTTCTTCCCGCCACCGGAGCTATCTATTTCTGCCATTTCTGTTTGTAATTAAAAATGAAAACTTATTTCGGTTTGTTTTCCGGACCCGTTACCAATTGGAAGATATTGATGTTCTGAGCTTGCAAAGTACCGATGATATCAGCAAATACTTTGTAGTTAGACTCTTTATCTCCTTTTACGGCAACTTTCAATTCCGGATTAGACAATTTCGCATAACCCACCCAATACGAAAGCTCGTTGTTGGTTGAATCAATTGGAATTCCCTTGCTTAGCTTTTTAGCATCGGCAGGTTTCATATTTAACACCTGACGCATCGCACCAAGAGGATAGCCTACAATTTCAGAAGCCATAAAGTTCTTCTTCATTTCAGCTGTTACAGCGATTCCATAGCGATTAGCCATACGCTCTAACATAAACTCTCTTGCCTGTTGATCATCAGTTGCCAAATAAACTCCACCTTCTGGTGAAACACTAACCATAAGCATACCATCTTTTATATTCAAAGGTTTCTCTGAAATAGATGATGGTGGCGTGATTGTAACTGCCTCTTCTGGACGGAACTTCGCGGTTAACATGAAGAACGTCAAAAGAAGGAAAGCCACATCACACATCGCTGTCATGTCGAGTGAGACACTTTGTCTTTTGGCTTTAACTTTTGGCATAACAATTATTTTTTTGAACTGTGAATAAAATTGAATGAAAGGGCTAGGCCCC
>CAIUGL010000149.1 GCA_903898715.1 uncultured Cytophagaceae bacterium
CCAATTTAAAATCCTTCCGGATCAAGGGAATTACTACAATCCAGATTTCATAACGAAAAACGAGGGGAATATTAAAGTCAATGGCTATGTGACCGACATCATTACGGACATGACGTTGGATTGGCTAAAAAAAGAACGTACTCCGGAAAAGCCATTTATGTTGATGTATTTGCATAAAGCGCCACACCGATCGTGGTTGATGGCCGAGCGGCATTTGGATGAAATGACTCGAAAAACATATCCAGAACCTAAGACGCTTTTCGATGATTATGCTGGCCGGACTTCTCCAGCTAAGGAAGCTGAAATGAATATTTTGTCGAGTATGGGTTGGGCCGGGGATAATAAGATTTATCCAGCCACTATGGATTCGTTGAAGATTCCTGAAATTGGCATTGATAAACGTCGCTTTGTAGCCGAAATGGGCAGGTTAACTCCAAGTCAAAAGGCGAATTTCGATCGCGTATATGATCGCATTAACGCGGAGTTCATCAAGGCATATCCAAGTATGTCTGAGCAAGGTAAAATGCGTTGGAAATTTCAGCGCTATATGCAAGATTACCTGGGAACCTTGCGGGCGGTAGATGAAAACGTGGGACGTTTGTTGGACTATTTGGAAGCAAACAATTTGATGGAGAATACGATGATCGTTTACACCTCTGACCAAGGTTTTTACTTGGGCGAACATGGCTGGTTTGATAAGCGATTTGTCTATGACGAATCCTTCAAGACTCCATTAATGGTGTCTTGGCCTGGCCAAATTAAAGCAGGCCAAAAATCAGATGCTCTAGTGCAAAACTTAGATTTCGCGCAAACATTCTTGGATGCAGCGGGCATTCCTTCTCCCAAAGACATGCAAGGCCAAAGTTTAATCCCTTTGATGACAGGCAAATCGTGGAAACGCGATGCGGTTTATTATCACTATTATGAATATCCAGCTGAGCATATGGTGAACCGCCATTATGCGATTGTGACGAAGAAATATAAGTTGATTCATTATTATTTTTCGGCAGACACTTGGGAGCTCATCGACCGCGAAAAAGATCCTTTGGAGTTAAAAAACGTATACGATGACCCGGAATATGCTTCGATTCGTAAGACCTTGCATAAGCAATTGGATGCGCTTCGTTTGAAATACAAAGACAATAGTACCATTAGCAATGGCTACATCGATCGCTTTTTAAATGATGCGGCGGCAGGGAAAGTTTATGGAATACCGAAAGCCAAAGCGGCGGAGATGAAAGCGAAGAGGAAATAAAAAAAGCCGACTCAATGAGCCGGCCTTTCTTCAAACGTTAAAACAATCTATTTAAAAGTTACATCGAAGCGATCGAGGTTCATCACCTTTGTCCAAGCGGCTACGAAATCCTTCACAAATTTTGTTTGCGAATCCTTCGTTGCATACACCTCAGCTAAGGCACGAAGCTCCGAGTTAGAACCGAAAATCAAGTCGGCACGTGTTGCTGTCGCAACTGCTGCACCTGTTTTTGTATTCGTTCCTGAGAACTCTTCTTTCGTTGCGTTCGCTGGCTTCCAAGTCGTTCCCATCTCTAATAAGTTCACAAAGAAATCGTTTGTTAACGCGTCTTTTTTGTCTGTGAAAATACCGTGCTTCGAACCATTGTAGTTCGTATTCAAGGCACGCATACCACCTGTTAATACCGTCATTTCTGGCGCTGTCAAGGTTAATAATTGAGCTTTATCTACGAACAATTCTTCTGTTGATAACGTGTACTGCGTTTTCAAGTAGTTACGGAAACCATCTGCCATTGGCTCTAATAAGCCTACTGATGCTACATCTGTTTGCGCTTGTGTTGCATCCATACGTCCTGGAGTAAATGGAACGGTTGTTTTAACACCTGCATTTGCAGCTGCTTTTTCTACCGCTGCAGAACCACCTAAGACGATTAAATCAGCGATAGATACTTTTTTCTTACCTGATTTAGCATTGAAATCTTGTTGGATTTTTTCCAAAACCGCTAACACTTTTTCCAACTGCTTCGGGTTGTTAACTTCCCAGCTGCGTTGTGGTTGAAGGCGAATACGCGCTCCGTTTGCACCACCACGGCGATCTGAGTGACGGTATGTTGATGCAGAAGCCCAAGCGGTTCCCACTAATTCGCTAATCGATAAACCTGAGTTTAACAACTTCACTTTTAAAGCTGCGATATCCGCTGCGTTGATCACTTCATGGTTCAATGCAGGAATTGGATCTTGCCAAACCAATTGCTCCTTCGGCACCTCTGGTCCTAAATAAGTTGAGCTAGGACCCATGTCGCGGTGCGTTAATTTAAACCAAGCTTTTGCGAATGCTTTCGCATATACTTCTGGGTTATCTAAGAAGTTACGTGAGATTTTCTCATATGCTGGATCTACGCGCAAAGCGATGTCTGTTGTCAACATCGTAGGCTTGTGGAAGACATTTTTGTCAAATGCATCTGGAATGATGTTTGCGCTATTTTTCGCAATCCATTGGTTTGCACCTGCTGGGCTTTTCTCTAAAGACCACTCATTGTTGAACAATAAATGTAAGTATCCGATACCCCATTGTGTAGGAGTAGATGTCCAAGTAACTTCTAAACCTGACGTAATCGCATCTTTCCCTTTACCTGATTTGTACGTGCTCTCCCAGCCCATTCCTTGCTTCTCAATGCTAGCGGCCTCTGGATTATCTCCTACGTTTGTTGCAGGACCAGCGCCGTGTGTTTTACCAAACGTGTGACCACCCGCGATTAACGCAACGGTCTCTTCATCATTCATACCCATACGACCAAAAGTCTCACGGATATCTTTTGCTGATGCTGCCGGATCTGGCACACCATTAGGACCTTCTGGGTTCACATAAATTAAGCCCATTTGAACCGCTGCTAATGGGTTTTCTAATTTGCGACCTTCTGAATAACGGTTTTTATCGTCTAACAATTTCTTCTCAGATCCCCAATATACGTTTGCTTCTGGCTCCCATACGTCTGTACGACCACCTGCGAAACCAAAAGTTTTAAAGCCCATTTGCTCTAAGGATACGTTTCCAGTTAAGACCATTAAGTCTGCCCAAGAAATTTTATCACCATATTTTTGCTTGATTGGCCATAACAAACGACGCGCCTTGTCTAGGTTCGTGTTATCTGGCCAAGAGTTCAATGGCGAGAAGCGTTGTTGGCCCGCGCGAGAACCACCA
>CAIUGL010000150.1 GCA_903898715.1 uncultured Cytophagaceae bacterium
ACGTAATTGACATCCACCGCATATATATCACACAGTTTTAAGGCATCAGATGTCATTTTTTCCGGATCATACGGACGCAATTGAGACATATTGGGCGTATATACCCCATCGTATGCACTAGTTCTTTGGACAAAAGACGCCCGTGCAGTCGCTATCCATTTGGTACCATTTTGATATCGGATATATGGGCTTAAGTTCAAGGTATTAGAAATATTTAGGGCAACTGTTTGACCGAAAGGTGGACGAGCGAACAAGGTATTAAACGTATTCAATTGTCCATCTTGCGTGGATTGATCACCAGGTACAAAATTGCCGCTAAATCCAATAAATCGATGTGGCATAACAGCTAAGTTAACATCCCAAACAGCCATCATGGCTCGAATATCAAGTGACTTAAAGGTTCCCATCTGCCTTGAAAATTCAAAATCATAATTGAAACGTTGCGGATTTGAATAGAGATGTACACCTAAGGTATGCCTTTTTTCAGTACCTATTGAAGAATAATACTCCCGTGCTTTTGATTCGAAATAGTAGTAATAGGCATCGGCATTAAGAAACTTCAATACCCGATCGTATTTAACATGTAAACCCGCTAATTTTTCAGTTGACTTTTCATCATCGAACGCCCCTTGATTTAACCGAATGGGATGTGTGTAAAAAAGATCTGTTCTAATGCGTTTGGCTTGATGAATGACATGAGCACCCACGAAACTTTGACGATTATTTGGTCCCTCCCGCGAGGCAATAAAGCGCTCTTGGCCAAACAATAATTCTTGTCGGCCTAATCGAAGTACCAGCTTGTCTGCCAACTTCAAATCTGCGAACCATTGATGGAAACTCAGCGTATTCTGATCTACTTGGTTGGTTATCGGATTTGGATTCCAAAAACGAATGGTATTATTGATTTGAGCAAAAACCCGAAAATTTGAATGTAGCTGTAAATCCGCATGGAGCAATATACGATGCAACCATTGGTGTGGATTTCCGGTCACATAAGAGGCAGGAATTTGCCCAAAATTGACATTGGTATAATTCTGATAATGTTCACGAATCTCTCCCCCGATGCTTAGAGTAGCCTGGCCGAAGATCGGTAGGAATTTTACTTTTTCATCCCAAGATTTGCTAGAACTATCTGATTTTAGGTACGAAAAGTCATCGTCAAAACGAAGGCGCGCAATATGTTGTGCCGAAACGTGGAAACTCAAAAGGCATACCAATAATGAAGAAAGAACTATTCGGAGCAATATAAATTATTAATAGACGCGCATAAAGGTACCAAGTCTAGATATAAAATAAAACCGAGCTCACATGACAGCTAAGATTAAAACAGCATGTTTTTGGCATTTAGAAAACAATTGAGGTTATTTATGGTTAAGTTTCAATAATTTATAAAAATATTTCAATTGACTGAAGCGCGTATATATGATCTTGCCATAGTAGGCGCCGGAGCAGCAGGGCTTCAATTACTATATGAATATTTACAAAAAGCAGAATATATTGATGCCAAAATCTTATTGATTGATTCAGGAGATCGCTCTAAGAAAAGTTGGTGCTACTGGGCCAAAAACGGTCAAGAATCCTTTCCTTTTCTAATTGAAAAGTCCTGGAGTAAAATAACCTACCGGTCGACCCAATCAATCAGTCAAACAAAAGAAATTGATTCATTAGCTTATCATTACATTTCATCAACTCATTTTTTCAACTACTTCTTCGATCAATTCATTCCCGCACACACCCAAATCACGCATGAGATGGGATGGGTAAGTGAACTTATTGAATCAACGTCTACGGTAGAAATAAAATTACAAAATGGTGCTAGGTATGTTGCCAAGCAAGTTGCTGATGCGCGCATCGGTCACGTGCAAACGGCAGGTAAACCATCCTTATCACAACATTTTTGGGGGAAATTCGTCGAATTTGATTCTGATATACTGGATAGCAGTTCGGTGACTATGATGGATTTTAGTCAGCCGCAGACCAACAATGATTATGCTGTGTTTCATTACATATTGCCTTTTTCTTCCCGAAAAGGGTTGATTGAAACGACTGTTTTCAGTAAGCAGGCTTATGATGAAAAAGCCTATGAATCACATTGGAATCAGTATATGGAAGCTAACTTCCCAGGCAAAACATATCAAGTAAGTGATGTAGAGCGTGGAACTATTCCGATGAAGATTATAGAATCACCTTCCCAAACTGGGAGAATATTTTCCATTGGAACTGCAGCTGGTCAAGTGAAGGCATCCACTGGTTATGCATTCACTCGGATGCATCGAGATGCGAAAAATAGAGTAAATCAGCTAGCAACCAAACGTCAGTCTCGATTCACATTTTATGATTCCATCCTATTGAACATGATTCAAACGGAAAATAGGGTGATTCCTTTGGTCATGGACCGACTTTTTGGTCGCATTGATTTTGCTAGGATTCTTCATTTTTTAGATGAAAAAACGACGATTTGGCAAGAAATTAAGTTGTTTAGCCAGCTCCAGATACCTCTTTTTGTTAAGCATTTAGTGACCAAAAATCGATGATCTCATTTTACCGCATTTCTGGCATTGTGTTGACCATTGGGTATTGGGTCTTGATAAGCTTATGGAAAAACATGCCCGCACAAATCGAATGGGCATTCTGCCTTATATTATTAGCTATTTTAGGCATACCGCATGGGGCGGCAGATCATTTAATCGCGCAACAGTTAGCGCGCTTACAGAATAGCTCATTTAGTCTCATCTCGTTTGCAAGTAAGTATCTAGCGGTTATGTTAGCTTATGGAATCATGTGGTATTTCTTTCCGTTGGCCTCATTCGTAATTTTTATTGGCATCTCAATTTTCCATTTTGGGGATTTGGAAACGACGGATGCATCTCAAGCAGCCAAAAGTGGACTAGCCTATTTCATTCAAATACTTAGAACATGCCTTTTAGGTATGGGGATTTTGGGTTTCATTTTATCCCAGCACGCTACGGAGGTGGGCATTATTCTACAGAATTTCAATTTGGGCATACGCATTACAGTTGACGCCCTGCCTGTTGGCTTTTATATTCTTTGTATCCTATTGGGTTTCCAAATAGCGCACACTGGCTACTTTATCAATACAGGTCTCACATTGCTCCTAGGTATGTATTTACCTCTGCTACCTGCCTTTATGTGTTATTTTGCTGGGTGCCATTCCATCTATAGTATACGTGTACTGGCAAGTAGTCTAGCGCTTAGTACTAAGGATCTGTACCTGAGGCTGTTACCATTTACCATTGCTGCATTTGTGATGGGGATCGTCTATGTTTTGATGGTGAGCCAACAAAAATGGCTCGCTCATGCATTTATTTTTCTGTCAATTTTAACTTTACCTCATTTTTTTTTAATGCACAAAATCATTCCTAGGAGGCCATAAATG
>CAIUGL010000151.1 GCA_903898715.1 uncultured Cytophagaceae bacterium
GATTCGTGAAGGTGGCCGTACGGTAGGTGATGGTCAGGTAACTGAAATCTTAGACTAATTTTATTAGCCTAAATGGGAAAGAGCGGTCATTGACCGCTCTTTTTTTTTGTATACTTGTAGGAAGCCTAGGCGTGTCCTTTAGCTTTGGCAAACCTTTCAGGTTTGCCAAAGCTAGCGCCTGAGGCTTAAACGTTTTTAATTTAACCTATATTGTCTCATGAAAAAATTACTACTCTTTTTATCAGTTTGTTTATTCGCCTTTCAATCCTACGGTCAGGAATATTACGAAATCAGAACGTATCATATGAAATTCAGGGGTAATTCAAATCTCCTGGAAAGTTATCTAGCTAAATCATTTATTCCCGCGATGAATGCCTATGGCGTCTCAAAAATTGGCGTATTCAAAGATCTTGGCAAACCTGAGCCGGCAGTTGTTATCGTTACGATTCCCTTTAAATCGTTGACGGCCTATGCCGGATATAAAGATGCATTGGAGAAAGATGCTACTTACCAAACAACATCACGTGCGTATTTTGATCAGGTAGGACCTGATAAACCGTTATTTGATCGGGTTTCCACCTATTTGGCGAAAGGATTTGCAGGTCACCCATCGATGAAATTACCTGTGACTAATCCGGGCCGAATATATGAATGGCGTACCTATGAAGCATATAACGAGGATGCATTGAAGCGTAAAATCGATATGTTCAATCAAGGTGAGCTAGCTATTTTTGATAAAGTTGGCCTACACAACGTCTTTTTCGGCGAGGTACTCGCTGGTGAAAACACCCCTTGTTTGAGCTACATGGTATCTTTTGAAAACATGGCGGAGCGTGATGCCAATTGGGGAAAATTTAGTGCTGATCCGGATTGGAAGCGCATGAGTGGAGATCCTCGGTATGCGAATAGCCATTCTCGGACAGTCCGCAAATTTTTGGAACCTACGAGTTACTCCCAGTGGTAAACATTCAATTAGTTATGCCGACGTTTGTTAATTAGGTTTTTTTATCTAAATTTGCAATCCTTTCTACGGGCATAGTATAATGGTAGTATGCAGGTCTCCAAAACCTTTGGTCAGGGTTCGAATCCTTGTGCCCGTGCAACGAAATTTTAAATAACCGACAATCGGTAAGATATGAGCAGTTTTACATCATTGATTAAGGATTCTTGGACGGAAGTAACCGAACAAGTTACTTGGCCAAAATTCACGGAACTTCAATCGAGTTCAGTATTGGTTTTAGTTGCCTCGTTGATTTTTGCCTTATTGGTAGGAGTCGTTGATTTGGCATTTAAATCTGGTTTGGATTTATTTTATAGTTCATTTTAAACACGGGTTTTTCCCAATCCTCAACGAGCAATTGCCATGGCAGAGACTAAATGGTACGTTTTGAGAGCAATCTCAGGGCAAGAAAAGAAGGTTAAGACCTATATGGAAAATGAGTTGGCGCGTCAAGGTGTGTCTGATTCCGTTCCACAGATATTAATTCCGACAGAAAAGATCTATGAAATCCGTAAAGGGAAAAAAGTAATTCGTGAGAAGAACTTATTCCCAGGGTATATCATGGTGGAAGCAGATCTAGCGGGTGAGGTTAGTCACATTTTAACTTCAACACCTGGTGTTATTGGTTTCTTGCAAACTAATAATGAAGAAATCGAGGAGACGAAAATCGAAGGAGGAAAGACGAAGAAGGTCAAGGTTATTGTTAAAAAACCGATGCCTATCAACCAAGCAGAAGTTAATCGTATCTTAGGTAAAGTTGACGAGTCAGCCGCAATCGAAGAATACGCTTCGATAAGCTTCATTAAAGGAGAGACCGTTCGCGTCATCGACGGCCCATTCGCAACATTCGAAGGTACGGTTGAAGAAATTCACGAGAATAGCAAAAAGCTATCCGTTATGGTTAAGATATTTGGCCGTAACACGCCACTTGAATTGAATTATGCGCAGGTAGAAAAATAATAACTGACGTTTATAACTTAAGAACCCTGGATTCCAGGGTTTTTTTTTGACAAATCCAAAGTATTAGCATGATCAGCCGTATTAAACTAATTACTTATTTAATTGAGCTCAACGAAGCTGTCCTTTTTTACCCTAAGCTTAAACGCTTTTACAAAACGGTATTACCGGCTAATCCGACAATATTTGATGTGGGGGCCAACAAAGGACAATCGGCTGATTTCTTTTTGAAAATTCGTTCTACGGCACAAATTACATCTTTTGAACCTAACCCTAGTTTGTTTCAATTTTTAACCAATAAATATCAGGGCATAAAAAATATGACCTTAATTAATAAGGGCGTTTCAAATGCGAAGCAAATGCTAACTTTCTACATCAATAAACTGGATTTAACCTCTTCTTTCGAGCCACTAAATCCAGATAGTAAATATCTAGCGAAAAAAGCGCAGGTGATGGGCGTGAAGCCTACTGAAATAATTAGTGAGCAAATCGAAATAGAGACCATTGCCTTACGAGATTATATCGAAGAACAAGCAATTAAACATATCGACTTACTAAAAATTGATACCGAGGGTCATGAATTAAAATGCCTTACCGGATTGTTCCCATTAAAAACATGTCAAATTGATCGCATTCAAATTGAAAACCATCAAGATGATATGTATCAAACACTAGATAGCTTTGAATCAATACAATCGTTTTTACATGATCATGGCTACGTGATAGAGGTATCCATCAAACATGGTTTTGGCGATTTTTATGAGGTAATTTTTCAAAAATCCGCCTAACTTCTAGTTTTATCTAGAATTACTTTTGCATTTCAAAATAATATCCCTAATTTTGCAGTCCGTTTAAAAAGCGGCAATCTCTGTTTTGAAAATTTCAGAAGGGGATTGGGCTCCGAAGTCTTGTTACACGGAAGAGTCACCCGGAGGGGAATCAGATAAGGAAGCTTCCACCCTTATTGGCAGATAAACCTCTAATTCACTAAATAAACGATGTTTTAACATGGCAAAAGAAATAGCTGGCTACGTAAAGCTTCAATGCAAAGGTGGCCAAGCCAA
>CAIUGL010000152.1 GCA_903898715.1 uncultured Cytophagaceae bacterium
ACCTATGACGATGGGAGAGGTGTTAGAAGGTGCAGGTAAAAAGCAAATTCGTATCGCCGAAACGGAGAAATATCCTCACGTAACGTTCTTCTTTTCTGGTGGTCGTGAGCAATTGTTCAAGGGTCAAGAAAATATATTACGGAATTCGCCAAAAGTCGCTACATACGATTTACAACCGGAGATGTCGGCAGCTGATTTACGTGACGCCTTAATTCCCGAGTTGGAAAAAGAAGAGGTTGACTTTGTTTGCTTGAATTTCGCTAATCCAGATATGGTTGGCCATACCGGTGTTTTTGAGGCAGTTGTTAAGGCAGTGGAAACAGTAGATTCCTGTGCGGAGGCTGTTGTGAAAGCAGGTTTGGCACACGGGTATTCTTTCATCATCATTGCGGATCATGGAAATGCAGATGTCATGATGAATGAGGATGGTTCACCTAACACTGCGCACTCAACGAATTTAGTTCCTTGTATTCTGGTGGATAATGAATTTCATCCAACCCTTCAAAATGGTAAATTGGGTGATGTTTCGCCCACTATCTTGAAGATGATGGGCGTGGAACAACCAAAAGAAATGACGGGTGTACCCTTGTTTTAATAAAAATAGCCCTTCGAGAAGAAGGGCTATTTTTTATTCAATCGGTTGGTTTGCTTCGTCTACAATCACAAAGATGTCCTGTTTAGGTTTCTTCATGAGGTATTTTTCACGAGCGTATTTTTCTAATAAGGCAGGATTGCCGATAACCATTCGTTTCTCCTTTTCTAATTCTTTGATTTTTTGTTGGTAAAAGGCTTTTTCGGCTTTCATTTCGCTTAACTCACTCCACAAACGATATTGCACAGTTAGATCATTCGAATCCAAGATAAACATCCAAACAAAAAGGATACTTGTTGAAATCGAATAGAAGCGATATTGTCCCCAAAAAAGCCTTTTGACAAAATTCATGATTCCTTAGAAATTCAATCCTGGGAAATATGCATTTGCTCCCAATTCTTCTTCAATACGTAGTAATTGGTTGTATTTAGCCATACGGTCAGAACGAGATGCAGAACCAGTTTTGATTTGACCTGTGTTCAACGCAACAGCTAAGTCGGCAATTGTTGCATCTTCCGTCTCTCCTGAACGGTGCGACATAATGTTTTTGTATGAATTACGTTTCGCTAGGTTGACCGTATCAATTGTTTCAGTTAATGAACCAATTTGGTTTACCTTAACTAATACAGCATTTGCTACTCCTTTTTCGATACCCTCTTGTAAACGTTTTACGTTTGTAACGAATAAATCGTCACCAACTAATTGGCATTTAGAACCAATCAATTTCGTTTGCTCAGCCCAGCCAGCCCAATCGTCTTCAGCCATACCGTCTTCAATTGAAATAATTGGATATTTATCTGCCCAAGTTTTCCAATAAGCAGCCATTTCCATGTTGTTCAATTGCTTACCATCAGATTTTTTGAAGGTATAAAGACCTGTTTTCTCATCATAGAATTCTGAAGCTGCAGCATCCATCGCGATGAAAATTTCTTCGCCTGGCTTGTAACCTGCTTTCTCGATGGATTGCAATACGATTTCGATTGCCTCTTCGTTCGACTTAATGTTTGGTGCAAAACCACCTTCATCACCTACGTTAGTCGAATATCCTTTGGACTTCAACACACCTTTCAATGCATGGAAAACTTCTGTACCCATACGTAACGCATGCGAGAATGATTCAGCTTTCGCTGGCATCACCATGAATTCCTGGAAGTCGATTGAGTTGTCCGCATGTGAACCACCATTTAAGATGTTCATCATGGGTACTGGCAATGTATTTGCATTTACACCACCGATGTAACGATATAATGGAAGACCTGCTTCTTGAGCTGCTGCTTTCGCAACCGCCATAGAAACACCTAAAATAGCGTTTGCGCCTAATTTACCCTTATTTGAAGTGCCATCTAATTCAATCATTAAACGGTCGATCATGTTTTGCTCAGAAACTTCTAAGCCCCATAATTCTTCAGCAATAGCTCTGTTAACATTCTCAACAGCTTTTAAAACCCCTTTACCTACGTAAACTGATTTGTCTTCATCACGAAGTTCAACAGCCTCGTGGATACCTGTAGAAGCTCCTGAAGGAACTGCTGCTCGGCCGAAAGCGCCATCTTCCGTTTTGATATCTACTTCGATTGTTGGATTTCCACGTGAATCTAAAATTTGTCTTGCGTGTACGTACTGTATTGCACTCATCTTTTTATTGTTAGTGTGAATAAATGATTACGTTGTAATTGCTTAAATTGCCTTGCAAAATAACGTAAAATTTGGATAATTTCCGTCGGTTTTGTGTTTAATCATGATTTATATAACCTTGTATCTCATCAAAATGAAAAATTATACTTGTCTAATCCTGTTTTCATTATGCGCTTGGTTTTCAGTTAGCGCACAAGTCGTTGATGTTGAATCCTTTTCAGCTAAAATCACTGAGTTACCCAAAGCTACCTTGTTGGATGTACGTACCTCTGGCGAGTTTGGTGGAGGTCATTTACCCAAGGCACAAAACATCGATTTTAGATCTGCTACTTTTGCTCAAGAAATTGATAAACTAGATAAGAGTCAGCCCGTACTTATTTATTGTCTTTCGGGTGGGCGTTCGGCGCAAGCTGCTGAAGTGATGCGGGCCAAAGGTTTTCAAGTAACGGAGTTAAAGGGCGGATATTTAAAATGGACCACTAAAATGAAACCCTTAGAAGGGGTTCCGGCCGTCAAGCATGATGCAGCATGGAGTTTGGCGGATTTCGAGAAATTAACCAAAGAAAATGGAGCCATTGTTGTTGATTTCTATGCGAAGTGGTGCGCTCCATGTTTGAAAATGATGCCTATGGTGGATAAATTGGCGGGAGAGTTTGCTGGTAAAGTAACGGTGTTAAAGGTAGAGGCTGATGGGAATCAAGCGATATTACAATCCTATGGTATAGATGAAATCCCGAGTTTTATCGTGTTTCACCAAGGTAAAGTGATCGAAAAAACATCGGGATTCCGTGAAGAGCCGAAACTCAAAGAGTTATTTGTTCAGGCTATTGGGACCATTCAGTAGGTTGGCGATCCCATCTATGAAGTTTTAATTTATCTAAGAGATCTTTTGATAAACCTTTCCCATCAGAACAAGCAATGTTATTGGCTGCGTGATTAATTTTACGCATGCCTGGAATGATGGTTCCAACGTCTGGGTTTGATAAGATAAATCGTAGTGCCATTTCGGGCATGTCCATACCCTCAGGAATAAGCGGCTTCAG
>CAIUGL010000153.1 GCA_903898715.1 uncultured Cytophagaceae bacterium
ACCTTATTATTGTCTGTAGCCCTTTTTATAGGTGCTGCCAGCGTTAGCCACGCACAAGATACTGATGCGTACCAATTGCCTCCTAAGGAAATTGCCGACTTGCTTTTAGCGAAGCCAACTCCTTTTGTGCGCATTGATTCCAAAGCAGAATACCTTTTATTACTAGGCCGGAATTCGTATCCGAGTGTGGAGGAATTAGGCCAACCGGAAATGAAGATTGCGGGATTGCGCTTGAATCCCCTTAATTTTTCTCCAAGCCGACAAAGCCCCATCAGCAGCATTACGTTGCAGTCCATCAAATCCGGTGCTCCCATCGCGATTGTTGGCCTTCCCAAAAACCTAGCTGCCGGAGCGATCGCCTGGAATCCATCCGAAACTAAAATTGCATTTACCCAATCCGAAGTGAATCGGGTAGATCTATATGTGATCGATATCGCCACCAAAAAAGCGACGCGTGTTAATGTTGATCCGATTAACCAAGTCCTAGGCAATGCCTTTACATGGGTAGACGATCAAACCATTTTATACAAAGCTACCACACATGATGCGGCTGGTGCACCCAAGCGTCCAATTACGCCGAAGGGGCCAACGATCCAACAAAATATTGGCAAGGCTGCTCCACGTCCCACGTTCCAAGATTTGATCAAGTCGCCGTATGATGAGAGTCTGTTTGCGTATTATGCGGAGAGCCAACTGGTCATGTACAAAAATGGGGTCAATAAGAAAGTAGGTAAGCCTGAGCTGACCTACTCCTTTCAATTATCGCCAGATCGCCAGTATGTGATGATGCGTACTTTAACGAAACCATTCTCGTATGCGGTGCCGGCGTATGGATTTACATCCACTGTTTCGGTGATGAATCTGGATGGAAAAGTGATCAAGGAATTAGCTAAGCTTCCTTCTGCGGAGAGCGCTCCAGCAGGTAATGACAACGTGCAAAATGTCCCAAGGGGATTTGAGTGGCGTGATGATGAGCCAGCTTCAATCGTGTACGCGATGCCGTTGGATAGTGGTTTCATCAAGAAGCAAGTGGAATTTCATGATGCGGTTTATAGCTTAGCTGCGCCATTTACGCAAGCAGCGAAGGAGTTGTTTAAAACCAAAACGCGTTTTGCCGGGGTGACTTGGGGAGACAAAAATCTCGCATTGGTATCCGAGGTATTGCGCGGGAAGCAGTCGTCTAAAGTGAGTCGCTATACGCCACAGACAGGAACAATGGAGGTTTTGTATGAACGTAATCTAACAGATGCTTACCGCAATCCAGGAAGTCCAGTTCAGACAAAAAATGCGTTTGGACGTGAGGTGATTCAAGTAACGGATGGCGGAACAAAGATTTTGATGAATAACCCAGTGGGCTCGTCAGATCAAGGTGACCTTCCTTTTATCGCCAAATTCGATTTAGCTACAAAGAAAAATGAGATTATTTGGCGCGCGAAGCCAGGTCATTTTGAGCAAGTAGAAGAGGTGATCGATGCGGAAAAAGGTATTGTGTTGAGTAGAAAGGAATCTCAAACAGAGGTGCCGAACTACTACATCAAGAATCTATTGAATCCTGCCCTAGATAAAGCATTGACTCATTTTGAAAACCCGTATCCAAATTTAGTGGGAATCACGAAGGAGAAAATCAAGTATAAGCGAGCTGATGGGGTAGACCTGACGGGAGATTTATACTTACCTAAAGGCTATAACAAAGAGAAAGATGGTCCGTTGCCAGTGTTAATCTGGGCCTACCCACGTGAATTTAATTCGGCAGCAGATGCGGCGCAGATTCGTGGAAGTAAAGATCGTTTTACGACTTTGAGCTGGGCTTCGCCGATTTACTATGCGACACAGGGCTATGCGATTTTGGATAACGCGGAAATGCCGATTGTCTCTACGGATCCTTCTAAGAAGCCAAACGATAACTTTGTGGATCAATTACGTTTAAATGCTTCTGCGGCGATTGATCATTTGGTTCAATTAGGCGTAGGTGATCGCAAGCGCATGGCGGTAGGTGGTCATAGTTATGGTGCCTTTATGACAGCTAATTTACTAGCCCATACGGATTTGTTCAAGGCTGGTATCGCACGTAGTGGTGCTTATAACCGTACCTTAACGCCATTTGGTTTCCAAAATGAAGATCGTACCTACTGGCAAGCACCTCAATTATATTTTGAGATGAGCCCATTCAGTTATGCAGATAAAATCAAGGAACCGATTTTATTAGTGCACGGCGAGCAGGATGATAACACAGGTACCTTCCCAATCAACAGTGAGCGTTTATACGCCGCTTTAAAAGGAAATGGAGGCACAACTCGTTTTGTGTATTTACCCTACGAAGCGCATAGCTATCGTGGCCGTGAAAATGTCCTTCACTTGCTGTGGGAACAGTTTCAGTGGTTAGAGAAGTATCTTAAATAAATATAAAAAGGCGACCGAAGGTCGCCTTTTACATTTATTTAAGAAAAATATTTAAGATAAGATAAACTTCAATGTCCAACGTCTAATGTCTGACGTCCAACGTCTAATTTACCATATCTTAATCCGATCCTCCGGCTTCTTGTACAATTTATCACCCGGTTTCACACCGAACGCCTGATACCACGCATCCATGTTAACGGGTGCTCCGATGGTCCGGTATTTAGCAGGTGAATGTGGATC
>CAIUGL010000154.1 GCA_903898715.1 uncultured Cytophagaceae bacterium
AATAAAGTCTTTCGCCGCATCCGTCAACGTAACCGCAAAACCTAGATTCGTTAAACGTGTGAATAGTTTCACCAATAACAAATCAATAATTTGATGTAAATCCGTACGCTCTAATGAATTGAAAATAATGATATCATCTAAGCGATTAATGAACTCAGGAGCAAAGGCCTTCTTCAGTGCATTTTGAATCGTAGCACGTGCCGCTTCCTCCATATTATCCACACGAGATTTAGTAGAGAATCCAATGCCAGAGCCGAAATCCTTCAAATCACGTGCACCAATATTCGATGTCATAATGATAATCGTGTTGCGGAAATCAACTCGTCGGCCTAAACCATCCGTCAATATACCATCATCTAATACTTGCAATAACAAATTAAATACATCCGGATGCGCCTTTTCAATTTCATCCAATAAGACTACTGAATATGGCTTGCGACGAATTTTCTCTGTCAACTGACCACCTTCTTCATAGCCAACATATCCCGGAGGCGCTCCCACTAAACGAGAAACACTGAATTTCTCCATATACTCACTCATATCAATACGTACAAGCGAATCCTCTTTATCAAATAAATAAGTAGCCAAAACCTTAGCCATTTCCGTTTTACCAACACCCGTAGGGCCTAGGAAAATGAATGAACCAATTGGTTTTTGTGGATCCTTTAATCCGACACGTGTCCGTTGGATTGCTTTCACTAACTTCTTAACCGCATCACCTTGACCAATCACATGCTTCGTCAGTTCAGCCTCCATTTGAAGTAATTTCTCACCTTCTTTGGCAGCCACACGATTAACCGGAATACCAGTCATTTGTGCAATCACCTCAGCAACATTCTCCTCATTGACCGTAAACTTTTGCTTCTTAGATTCCTCCTCCCAAATCTGCTTTGCTTTCTCTAATTGATCGATTAATTTCTTCTCTCGATCACGCAATTGCGCAGCTTCCTCGTATTTTTGAGACTTAACTACTTGATTTTTTTCTTTCTTAACAATCTCAATTTGATTCTCTAAAGCCACTATATCAGCCGGAACTTGAATGTTAGCAATGTGCACGCGTGCACCCACCTCATCCATCACATCAATCGCCTTATCAGGCAAGAAACGATCTGAAATATAGCGATCAGATAATTTAACAGCTGAAATAATCGACTCAGGGGTATAAATCACATGGTGATGCTCTTCATACTTATCTTTAATATTATTCAATATCTCTATGGTCTCATCGATGCTCGTTGCATCGACCATCACCGTTTGGAAACGACGTGCTAAAGCACCATCCTTCTCAATGTATTGACGATACTCATCTAGCGTTGTAGCTCCAATAACTTGTATATCACCACGCGCTAAAGCTGGTTTAAACATATTGGAGGCATCTAATGAACCTGAAGCTCCACCAGCACCCACTATCGTATGTAATTCGTCGATAAACAAAATCACGTCTGTCGACTTTTCCAATTCGTTCATGACAGCCTTCATACGCTCCTCGAATTGACCCCGGTATTTAGTACCAGCGACCAACGAAGCGATATCTAAGGTGACCACGCGCTTACCAAATAAAACGCGCGAAACTTTCTTTTGAATAATACGTAAAGCCAAACCTTCTGCAATAGCCGTTTTACCTACACCTGGCTCACCAATTAAAATCGGGTTGTTTTTCTTACGACGTGATAAAATTTGAGCGACACGCTCGATTTCTTTTTCACGGCCAACGATCGCATCCAACTTACCATTTTCGGCAATCTTAGTCAAATCACGACCAAAATTATCTAATACAGGCGTCTTACTTTTCTCAGTACCTTTTGCTGCAGATGTAGCGTTTCCAGAAGAACCCGAAGGTCCTTGATTTCCGCCCGAATATAAACGCGAATCATCATCATTATCATCCGTATCCGAACTTGCTTTTGGCCCATGACCTTGATTTCCGTCTGATTGAAACTCAACCATTTCCTTAATCAAATCATAGTAAACTTGATATTTTTCCAAAATCTGCGTCGCCACATTATCTTCGTCACGCAAAATAGCCATCAACAAATGATCTGTCTCAACTGTATTGGTCTTAAAATACTTAGCTTCTAAATACGTTAACCGCAACACCTTTTCGGCTTGCTTCGTCAACGGAATATTCAACATGTTTTGCTTATCAAAAGTGGACCGACTGGTCGATGCGGTCGAATGCTCAATACTTTGACGTAATTGATCCAATGACACGCCTGATTTGTGCAATAAATCTACACCGGGACCCTCTCCATCACGAATCATCCCAAGCATCAAATGCTCTGTTCCGATGTAATCGTGACCCAAACGCAACGCTTCTTCACGTGCTAAGGCAATGACTTCTTTTACTTTATTCGAAAATTTGGCCTCCATAAATCCCTAATTAATTTTGAGCGAAAACACGTTAAAGCCGCTATTTGTTCAAACTTTGCATTAAAATATCATAAGATTCATTCCCATGATTCATCACTAAATCCAATACCGACAAATTTGGTTCAAAATGATCCCCAAAACATTGACGGTAAGGAGTAACCTTATAATTAGACCGCTCTTCCCAACTTTCCTTCGCCTGTATCTGATTCCACTTAGAATCAACTACATCTAGTGCAAACGTATCTGACAAGGAATGAGGTATCGTCTTTCCCAATACCTTAGTTAAAAACATAAAATAATGGATATTTAAATCTACTAAATATTTTGTTTTTTTTGCAAATATCTGCTGAATAAATGGTTCGAAATGTTCGTAGAACGGTGCATTTCCATAAGCTGCTTGAATAGCACCTTTGTGCCTGCGAATCCAATCTTGCCCATAATCAATCTGAACATCTTTGGTTAATTGCTTTCTTCCTGAGGCATGAAGAATGGGCACCGTCAACGTTTCGATACCATTTGCGCCTAAAATACGCGTACGATTCCTAAATGTTTGCTTTGGGAAATTTTCAAAAACCTCAAACTGAACCTCAGAAGCGGCATAAACTAATGCCATATATTCAATTGAGGGTAAATAATGAATCTCAATGCGCATTCCAAAAATTAATCGGATATTTGCAAAACTACTAGAATAAACTCATTAACCCTTAGAAAACAGGCTATGTTTTTTTATCGCTTACTTGGCAAATTACCTCTTTCTGTTCTCTATGGGCTCGCAAGCAGTGTTCGTTTCATTTTCAATTATGTGTTGGCTTATCGGAAGAAAGTGATTGAGGCTAACTTGAAAAATTCATTTCCAACGAAATCTGATGCCGAAATAAAGACTCTCCGAAATAAATTCTATGGGTATTTAACGGACCAATTAGTTGAATTTTTTTATGGGGTTCGCATCAATCCTGACGAAATGATGCGACGCATGCGCTTCATCAATGAAGAGATAATCACGTCACACCTAAACAATAATCAACCCGTTGTACTAGTTGCCGGACATCAAGGGAATTGGGAATGGGCCATTCATCGTCTTGGTTTATCCGGAAATGCATATGATGTGGTGTACCAGCGATTAAATAATAAAGATTTCAATGCATTCACCATGGAAGTGCGCAGTCGCTTTCAAGGTGTAACTCTTTTGGAAAAAAGAGAGTCTATTGTGGCTTCACGTGATCGAAAAGATATTCCAAGAGCTATTTGTTTAGCTGCCGACCAAGCACCACAAAAGCCAGAATCAGCGTATTGGACCACTTTTTTAAATCAGGATACTGCCTTTTTTACAGGTATGGAACGATTCGCCAGAGACTATAATTACCCAGTCATTTTTCTTGAACTTATTCGTACCGGAAGAGGAGAATACACCATGAGTTTTGAGTCACTAGCTAGCCCAGAAACTTATGACAAGATGGAAAAAGGGCAAATAATCGAACGATTTGCCCGCAGACTAGAGAAATCCATCATTGCCTACCCAGATCAATATTTATGGTCTCACAGACGATGGAAACATACCAAGCCATCTGAAATTAACATCAAATGGTAATTAGTTAAAATCAGCACAATCCCCTGCTCCTTCCCGGATGATATCAATCAAATCATCTTGAAGGTCAATCACAGTAGACGGAATTAATCCACCAATTCCACCATGCAATATCAAATCTACTTGGTTGCCATACTGCTCCGCAATCAAACTAGGATCTGTATAATCTTCAATATCCAAGCCGCCCGTGGGCAACGAACTCGTCAAAATGGGATGCCCCAATTGTTGGACAATTTCTAAAATAGGAGTATAATCCGGGATACGAATACCCACCGTCTTTTTACTCTGCACTAATACAGACGGCACCTTTGAACTGGCTGGCAATACAAATGTGTAGGCTCCAGGCAAATACCTCTTCAGGATTTTAAAGGCAAAATCACTGACTTTGGCAAAGTTTGAAATCGCACTTAAATCGGCACAAATAAATGAAAATCTGTTTTTGGTAGGTTTAATCTGCCGAATCTCACAAATCCGATTGACCGCCTGTTGAGATTGAATACTACAACCGATCGCATACATGGTGTCCGTCGGATAAATGATTACCCCGCCTTTTAGCAAGACTTGAACAACTGAATCAATTAATTCAGCCGAATTGTTTTTGTCGTAAATACGTTTGATTTCTGCTGACATCCCCGTTAATAATTTACAAAGAAGTCATCCTTAGATTCCACCTCGTCTTGTTCCTCCGTCTTCACTTGATCAATACTGGCATTAATTTCAAAACCCACTATCAAAATAAGTGAGATAAAATACAACCAAACCATTAAAGCAATCAACGAACCAATCGACCCATAAATTTTATGATACGTAGCAAAATTGACCAAATAATAGGAGAACACATTGGTAATTAAAATGGTCAAAATAGATGCTGTAATCGAGCCTGCATTAAAAAATTTCCAACGCTTATGAATCGCTGGAGCGTAATAATAAATGATTGAAATCGTAAAAAAGAAGACGGAGAAAATGATCAAATAGGTCAATACCTTCGTCAGGTAAAACGTGAAGTTATACTCTAAAATACCTTCTTTGGCGAGATACTTCACGATGAAGTTACCCATGATAAAGACCACAAACGAGGTGATTAAGACAAAGGTCAATATAAAGTTAACGCCAACAGCCACTGCGCGCTCTTTAAGAAAACCTCGATTGTCATTCGTCTTATAGGTCAAATTAAACGAACGAATTAAGGCCATAATCCCACT
>CAIUGL010000155.1 GCA_903898715.1 uncultured Cytophagaceae bacterium
CCATCAGTATAAATATGTGCGATACCATAATTAGATAAATAGTGCCTTTCCAGCACCCACTTACGAAGTGATCCTTTTTTGAAATTGATTGCTACGGTATACATCATGGCAGATTGCGTATGTCGCAATACAATATACCATGCATGATCGAGTGAATTTTCTCCCTTAAAATTTGGGAATAGTAAATAGTCAAAGCGTTTGATCCATTCACCATTGCGTTCATGTATCGTACTTGCATGACGTTCCACGAGCATCTTTTCGGTTAATTTCCACGTAGGGGTGTTGTTCGAAAAACGTACTAATTCTTGTTTCGATAGAATACCTGCCTCCTGATCGAGGTAGTGCAACTGAAAAGCATCTTGTAATATTTTACGATCATTATTAAATACCTGAGGCACATTTCCTGCCACGAGCTGATGACGAATCCAATTATCATTATCAGCCTGATTCACTTGAAATCTTGCTACCATCTGCGCCGTATGTATGTGATACGACATAAAGCAAAATATGAGCGAAAGAAGGCTAGTGCCAACAAATATCCTTTTTCTAAATTGTGGAAATTGAGTTAGACTCATCGCATAAAGACAGATTAAAGCTACGGGTGCATATAAGAAATACCGACTAATATTATAAGTAGTCCAATCGTATGCGCTTCGCGCAATTGCAATAATCAAACATGTTCCTATGATGAATAGAAATAAATATGCAAAAAAGCTTCGGTCCTTTTTGTAAAAAAAGAGGTATACCCAATAGCAAAACATGAGTAATCCCAATAAAATTCCGACCTGCAAATTACCCCCTGTTAAATCTAGCGCAGTTGCCCCTAAAAGCCCTAAGGCATAATTTGTCATATTGCCCAAATCCATTTCAAACTTTGCTTGTTGGCCAAATGAATAATGCGGCATCAATATCAACAAATAAAATGCTAGCCCAACGCCACATGCGAGCAATCCTTTATAGCGTTTGGTGAAAATGAAATAAGCAGCCAGTACGACGAAAAGTATAATCCCATTCCCAAACGTAAATCCTGCCATTAATGCCCATAATAAAGCTAATTTCCTGTGGTTTTTCTCCAGTGCAATGAGTGATAAACACACAAAAAAGATAATGTTAATATGCTGCAAGCCAGTAATGGCCCAATTGGAGACTTCAAAGAATTGAGGCTGGAAAAGCAAAAACCCAACCGGAATGAAATAAGGTAAATTGATTTTTAACTTTTGAAATTGCGAAAACAAGAGGAAAAAGCAACTGATTAATGTCAGAGCACTCCACAAGATAAGTTGTTTAAAATTAACCGAGCCATGGAAAAGTTGATTCATCCAAGTGATTACGCGTGGAATAACAATTGCATGATCGTTGTCAACGCGAAACAATTGATTGAATAAATCGGAGCCAGATTCTTTAGCGTGGATAAATTCAATCAGGGAAACATCATCTTGAACCGGAAAATTAAAGCTAAACCGATTTATATAAGCGAAATAAAGTATGGCTTGCCCGATCAAAAAAACAATCGAAAGAAGGAATACTAATTTTTTCATAGCCAAGCTATTTTCGAATAATGGCTTTTAGCTCATTTTCAAATCGATTAATCAAACGATCCATGGTAGCATCAATTACCTTGTCGGTCAAGGTCTGATTTTCGTCTTGTAAAATGAAACTCACCGAGTATGATTTTTTACCTTCGCCTAGATTTTTGCCCACATATACATCAAAAACAGATACATTTTTCAATATAGCTTTCTCTGTTTGTTCGGCAACGCGTTGAATTGCTTGGAGCGTTACGCTTTGGTCAAGTACGAGCGATAAATCACGGCGAACTTCCGGGAATTTCGAAATTTCTTGATAGACAAAATTACCCTTTTCTTGTTTCACCCAGAAATCCCAATCAAAGTCGGCCATAAATGCCTCTTGTTTGACATCGAATTTTTGAGCAAGTTTTGGATGAATTAGGCCAACCTGTACACAGGCTTTTTTATTGACCGAAATTTGTAAACCGTAAGCAAATACATCTGAATTTTCGATGGTCGAGGTTTCAAATTGCCCGACACCTAATTGCTTCATCGAGTTAATCACCGTCGTATACAAATGATGTAATTGGCTTTTTTGAGCAGCTTGTGCCCAAGTTTCCCCATCTTGTAAACCACTTGTGAAAAGAACTAAATGTCTCTTTTCGATGTATTTGGCACCTTTTTTATGATAGGTTTTGCCAAATTCAAATAGTTTTAAATCTTTTTGACGCCGATTGATATTGTGTGCAAGCACTTCTAATCCGTGAAAAACCATGTGCTGGCGCATTTCGCCAAGGTCTTCTGAAAGGCGATTTAAGATGTCGACCGTTTCAAAAGTCAAATCTTTCTGAATCCATTGATGGTATTCTCCCTTGGTCAATGAATTGCTGATAATTTCCTGGAATCCTTTCGCTGCTAAACTAATCGCAATGGTTTGTTGGACCTTCTCTTTGTCCAATAAAGGAAACTCAGAAATAAAATGGGCACTCAGATGTTCCGATAATGGGATATTATCCAACCCGTGAATACGCAAAACTTCCTCTATGATGTCTGCTTCACGCGTCACATCCACACGATAGGCGGGAGCAACTGCAGTGAAACCATCTGCTTGATTATTTTCAATACCAAAGTCTAGGGCGACTAAAATCTCTTTAATGCGATCTGCACTTAATTTGACACCCATGAGTTGGTGCACCCGAGCAATCGAAACAGGAATTTTAGCAAGCTCAACTGGACTTGGATACAAGTCAACGATGTTGGAAGCAATCTTTCCACCTGCTAATTCAAGTATCAATTTTGCTGCATATTTCAAGGCGAATAATTTCGCTTCGATGTCGGTACCGCGTTCAAAACGGAATGATGCATCTGTTTTTAAACTATGCAGCTGAGCCGCTTTTCGTACGCGCTCTGGTTTAAAGTAAGCTACTTCTAAGAATACACGCGTTGTTTCAGGTTGAATACTCGAATGATCTCCACCCATGACACCTGCGATTCCAATGGGTCCCGAACCATCGCAAATCATCATTTCTTCACCTTTTAGTGTACGTTCAAGGCCATCTAATGTGGTGAATTTCGTTCCTGTAATCGCTGTTTTTACTTCGATTTTTCCACCTTTTATTTGTGCCCAATCATAGGCATGCATGGGCTGACCCAGACCATGACAAATGAAATTGGTGATGTCTACGATATTGTTGATCGGGCGTAGCCCAATTGCTGAAAGTCTTTCTTGAAGCCATTCAGGGGAAGGGCCAACTGTCACGCCGTCGATGCTTAGGCCACAAAAGCGACCACAGCCATCATCTTCAATTTGTACGTCGATCGGAAATTCGTTGGAGTTTATTTCTAAAGAATCTACCGATGGTAACGTAATCTCAATTCCGCTAACTGCCTTGATGTCACGAGCAACACCCCAATGTGAGGCTGCATCAGCACGATTTGGTGTCAGGCCAATTTCCAATACTAAGTCGGAATCAATGTTAAAATAGGTTGAAGCCGGCGTGCCGTTTGGCATATCGGTATCTAGGATTAAAATGCCATCATGTGACGTTCCTATACCGATTTCATCTTCGGCACAAATTATGCCTTC
Source organism: uncultured Cytophagaceae bacterium (assembly GCA_903898715.1). Taxonomy (GTDB): domain Bacteria; phylum Bacteroidota; class Bacteroidia; order Cytophagales; family Spirosomataceae; genus Aquirufa; species Aquirufa avitistagni. The sequence goes on from CAIUGL010000155.1 coordinate 3,595, forward strand.
AGACGGCTGGCCATATACTTTGCGTTTTTCGATCGTAAATAAGGCTTTCCCTTCTTGGTCGAATAAGGTTGTGCCAGGAGTGGCAACGATTACTTTTTGCCCTGCGGCCACATTGGCAGCTCCACAAACGATTGTTAAGATTTCATCTAGACCAGCATCTACGGTGGTCAGACTTAGTGTCTTTTCTTTTACCTCAAATTTCTCGCAGGTAAGCACTTCGCCTACCACAAAACCGCGTAAGCCACCAGGAATTTTCTCGTGTGCTTCGATACCTTCTACTTCCAGACCGGTATTGGTCAAAAGGACATCTAGTTCCTCCGGACTACCTTTTTCTGGAAGTTTAGAAAGGTCAATAAAATCGCGTAACCAATTGATAGAAATCTTCATTGTAGAGAATTAGCGGGGGAATTTCATTTTATAATCGACAGAAACCTTTCCGCGGGTAATGTCACCTAATTTATTTTTAATCATCCGTTTGCGTACCACATTTAAGTGGTCAGTAAACAAAATGCCTTCGATATGATCGTATTCATGTTGGATGATACGCGCAGCCAGGCCTTCGAACACATCCGTTCTTTCTTCGCCCGTCTCGGTCCAATAATGTATTTTGACATATTCTGGGCGAAATACTTCACCTCGAATACCTGGAATGGATAAGCAGCCTTCTTCGAATCCCCATTCTTCGCCAGTTTCGTCCAGGATCGTTGCGTTTACGAATACCTTTTTGAAGTCAATCAACGATGTGTCTATGTCTTCATCCTCTTCTCCCTCATTCATCGGTCTTCCATCTACGACAAAAAGGCGAATATTCATGCCAATTTGCGGAGCAGCTAAGCCTACGCCGCTTGCCGCATACATCGTCTCGAACATATCTGCGGAAAGTTTCACCAAGTCCATACTGCCAAACTCAATCGGCAGGGCAACTTTACGAAGGACAGGGTCTCCATAGGGAATGATTGGATATATCATGGGCGTATAAAATCAGACGCCAAATTTAGCGAATTTTCATGGAATGCATAGCGGATACTGCCGATGAATTGAAGGACAATCGCCGGAATTTCCTTATTTTTTTGTAATTTGCGCCCTGAATTGACCTAAGTTGGGTAAACAAAAAATCAAATGAATCGTAACTTTTTTAAAGCACATCCTTGGCATGGAATCCAAATAGGAGAACAAATGCCTGAACAAGTAACCGCGTTTATTGAGATTGTACCCACGGATACCGTTAAGTATGAAATTGATAAGCAAACTGGATATTTAAAAATCGATCGCCCGCAGAAGTTCTCAAATATTGTTCCTGCGTTGTATGGTTTTTTGCCACAGACTTATTGTGCTGAGGGAATTGCGGAGTTGGCACGTAAATATTCAGGAAAGGATATTACACAAGGGGATGGTGATCCATTGGATATTTTGGTGCTTTCTGAGCGTGCGATTACCCATGGAGATATTTTATGTCAAGCGATTCCAATTGGCGGAATACGCATGATCGACAAGGGCGAGGCAGATGACAAAATTATTGCAGTTTTGAAGGATGATCCTATTTATGGCAAATGGCGTGATATTTCGGATGCACCTAAAGATATTGTACAGCGTTTGCGTCATTATTTCTGGACCTATAAGATGTTGCCAGGTGAGACAACTTCAAGCGCGGTAGATATCGACGATGTATATGGACGGGAAATTGCCCATGAAGTTATTCGTCAGTCGCGTGAAGACTACCGTAAAAACTTTGGATAGGCCATTTGACCTATTTTTTACCATAATTGCAGAATGATTTTGAAATTCGTGCTTTCTAAAATGATACATGATGTGGCAATTTGTTAAATATGCGTTTGCAACCGTTTTCGGTTTATTTCTATTCTTGTTTATCAGTTTACTGATAGTCGTAGGTGTAGGCTCTGTAGTCAGTAGTTCTGATTCCGAATATGAACTCAAAGACAATTCGATTCTTAAATTAGATTTCAATCGGCCTATCGTAGAAAATGCTTCCATTGAGGATAGCCCATTAAGCGACATTCCTAATCCATTCTTTTCAAACACAGATAAGTTAGGCCTCATTCAGGTACTTTCTGCATTGGAGCGCGCGCGGGTAGATCCCAACATAAAAGGTATTTACCTAGATGTGAGTTTCCCATTAGCTGGATATGCGCAATTGTCTGAGATTCGGAATGCGTTAAGTAAATTCAAGGAGTCAAAGAAATTCATTTATGCATATGCGAATTCATATTCAGAAAAGGGTTATTACTTAGCTTCGGTTGCCGACAAAGTATATCTGAATCCAGCGGGAATTCTTGATTTTAATGGAATTTCAGTGCAGTATATGTTCTTTAAGCGTGCATTTGATAAGCTGGAAATTGAACCTCTTGTTTTTCGAGTGGGTCAATACAAATCAGCTGTCGAGCCTTTCTTGCGCGAAGACATGAGTCCCGAAAATCGCATGCAAACGCTTTCGTTTATTCAATCGATCAATACCCAAATTTTCAAAGAGATTTCGTTGAGTCGCAACATGTCAACGGATCGTTTGAACACCATCGCTGATTCATTACAGGCGATGGATCCAGCTAAGGCGCAGCAAGCTGGCTTGCTTTCACTAGGATATTGGGATGAATTTGAAGGCCAATTGCGTTTAGCAACGAAAAAGAAACCCAAAGAAGAGTTAAACTATGTGAAGTTGGCAGATTATTTAAAAGCTAAAAATCCAATTGCCGAGGTAGAGGGGACAGCTAAAATCGCTGTATTGGTAGCTGAAGGCGAGATTGTAGGTACACG
>CAIUGL010000156.1 GCA_903898715.1 uncultured Cytophagaceae bacterium
ACAACCAAACCATTAAAGCAATCAACGAACCAATCGACCCATAAATTTTATGATATGTAGCAAAATTGACCAAATAATACGAGAACACATTGGTAATCAAAATGGTCAAAATAGAGGCTGTAATCGAGCCTGCATTGAAAAATTTCCAACGCTTATGAATCGCTGGAGCGTAATAATATATGATCGAAATCGTAAAAAAGAAGACGGAGAAGATGATCAAATAGGTCAACACCTTCGTCAGGTAAAAGGTGAAATTATATTCTAAAATACCTTCTTTAGCAAGATACTTCACGATGAAGTTACCCATGATAAAGACCACAAACGAGGTGATTAAGACAAAGGTCAATAAAAAGTTAAGGCCAACAGCCACTGCGCGCTCTTTAAGAAAACCTCGATTGTCATTCGTCTTATAGGTCAAATTAAACGAACGAATTAAGGCCATAATCCCACTTGTGGATGCATAGAGCGCGAAAATGAAACCAAATGAGAGCACACCTCCCCTTTTCTTATTCACAATCTCCGTAATTAACTCCGTCAAATCAGCTTGTAAATTCTTAGGCACGGTAGCCTTGATAAAAGATATCATCTTGTAATCAAGATGATCAATGGGCATATAGGGCAACAAACTGAATAAAAAGATGATTGTTGGGAATACAGCTAATGTAAAGTTGTACGCAACTGCAGCCGCACGTACGTCAATGTCAAACTGAAAAATCTTTTGATACAAAATAGAAATCACACGAACGAGCACATAATGCTCCTCGTACTCACGCCAAATCAACTTAAGTTCTTTGATGAAATTCTGTCTCATAATTCAAAGTAAGGACGTAAGGCATTTAACACAAACTCAGGTGCTTTAATCACCTTTTTTGTCGCCAACGTCATAAACACAAGGGTCGTATTTCCCTCATTTATCAATTCTCCCGCCTCATTCTTAATGCGATAAGTAAATTTAATCCGCGCAGCAGGCATTTCTTCCACGTGACAAATAACCGTTAATTCATCATCATATAAGCCAGGTGCATGAAATTTAGTGTAATGCTCGATGACAGGCAATCCGATTCCATTATTCTCTAAATCGCGATAGCTTACGCCTAAACTACGCAAGGTTTCCACACGCGCAATTTCATACAACCGGGCATAATTCCCGTAATATACGTAGCCCATTTGGTCCGTATCCGCATAACAAACACGGTATTTAATGGCGTGTGCATACATACTAATGAATTTTTAAACCATCTAAGGCCGATTGATATTTAGCGGCATTTACTAGATGCTCTTCATACGTGACAGCAAAATTATGCATACCCGAAAAATCTTCCTTCGCGCAAAAATAGAGGAATTCATGTTTCTCTAAGTTCAAGACTTTGTCTATGACATCGCGTGGTGGAATAGATATCGGACCCGGAGGTAAACCTATATTACGATACGTATTATATGGAGAATTAATAGCCGTGTACTTCCCCGTCACACGCTTAATGGTAAAATCCTTCCACGCAAAAACAATCGTGGGGTCTGCTTGCAGCGGCATTCCTGTACGGAAACGATTCCAATATACCCCAGCAATGCGCGCTTGCTCACTCGATTCCTTACTTTCACCATAGACTATGGAAGCCAAAATTCCTGCCTGCAGTGGCGTCAAATTCAATGCTGCTGCTTGCTTAATACGCTTATCCGTCCAAAACCGATTGTTTGCCTGCTGCATTTTTTTCATTAAGTCTTCAAATGACGATGTCCAAAATACCTCATAGGTATCGGGAATAAACAAACAAGGAATAGTCTCTTTGGTGTAACCATAAGAAGCTACAAATGCATTTGAATCCAGCATGCGATAGATGTAGGTTGAATCAAATCTCAGTTGGCGCCCTAATTTCCCTGCAATATCCTCTTTCAACCTAAAATTATTAATCACGACTTTAATAGCATCTTGTTTCCCATTTCGCATTTTTCGCAACAACTCGAAATTTCCTGTTTCACTAGAAATGAGGTAACGACCTGGACGAACCCGAGAAGCAACACCCATCACCTTCGCCAAAAATCGAAAGCTTAATTGGTCTCTCACCAAATCATGCTTCTTCAAAGTATCCAATACCACCTTAAAATCTGAACCT
>CAIUGL010000157.1 GCA_903898715.1 uncultured Cytophagaceae bacterium
AACAGGTAAGGTGTGCGCACATCTGAATTCAACATCGCAAATGCGGAGTCATTCGGTGCTACAGCTAAGTCTTTCGCTAATTTCTTAATTTGATTGTAGAACTCAGCCGTGTCTTGCTTCGTAGGAATCACTGGGAAAGTTGCGTATTGAATAGAACGCGTATTGGTTCCTTTGTACTGATCCTTGTGCTTCGCTAAATAATCTTCTAATTGTGCATCCGTTACTTTAACCGTTGAATCTGAAACGGAGAAGAAAGGAACGTATACGAAACGTGCACTAAACTTCGCAGTTTGCGCTTGGTATTCTTTCGCCGCATCTGCTTGTGTCACGTAGTTAGACAAACGCATCAAGTTTTCATACTTCGTACGGATACGATCTTGCGAAATTGATTTCTCAAAATTAGCCCATGCTTGTTGTTGCTGAACTGGCATCGTCTTCAAATTCTTCAAGAATTGAATCACGAATGTCTTGTCAAACTGTCCTGTTTGCGGATTAGTGAATTGTTGGCGCACAGACGGGTGAATGTAATTCCCTTGTACCATATCAATCAATTCTTCTTCAGAAACCTTTAACCCTAAGGCATCAAATTCTTTTTTGTAGGCGATATCCAATACGTATTGGTTCCAAACTTGGTCACGAATCATCGTTGCTTCTTGCTCGGATGGACCTTTTCCTGTTTGTGCTGTGTAATTAGCCGTAGCTTCTTCTACTTTCTTTTGGAAATCTTGAATGAGAATACTTTCTCCAGCAATATTGCCAACCTCCTGTGAGCTGCCACCGAATAAGGATGATTTTCCTTGGAAAATATCACTTCCTATGAGAAACAACACTAAACTGATCGCGATAGCCGCTGCTGCAATCCCTGATTTCTCTCTAATTTTTGTAATTAATGCCATTGGTATGAATAAATAATTGTTTTAATCTCTCGCTCTGTTTTTCGATTTTCTCTTGAACAAAAGAAACGCAAAATAATCACATTTCTATTCAAAAAGCAAGTCGGAACTAAACTAATCTATGCCTTCAAGGTCTTTGTCAAACTTTCTAGGAAACGATCCGCGATCGCTTGATCCATCCCTAAACTTGGCAATAGCCGCAAGGTATGTTTTCCGGCATAACCGCAAAATATGTGATGGGTGTTCAATAAAGCATCGCGCACGGGTCCTACGGGTGCTTCAAGCTCAATCCCGATCATCAAACCACGACCACGTACTTCTTTTATTCCCGAAATTCCTGCCAATTCCCCCATCAGGTAATCCCCTTGTTTGGTGGCATTTTCCATTAATTTTTCTTCCTGAATGATATCTAATACGGCATTCGCTGCCGTACAGGCTAAGTGATTTCCGCCAAAAGTCGTCCCCAATAAGCCGTAGCTTGCTTGAATATGTGGCGCGATTAATACGCCACCGATCGGAAAGCCATTTCCCATACCTTTGGCAGTAGTCATCATATCCGGATGAATATCGGCAAATTGATGTGAAAAGAATTTACCAGAACGTCCGTAACCACATTGTACGGAATCTAAAATTAATTGAGCGCCCGTTTCATCACAACGTGTTCGTAACGCTTGCAAAAATGGGGTAGAGGCTACTTGAATTCCACCTACGCCTTGAATTCCTTCAACAATTACCGCTGCCGTTTCTTCGGTAATGACCTGTTCCAAACCTTCCAATTGATTGAATGGGTGGAAGCTTACATGCGACGTGTCATTGATCGGAGCGACGATGCTTGGGTTGTCGGTGACTGCCACCGCTCCCGCCGTTCTGCCGTGAAATGCTTTGGTAAATGCAACTACTTTTTTGCGTCCTGTATGAAATGAGGCTAATTTTAAGGCGTTCTCATTAGATTCAGCACCGGAATTCGTTAAGAATAATTGGTAGCTTGGATAGCCTGAAACGCGACCTAATTTTTCGGCTAATGCTTCCTGCCCCGAAATGATGATGGAGTTCGAATAAAAACCAATGTTATGTAGTTGCTCGGTCATCTTCGCCACATAATGTGGGTGTGAATGCCCGATGGAAATCACGGCATGACCTCCATATAAATCTAAATATTCCTTCCCATCTTTGGCCCATACCGTGCTTCCTTGTGCTTTCACAAGTTCGATCGGGTAGAGTGGGTATACGTCGAATAGTTTCATAAGTCAGTTGTCAGTTGTCAGTAGTCAGTAAGCAGTGGTCAGTAGTTAGTAATCAGTGGTCAGTAGTCAGTAAGCAGTTGTCGTCAGTCACTAGTCGCTAGTTTATATTTATTCTTACCTCTTACTTCTTACTTCTCACTTCCAACCTCTAACGTCTTTCGTCCAACGTCTAACGTCTAACGTCTAAAAATTTGCTGCCTTCAGCCTCAACCCCGCTGATTCGTCCCAGCCGAGCATTAGGTTCATGTTTTGAACGGCTTGACCTGAGGCGCCTTTTAACAGGTTATCGATCACGGAGCTAATTAAAATTTGGCCTTCGTGAACTTCTAGGTGCAAAAAGCATTTGTTCGTGTTGACCACTTGCTTGACATCCACCGCTTGGGGGCTGACAAAAACAAAGGGTGAATCGCGGTAGTAGTTTTCAAATAATTCCATGGCCTCTTCCTGCGTACCTGCATAATCCGTGTACACATTCGCCATGATGCCCCGCGTAAAATTACCGCGATATGGAATAAAATTGACCTTCGGCGCAGGGTACTCGGACCCCAAAACCATGCTTATTTCTGTTAAATGCTGATGTGTGAAGGCTTTATAGATGCTAACATTGTTATTTCTCCAGGAAAAATGACTCGTTGGCGATAATGCCTGTCCTGCACCTGTTGAACCTGTAATCGCCGAAACATGCACGGCTGATTTGATCAATCCTGCGGCGGCTAATGGCAACAAGGCTAATTCAATCGAGGTTGCAAAGCAACCCGGATTAGCAATCTTGTTGGCCGTACGGATTTTTTCCTTTTGAAACTCAGGAAGCCCATAGATAAAACCTTCGGATTCATCCCGGAAATCTGTGCTCAAATCTATGATTTTGGTATGCCAAGGAACCTCGTTAGCCGCTAGGAATTTCTTTGATTCCCCATGTCCAGAACATAAAAACAAGACATCCACAGGACATAGCTGATCGCAGAATCGCGCATGCGTCGAGCCCAGTAAGTCGGTGTGCACATCTGAAACCAATTTTCCAGCCTGCGAATTTGACATAATACAAGCCAAAACTACATCCGGGTGGTTCACCAAAATGCGGAGTAATTCACCTCCTGTGTAACCTGCCGCGCCTACGATTCCGATCTTTGCCATTAGTTTGATTCGTTAACTTTCCGGTGGATCATGGTTTGGTTCGAAACAATTTTCGAGAATCCACGCACATCATCGCCCGTCCAGGCTTTATTCATTTCGCCATACGCACCAAATGCGGATGACATTAAGTCAAATTTAGACTCAATTCCTGTTACCTGGAATTGATATGGCGACAACACCACATGTACCGTTCCCGTCACATTGTCTTGGGTATCAGCTAAGAATGTTTCAAAATTACGCATCACCGGCTCCAAGAATTGGCCTTCGTGCAACAAGGTTCCATACATATCACCAATGTTCTGCTTCCAGTATAATTGATGTTTGGTCAACACATGTTTCTCTAATAAATGATGTGCCTTGATGATGATCAATGGGGCAGGGGCCTCAAAACCCACCCGGCCTTTAATACCAATGATCGTATCGCCCACGTGAATGTCCCGACCGATCGCATAAGCACCCGCGCGAGCAGTCAATTCACGAATTGCATCTACCGTGCTTGGGAAGGTGTTTCCGTCAATGCCCACTAATTGGCCATATTCAAATTGTAATGAGATTTTTGTTGGCTTAGTTTCGGTCAACTGCGTTGGCCAAGCCTCTTCGGGTAAATAACCATCTGAAGTCAAGGTTTCCTTTCCACCTACCGACGTCCCCCAAAGACCTTTGTTGATGGAGTACGTGGACTTATGCCATTCTTGAACGACGCCTTTTGATTTCAAGTATTCGATTTCCGCTTCACGTGATAATTGCATGTCACGGATAGGCGTGATTACTTCACATTCAGGAGCGAGGATACGAAAGACAACGTCGAAACGGACTTGATCATTTCCGGCACCCGTACTGCCATGGGCAATCGCTTTCGCGCCAATTTTTGCCGCATATTTTGCGACAGCTGTAGCTTGAAAAACACGTTCTGCAGAAACAGAAAGTGGATAGGTGTTGTTTTTGAGTACGTTACCAAACACTAAATATTTGATGCAATCTTGGTAATAGGATTCAACCACATCCAATGTTACATGGGAGGTCACACCTAAAGAATAGGCTTTTTCTTCAATCGTTTTCAATTCTTCAGGAGAAAACCCGCCGGTGTCTACCAGCGCCGAGTGCACTTCCATGCCACGCTCTTCTGTTAGATACTTGACACAAAAAGAGGTATCTAATCCACCACTAAAGGCTAAAATTACTTTCGGCTTGCTCATATTTACTTCGTTTTTCCTTTCGAATGGAAAGGCATTAATAATTTTTCTTTCATTTTTTTCAGCTGCATGAAGTCGGCAATATTCTTCAAGAATATCCACTTTTCGTCTTTTTCAACTTTCACCGCAGCTTGGTTTGGATCAAAAATCATGCCGGTACACAAGCAGATTTTTCGTTCTGTTCGCGTCAAAATATCGTAATTCACGCAGGATTGACAACCTTTCCAGAAATTATCATCAACAGGTAATTCGGAAAAGGTGGTTGGCTCATAGCCCAAATCACTATTGATTTTCATCACAGCGAGTGAGGTCGTAATTCCAATGATTTTTGCGTCGGGAAAGCGTTCGCGCGATAATTGAAACGCTTTTTCTTTGACAGCTTTCGCCACGCCAAATTGGCGATGGCTCGGTCTGACAATTAAGCCTGAGTTGGCCACGAACTTTCCGTGCTGCCATGTTTCAACATAGCAAAAGCCCACAAACTCTCCGGTTTCATCGTCGGTAGCGATGATTGCTTTTCCTTCGGACATCTTCTCTCGAAGGTATTCTGGAGTTCTTTTGGCGATACCTGTGCCTCTGGCTTTGGCAGATTCTGCCATTTCGTGGCAGATGGATTCCGCTAAGTCAAAATGAGATTGACTAGCGACTTGAACAGTGTATGAATTCATGAATGATAATCAGAAAAATAAAAAAATGTGTACGTAAATGCAGTACAGGGTATCAAACCCTGAAAATGAACCTTCGTCGTCGGACGGAGGTAATGACGTATTTCATTGAATTATTTATCTTCATGTGCTTGCTAAACAGCGGATAAAGCCGCTAATTTGTTGCCAATAAGGGCCAAATTTCACTAATTCGACGGTTAATTCCCAATAAACCCGCAATTATTTCATGGAAAATACGAATTCCTTGAGCACAGATCAGTTGATCTACGCGTATGCCTCTGGTGTTTTTCCGATGGCAGATGCAGAAACGGGGGAGATTAATTGGTATCGTCCTGACCCTCGGGCGATTATACCGATTGATACATATCAGCCCAGTAGATCGTTAAAGCCAATTCTAAATAAAGGTATTTTTGAGATTAAGGTAGACCAACAATTCCGTCGGGTGATGGAGTTTTGTGCAGAACCTCGGCCTTATGAACCGGAGACTTGGATTTCAACGGAGCTTATTGATGTGTATACGGAATTACACCGCATGGGGTTTGCGCATTCGGTAGAGGCCTATGTGGAAGGGGAGTTGGTTGGCGGTTTATATGGCGTACATATTGGCGCTGCGTTTTTTGGTGAATCGATGTTTACCCGAGCCTCAAATGCCTCTAAAGTTTGTTTTCATTATTTGATTGAGCTTTTACGGAAAAACAATTTTGAGTTGTTGGATTCTCAATTTATGAATGATAATGTGAAGCGCTATGGGGCCATTGAGATTTCGCGCACTACTTATGAAAAGCGCTTGTCCAAGGCGATCAATCGATCTTGTAATTTTGTTTTTTAACTATATATAGCCCTAATTTCAGTCGAAAGGCCTAAATTGCAAATTCATATTTTACCTGATGTCAAAGCCAATTCTCGTTATCAAGTTCGGTTCTTCTTCCATTACCCATGCTAATGGGGAGGTGGATGAGCAAACATTGGCGAAAATTGCTGCGCAGGTGGCAACCTTACATGCGCAGTATTCGATTGTTTTGGTTTCATCTGGTGCGGTTGCCGCGGGTAAATCGGCACTTCGAAATTATAAAGGCACGCTATCTGAACGCAAGGCTGCCGCGGCCATAGGTAATCCTATTTTGATTGCCAAATACAGCCATTATTTCCATCAGTATGGTATTTCCATTGCCCAAAGTTTATGTGAGCGTCACCATTTTTCGCAGCGTGAATCGTTTTTGCAGCTGAAGGAGACTTACCAGGAATTGTGGCAAAGCGGTGTGATTCCCATTGCCAATGAGAATGATGTCGTGAGTAATGTGGAGTTGAAGTTTTCTGACAATGATGAATTAGCGACATTGATTGCGACTGGATTTGGAGCAGAGAAGTTATTGATTTCTACGTCTGTGGGTGGTTTACTAGATGCGCAAGGTCAGATTATTCGTCATGTGGAACGCATTGATGCTGATATTTTACATGTGGTTAATTCGGATACATCGAGTACCGGTTTGGGAGGGATGATTTCTAAATTGACCTTTACGCGCTTAGCTAATCGGATGGGAATTAAGGTCGTGATTTTCGGACTTGATCAGGGTCAAGGAATCGTAGATGCCCTCCAGGAAGAAATAGGCACTGTTTTCGAGGCAGAGGAGGCTTCGCTCTCGGCTCGCCAAAAATGGTTAGCCTCCGGTAGTCTCATCGCCGGCAAAGTAGTCTTAGACAAAGGCGCCACGAATGCCATCCAAAATCGTAAAAGCTTATTGTCGGTGGGTGTCATCGAATACCTCGGCGAATTCGACAAAGGTGAGGTGATCGAAATCCTGGATGCTAGCAGAAATCCCATCGCCGTTGCCCGTGCCAGATATTCAAAAGTAGAATTGCAACAAGCTAACCAGGGAATGGAAGTTGCGCACGCGGATGATATAGTTTTGTATTAGACGCTAGTCTTCGGACGTTAGACGCTGGACGTTGCACTGTTTTTGTCTTAGGCGCGATACCTCGCGTCTGGTTATCATCATATGAGTTTACTGATTTTAATTTCGCTTTATCAGTTTCTCATTAATTAATACTTTCTTATTTCTTTTCCTTTACTTCCCATGGAGAGTCAAAGGAAATTCGAAAATCTGTTAGTCTGGCAACGCTCAGTACTGCTGACCAAAAAAATCTATTTTCATTTTAATGTATCAGATGATTTTGGATTTAGAAATCAGATTCAAAGAGCTGCCATTTCTATATCAAACAATATTGCTGAAGGATTTGACCGTAAATCGGATCGAGAATTTAAGCGGTATTTATCGATTGCCTTAGGATCCTTAAGTGAAGTTAAATCAATGGTGCTAACTGCATTTCATCTAAATTATATAAATGAAGAGGTTCAACAGGAACTGATTGCTCAAATAGATACCATCGGTAAAATGACAAATTCCTTGATCAATTTCTTAACCAAGGAATTAGTCAAAAATAAATAATGCTATGTCTAACGTCCAACGTCTAACGTCCAGCGTCTAAGAGATAACAACCGCTCTCCCGCTCTCCACATCCGCCTCCACAGCCTTATATTTCACGTTTTCTTTGATGCTACCATCGACGTATTGAACCGTCACACGCTGATTACGGTCCGCGATTTTAATCGCTTGACGCGGTGCGACACGCTCTTGAGTCGCCTCCGAAGGATCAAAATATCCTGGATCTTCTTGTGCGCCAGCTAAGCCTCCCAATAGTGACGATAAAGCCTCATCCTTGCTCATCTGCAATTTAGGCGCCTTTTCTTTCGGTGCTTTTGCCGCAGATTGATTTGTCGACTGCACCTCCGGAATCTCCGCCTTCACCACAAAGCTGATCGTATCCATATTCACCCGCGCCACAAAACGCTGGAATAAATTCACCGCCTCAAATTTGTAGATCAATAATGGATCCTTTTGCTCGAAAACAGCATTTTGCACCGACTGCTTTAAGTCGTCCATCTCACGCAAATGCTCCTTCCACTCTTGGTCGATTAAGGTCAACGTGATGAATTTCTCCATCTCAGTGATTACTTCTTTTCCTTGGGTGACAATTGTTTTATCAGCATCAACGACAATTCCTGTGACCATTTGGCCATTTGAAATCGGTACCTGAATACCCGAGTATCCCTGACGTTTGGCTTCCTCCGCCACTTGAATCACCTGATTTGCGATAACCTCATTCTTCGATTTATAATGTTGCTCCGCCGCTAAGAACAATTGTTCCGTCTTGCGATCCGGTGCTAAACGATCAAATTCCTCTGCCGTAAACGGTGGCTCCATTCCCAAAATCTCAATCACCTTCAATTCTAATTCAGCATAGTTGGTGTAATTCGCTGATAAATCTTGGCAGACATCAAATAAGATATTGACAATATCTAACGATAATCGCTCACCCAAAAGGGCATTTTGACGACGCTTGTAAATCGCATTACGTTGGTAATTCATCACGTCATCGTATTCCAATAAACGCTTACGAATACCAAAGTTATTCTCCTCTACCTTCTTCTGCGCACGCTCAATCGACGACGTAATCATCGAGTGCTGGATCACTTCACCCTCTTCCATGCCCAAACGATCCATCACTTTCGCAATACGATCCGATCCAAACAAACGCATCAAATTATCTTCCAACGACACAAAGAATTGTGACGAACCCACATCTCCTTGACGTCCCGCACGACCACGCAACTGGCGATCGACACGACGTGACTCATGACGCTCCGTACCAATAATCGCTAGACCACCCGCAGCCTTCGATTCCGGACTTAACTTAATATCCGTTCCACGACCTGCCATGTTGGTGGCAATAGTTACTTTACCCGATTGTCCCGCTTCGGCAACAATATCCGCCTCGCGTGCATGCTGTTTGGCATTTAATACATTGTGCTGAATCTTACGAATGCTCAACAAACGACTCAACAATTCCGAGTTTTCAACCGAGGTCGTACCCACTAAGACCGGTCGGCCTGCCGTAACTAATTCTTGAATCTCCTCCGCCACAGCATTGTATTTCTCACGAACGGTGCGGTATACTTTGTCCTCGTGATCTTTTCGTTGGATCACGCGATTGGTTGGGATGGACACAACGTCCAATTTATAAATCGTCCAGAATTCGCCCGCTTCTGTTTCTGCCGTACCCGTCATACCACCTAATTTGTGATACATACGGAAGTAATTTTGCAGGGTAATTGTCGCATACGTTTGAGACGCATCCTCCACATTAACTCCTTCTTTCGCCTCAATCGCCTGATGCAAACCATCCGAATACCGGCGACCTTCCATCACACGACCCGTCTGCTCATCCACAATCTTTACTTTACCATCAACCAAGATATATTCGGTATCCTTTTCGAATAGGGCATAGGCTTTCAATAACTGGCTTACCGTATGAATACGGGATGCTTTTTCATTGTATTCAGAAATCAGTTGCTCCTTTTGAGCTAAACGATCCCCATCACTCAACTCCTTATTTTGCTCGATCTTATTTAAGTCAATCGACAAGTGAGGTAACACGAAGAAATCAGGATTTTCTGTATTTCCACTCATGAAGGCTAAGCCCTTTTCAGTCAATTCGACCTGATTGTTTTTCTCCTCAATCGTAAATAATAAAGGCTCATCAGCTTGAGGCATCAGTTTTTGATTCTCTGCCAAATAGATCGATTCCGTCTCATTCATCAATTGCTTCATGCCACTTTCCGACAAGAATTTGATTAATGGCTTGGACTTAGGTAGTCCGCGGTGTGCACGGAATAAGGCTAATCCACCTTCTTTGCGGTCTCCCGCTGCGATTAGTTTTTTAGCCTCAACTAAGAAATTTTGTACAATTTGTTTTTGGGCTTCCACCAACTTATGAACACGCGGCTGGAACGTCTCAAACTCCTGCTCATCGCCTTTTGGTATCGGACCAGAAATAATCAATGGCGTACGTGCATCATCAATCAATACAGAATCGACCTCATCCACCATCGCAAAATGGTGTGGTCTTTGCACCTGATCTTCCAGACTCCGCGCCATATTATCACGCAGGTAATCAAAACCAAATTCATTGTTGGTACCATACGTAATATCCGCCAAATAGGCTTGTCGGCGCTCTTCCGTATTCGGCTCATGCTTATCAATGCAATCCACTTTCAAGCCATGAAACTCAAATAATGGGGCATTCCATTCGGAGTCACGTTTGGCCAAATAATCATTGACCGTTACGATATGTACACCCCGACCTGCCAAAGCATTTAGATAGGTAGGTAAGGTAGACACTAAGGTCTTTCCTTCTCCCGTTCCCATTTCAGATATTTTACCTTGATGCAACACGATACCACCGATCAACTGTACATCGTAATGCACCATTTCCCAGGTGATTTGATTGCCGGCTGCTAGCCATTGATTATGCCAAATAGCTTTATCTCCCTCAATCACTACATTCGCCTTTTTTGAGGCGATGAATTTATCTTCAATCGTTGCGGTAACGACTAATTTCTTGTTCTCAGTTAACCGACGAGCTGTTTCCTTCACGACCGCAAAGGCCTCAGGTAAAATCTCTAAAAGCACAATTTCTAATTGCTTGTTGCGCTCTTCGTTTAATTTATCAATTTGTTGGAAAAATGTCTCCTTCTCATCCACATCTGCTGTGGCCATCCCTTGCGTGTGTAATTCGCTGATTTGCGTATCGATATCCGAAAGGAAATCGGCAATGCGTTGCTTGAATTCAATGGATTTGCCCCGAAGTGCATCATCTGAAATCTGGTGCAGCTGGGCGTAAGCTTCTTTGATTTTGTCAACAATCGGTAGGATCGCTTTGATGTCGCGGTCCGACTTAGTACCAAATATCTTTGTAACGGTTTTGCTTAGTATTGAAAACATGTATAACAGTGCCTACCTAGGCTTGGTGAAAATTTAAATTGCAATTTACCAATTTGAATTTTTATCCGTGCTATGTTCGAACAATTAATCCAGTTTTTTTGAGAATTTGCGTGTGAAATTGTTTTGTTTTGCATGTCAATTTAAGATTTTCCATGGCTGATTATCCTGTACCTCCGCGTCGCGCTCCGCGCAAAAAGTTAAAAATGCCAATTTTCGGCAACATGATGGGTGGTTCTTCCTCTGGGCCAGCGGATTCAGGAAAGAATTTTTCGACCTATCTTTTTGGAATTGTTGCCGTGATGATGGTGGCACAAATTTATTTGCCACAACTTTGGGCTGAAAAGTTATATGATACGCCGGATGAATTGACAGAGTTGACGTTAGATGGAGCGATTCGAAAAAAATATGCAGATGCCTCCAATAAAAATGAAATCCATTACATTTTAGTTGTTAAAGAAAAAGGAGATACCCGTAAAAAAATCGATTTGTATTTAGCGGATCCTAATTTTTTCGATCAGGTAGCCGTTCCCATGCGGTTAAAAAAAGAGGCTGGAAGTCTTGCTGTTCGCGTAATAAGATATGCTAAACCAGATACCGTGTTGAATATCAGGATGATAAAAAAATAATCAGTTTATTGATTATTCGGTTATAACGTATAATTTTGAGTTATAACATACTTCTATGCCGGTCGCATCTCCAGCAAATTATAGACATATTTTAGCCAGAACCTTATTCGGTTTTTCGGCTTTAGATTACGAAAAGGCGATGGGCTATGGCTCATTGGAGTCCCTCGTTGATCAAGCTATTTTAGCTCCAATACCTCTTCCTGCTCCTCCTAATGCATGGGTTTCACTCACTCCAGCGCAGGCGCAACAAGATTCGGGTGATGCGGGACGCTGGTATACTGAGCTAACACAGTGGTGGAACAAACGCATGTACACTCAAGGGTTAAACATGCAAGAGAAGATTGTTCTATTCTTACATAGTCATTTTGCTTGTGAAAGGGATAAGGTGAATTATCCCCAACACATGTACCAGCAAAATCAGTTGTTTCGGAAATTTGCCTTTGGCAATTTTAAACAGCTGGTCAAAGAAATCAGTATAGATCCTACGATGTTGATTTACCTCGATGGTAATAATAGCCGTGGATCAGCGCCTAATGAAAATTATGGCCGGGAATTGTTGGAGTTGTTTACGATCGGAATCGGTAACTATTCGGAGAATGATGTCAAGCAAGCTGCCAAAGCACTTTCTGGATATCAAGTGCGTGGTTTAACGGTTACCTATGACCCCGCTCGTTCCTACACAAATGCATCACTGACGATATTGGGTAAAACAGCCAAGTTTAATGTGAATACGTTGGTTGACCTGATATTCGAACAAAAACAAACAGCCGAATTTATCTGCCGAAAGATTTACCAAAATTTCGTGTATTATAAAGCGGATGAAGTTTTTGTCAAAAAAATGGCCGACGTATTTCGGGCAAATAATTATGAGTTGAAACCTTTGTTTCGCTTTCTATTGCTTTCGGATGAGTTTTATAAGCCTACCATCTTAGCAAGCCGGATCAAAAATCCTCAAGAATTAATGATCGGTGCCTTAAAGGTGTTGCAAATTCCAACTCCAGATTGGGCAAATGTGGATGCGCTATCGCGCATGTTACAACTGCAATTATTTCAACCACCCGATGTGGCCGGTTGGCCTGGACAGCGCGAGTGGATTAGTTCGACTACCTATTCACATCGGGGAGGATTTACAGACTCTTTACTCTCTGGCAAGCGCTATAACGGCGCCAATGTGACAGGTAAAATAAACGCTTTGGCGTATGCACGTACCTTTTCAACGAGTGAGAAGGCCGTTGCTTTTGTGAACCAACTCATTGATTTGTTTATTTTATTTCCAATATCTGACGCTAAGCGGAGCTTTTTGCTCGAGACGATGTTGGAAGGAACGATTGCGGCCAACTGGTCAACGAATACAGCCCAGGCAGATGTGCGGATCTTACGTTTATTAAAAGCGATGATGCGAATGCCCGAATTTCAATTGAATTAAGGATGAAAAAGAAGATCAGTCGGCAATCATTTTTACAATCCATGGCAATTTTGTCAGGTGGTGTGTCATTTGGCATTGCTTCTATGCCCGGAAAAGCATTTGCGCAGATTCCTGCTGCCTATGCGGGGCAGGCTGAGCCAGGTAAGATTTTGGTGATTATTCAATTGGGCGGTGGAAATGATGGATTGAATACGGTCATTCCAGGTGAGGATGATTTGTACTACAAGGCTCGTCCAAATATCGCAATTCAAAAAACTAATGCGTTAAAATTAGATCAAGATATGTATTTGCATCCCTCGATGGTGGGGATCAAAAAATTATATGACGCGGGGCAAGTTGCCATTGCCCAAAATATTGGGTATCCGAATCCGAACCGTTCCCATTTTCGCGCGACGGATATCTGGAATACCGGTTCAGCGGCTAATGTGATGTGGGAAGAGGGTTGGGCTGGTCGTTATTTAATGACGCAATACCCTAATTTCCCGATTGAAATGCCAAAGCATCCGATGGCCATTCAACTAGGTTCTGTGGAGTCGCTTGCTTTACAGTCGGACGTGGGCCGTTTTGGTACTGTTTTTGAAGATCCGAACCAGTTTTATCAATTGGTCAATGGGTCCACGGCGGACACGGATGCGCCACCTGCGACGCAGGCTGGCGATGAATTAGGCTTTCTGAAGCAAGTGGCGGCGTCTTCGATTCAATTTGCTAATGTGATCCAGTCGAGTGCGACGAAGGGAAAAAATTCGTTGACCTACCCAACTACCGGTTTAGGTAGACAACTTGGTATCGTGTCTAGATTGATTGCTGGCGGTTTGACCACGCCTGTTTACCTCGTTAATATTGGTGGATTTGATACGCATGCGAATCAATTAACGCAACATGCCAATTTATGGAAGACCATTTCAGAGGCTGTTAGTACATTCCAAACGGACATGACGAATCAGAATTTGGCTGATCAAATTAGTGTCATGACCTTTTCGGAGTTTGGCAGACGCATTAATCAAAATGGCACTCTGGGTACCGATCATGGAACGGCCGCTCCGATGTTTGTTATTGGGAAGACCGTACGAGGAGGTATTATAGGTGCTAATCCGGATTTAAAATTGGTTGATGCCAATGGGGACATCAAGTTTAAATACGATTACCGCCAAGTATATAGTACGGTTTTACGGGATCACTTAGGCTTAGACAATGTACGTACGGCTGCAATTTTTCAATCGACCTTTGAGCGTTTGCCGATTTACAAGAACTCGATTGAGGGTATGCCTGAGCAAACTACTATGGAATTATTGGTTCCTTGGCCGAATCCAATTCGTCAATCTGCCTTGATTCAGTATGGTATTTTTGCGGAGGCGACTATTTTATTAGGTGTTTATGATATGCAAGGTCGCTTGGTGCAGACCTTGTTTGAAGGCAAGCGTGCCGTGGGTTCTTATGCCGTTACGCTAGAGGGTTCGTCGTTTGCATCTGGACATTATATTTTGAGTTTGCAAGATCAGCGCGGGGGTCGATTGACACGTAGCATTCAGATTCAAAATGATTAATTTTTTCCAGCCAAGCATTATTTCTTACCTTTGATGATTAAACGGAGGCAACAATTCCTCTTTTGGTTCGTTATTCATCAAATTTTTACAACATGCGATTATTTTTGCTGGTATGTTTATGCTTGATCGGACTTCCATCGATGGCTCAAAACCCGTTTTGGTTTTTAGGTCAGCGGGATGGTCGGTACGTAGACAAATTTGATGCCCATTCGTCTGTTTCGTTAGGGGTAGGGACTACCAATTATGTAGGAGATTTAGCTCCTTTGGGAGGTTTAACCCAGGTAGGTATTCAATCCATGCGTTGGAATTTAGGGGCCCAATTTACGCGTCATTTCTCGAAAAATTTTAGTGCACGTTTTGGCTTGTCGTATGTACGTCTGGCCGGGGATGACAATTATTTTGATCAATCGGGAGATTTTGCGGGTAGTTATTACCGGAATCTACACTTCAAGAATGATTTGAAAGAATTGACCGTTTTGGGTGTTTTTGAATTGATGGGGAATAAGGAATTTATTCGCAAAAGACCACAATTTGCGCCGTACATCATGGCCGGGATCGCGGCATATTCGCATGATCCCATGGCTCGAAAAGATGCCAATGTATCCAATGGAACCGTAACGAAAAGTGGGTGGATTAGTTTACATGGGCAAAATACTCCATCTGAAGGCAATTCATATAGTTTGGTGGGGCTTGCGCTACCGGTGGGCGTAGGTTTTCGGTACCGCTTAACGGATGATTTTGACGTATCATTTGAACTTATGCATCGGGTGGCGTTTAGTGATTATTTGGATGATGTATCTGATAATCGAATGAATCCTGAACTTGTTGCACCGGCAACTAGTTTTTATACGAATCGTTCGACGCTACCGATAGCACCTAATACCTTAGCTGTTCGCAATATTTCGAATCCCAATATTCCTTCTGTGTTTTCTTGGGGCCTGGATCAGTATTTTACGACCCAAATTCAATTGGTATACCACATCCCTAAAAAGTAGTCTTTTGAATCGTTTTCTTCTTTTTGTGGGTTTAATCTGCTGTTCGATGGTGTCAGAGTTGCAAGCGCAACGCTGGGCTTTATCGGCCACCACGGGGATGAATCTATACAAAGGAGATGTTAGTGATTGGAAATTAATTCCAAATTTGAATCAGTTGAAAGTTATATCTACTGCTGCGAAATTCAATGTTCGCTATCAACGCACCCAGGCATTTGCTTATCGGGCTCAAATTAGCTTAGGTCGAATTAGTGGGGCAGGATTTAACAATCCCGGTCCTAATCCCTCACTTAGATCTACTTTTTTTACATCACCTTTGGTAGAGATGTCTGGTATCGTAGATTATAATTTCTTGGATTATCAGACGGATAAGCGTATAAAGAATTGGTCGCCTTATATATATGGAGGCGTAAGTTATCTCTTTGCTAGCCCAAAGGGTAGTTTTGGTTCAACCACACCATTTTTTACTTGGGCTATCCCGTATGGGGTGGGCGTGAAGTATCAATTAACTCCTCGGCTAGGATTGCAGTGGGAGTTTGGTTCGAGTAAGGCATTTTCGGATATGCTGGATAATACGCCTTCCGAAGGAGGGAGTACAAGTAACTTTACGACCCAACGAACGGATCAGGTTTTACAGAGTTCAATTACCGTAACGTATGTGATCAAATCCGTTTTTTGTCCTCGCGAATAATCCCTACCTTTGCCACCTATGTGTAAGTTTAGTTAGTTGTGAATCAGAATTTAAAAGAATCTATTGACCTGGGCAATCTGCCGGCGCACATTGCCGTTATTATGGACGGGAATGGTCGGTGGGCAAAACAGCAGGGATTTGCAGATCGTATTTTTGGTCACCGTAACGCGTTGACAGCCGTTCGGGAGACGATTGAGGGTTGTGGGGAATTGGGCGTGGGTTATTTAACCTTATATGCTTTCTCTACGGAGAACTGGAATCGTCCACAGTCAGAAGTGAAGGCATTGATGAGTTTATTGATCAGTACCATTCATGATGAATTGCCTACGATGATGAAGAATAAGGTGCGTTTGCGGTCGATAGGTGATATCGGCTCATTGCCTGCTAATTCCCAAAAGGTGTTGCATGATGCCATTAACCAGACAGCTAATAACACAGGTTTAACCTTAGTTTTGGCATTATCTTATTCAGGTAAATGGGATTTGGTACAGGCAACCAAGCAGGTGGCGTTGAAAGTAGCCGCTGGTGAATTATCGGCTGATGCAGTTAATGCAGAGGTCATTGATCAGCATTTGGCTACGGCAGGGATGCCAGATCCAGACTTAATGATTCGCACGGGTGGGGATCATCGAATTAGTAATTTTATGTTGTGGCAATTAGCCTACGCAGAGTTATATATTTTTGAAGAGTTATTTTGGCCTGATTTCCGTAAAGAGCATTTACATCAGGCAATTTTAGATTTCCAAATGCGGGAACGTCGGTTTGGAAAAACAAGTGAACAAGTTAAACGCGAGGGCTAAGCCTATCCATGAAAAATATCAAGTGCATGCAGTGTAAAAAAGAATCTAAACGTGTCAATTTATTTCGCTTATTTTTAGTGGGATTGATTCTTTTTAGTGGTCAATTAAGTTTTGCTCAGATTCGTGGGGGACGATTATTCCCATCAGCTACCCCTTCAGGTCCTACGTTCTCATTTGCGGATCCGCAAGAATATGAGATTGGCGGAATTGAAGTAACGGGTTCTCAGTTTTATGATGGGAACTCCATGATTAATATCTCTGGTTTACAGGTAGGGGATAAGATTAAGGTTCCTGGAGATGCCATTGCTACAGCGATTCGTAAGATTATGGATCAAGGAATTTTGGATGAAGTTGAGATTTACGTTGCCAAAACGGAAGGGACTAAAATATGGTTGGGGATCCAACTGAAAGAGCGTCCACGTTTGTTTGCGCTCAAATATACTGGTATTCGTAAGGGTGAGACGGAGAGTCTTAATGAGAAAGTGAAGACCTATAAGGGTAAAATTATTACGGAAACGTTGCGTAAAAACTTAGAATTGGTGGTGCGTAAATACTACCAAGAAAAAGGTCGATTAAACATCAAAACGAAATCACAAATTATCGTGGACACCTTGCGTGGAAACAATGCAACGCTTGTTATTGCCGTTGACAAAGGTCCTAAAGTCAAGGTCAACAAAATCATTTTAAATGGCATTGACCCCAAGCAGCGCGCATTGATTTTGCGAAAAATCAAGAATACGAAGCAGCAGCGATTTGGTCGGGTATTTAAGCCATCCAAATTTGTTCCTAAAAAATGGGATGAGGATAAGGAGAAATTACTGGAGGCTATGAATAAATTAGGCTTCCGTGATTTTCAAGTTGAGTCGGATTCTATTTCTCGATTTAATGATGAGTCCGTGAATTTGACAATTAATTTGGTTCAAGGAAAGAAATACTACTATCGTTCCATCACCTTTGATGGCAATTACATTTATCCTGATTCTGTCTTACATGATGTTTTGGGGATTAAAAAAGGTGATGTGTACAACACAGAGGAGTTAGATAAGAAAATGGCTGGAAATCCTGGGGAGGATTTAAGCTCTGTGTACATGGATAATGGGTATTTGTATTACAATGCGGAGCCGGTAGAAACAGCTATCGTGGGTGATTCGATTGATTTAACGATACGTATTAGTGAGGGGAAACAGGCGACCATCAACAAGGTAATTTTGAATGGAAATACCAAAACCTCTGATCACGTGGTGATGCGTGAAATTCGTACGCTTCCTGGTCAGAAATTCAACAAGTCGGCCATTATTCGTACCGTTCGTGAGTTATCTACCATCGGTTATTTTAACCCGGAGAAGATTACACCAAATCCTCAGCCTAGACCTGATGGAACGGTGGATATTGAATATAATGTGGAGGAGAAACCTTCGGATCAGATTGAATTATCCGGTGGTTGGGGTGGATTTATTGGATTTGTGGGAACACTTGGGGTGGTATTCAACAATTTTTCTGCTAAGAATTTAACGAATTTATCATCATGGCGTCCATTGCCAGCCGGGGATGGTCAAAAGTTATCTGTTCGTTTTCAAGCGAATGGTGCTGCCTTTCAAAACTATAGCTTAACATTTACGGAGCCTTGGTTAGGGGGTAAAAAGCCGAATTCATTTTCAGTTTCATTGAATCGTAGTGTATCTTATCCATATCAATTCCGTAATACGGGATTTGGTGGCCAAAATCAGTTTGGTGGTGGCGGATTCGGTGGAGGCGGTTTTGGCGGCGGAGGCTTTGGCGGACTAGGTGGATTTAATGGTGGCTTAGGTGGATTTAATGGAGGATTAGGTGGTTTTAATCAGTTTGCCGTACCTGATTCATTGCGTACCGCTCACTTTAATGTGACAAGCGTTACATTTAGTTTGGGTAAACGCTTGAAATGGCCAGACGACTATTTCTCGTTAAGTAATTCACTTGCTTTTTCTTCGTTTGATGTAGATCGATATTATACTTGGGCATATCCGCAGGGTATTTCTACGTCGATCACCTTCATGACGAACTTTTCACGTAACAGTATAGATAACCCTACTTTCCCACGTAGTGGTTCTAGTTTTTCACTGACGGGTTCACTGACACCCCCGTTCTCCTTGTTGGGCGGTAATAAATCGGGCAACTTAATTGAATACCATAAATGGATGTTTGATGCGAGTTGGTTTACACCACTCATCGGCAAACTCGTCTTACACACACGTGCCCATTTAGGCTTCTTGGGTTCCTATGGGAATCGAGAGACGACACGATTCGAGCGATTTGATGTGGGTGGTTCCGGAATGGTGCAAGGATTTCAGTTTAACCGCGATATTATCGGGTTAAGAGGGTATAAAGATCGGGTGATTGGGCCATCAGGTTCGTATGGTAATGGTGGTGTTGCATACAATAAGTTTGTATTGGAAGCGCGTTATCCTGTTTCGTTGAATCCGTCTGCGACGATATTTGTTTTAGGATTTGCAGAGGCGGGGAATAACTTCGCTACTTTGAAGGAGTATAGTCCTTTTAATTTGTATCGGACAACTGGTTTCGGCGCGCGTATATTTATGCCGGCATTTGGTATGATTGGTATTGATTATGGATTTGCGTTGGATAAGCCGCGACCGGGTGATTCGGATTTTGGCCGACAAGCCTTTACGTTCTCGATTGGCCAGCAAATTAGATAAGCATGAAAAAGTCGATTTTTTTCTTAATTTTGGTGCTTGCTTTGATAGGTCAACGGACCTATGCGCAGAAATTCGGATATATCGACACGGAGTTTATTACGTCTAAGATGCCAGAGTATCAGAAGGTTCAAGTAAAAATTGACCAGATGACCGAAGCTTGGATGAAGGAAATCGATGTCTTGAACGAGGAAGTTCGCAAGCTGGAGAAAGACTATCATTTGGAGGAATTGTTACTGACGGATGAATTACGTCGGCAGCGTTTAGAGCAAATTCGCCTAAAGAATAAGGAGGCTGTAGATTTTCAAAATAAGATCTTCGGATCAGAGGGAGAATTGTTTAAGGCCAAATTAAATGGATTTAAGCCTATCTTAGATGAGATATCAAAAGCAGTGGAGCGTGTTGTGCGCCAAAAGCGATTGGACTTTGTCTTCGATAAAGCAAGTGAGGGCTTAGCGATGATCTATACGAATCCAGTACATGATTATTCTGATTATGTATTAGAGGAGCTTGGGTTGGAACTGGATCCTAATATAAAGAAGTAACGATACGATTATCGTACCCATAGTAGATAAAAAAACAAAAAACAACTAGATTAAATTTTTATGAAAAACAAACTATTCTTAGCTATGAGCCTTGTGTTTGGTATGGCTATCTTACCTGCAAAAGCACAAGTTAAAATTGGATTTATTAACGCGGATTATATCTTAAGCCAAATGCCAGAAGCAAAGCAAGTGGAAGAGGATTTGAAAAATACGCAAAAGCAATACGAGACCTTGTATCAAGGTAAAGTGAAAGATTTTCAAGATAAATTAGCCGCATTTGAAAAGTTAAGTGCAGATCCAAAGGCAGCTGATATCATCAAGCAAGACAAGGAGAAAGAATTGCAAAACTTGCAGACTTCGATTCAAGAGTTCCAACAAAATTCACAGTCTTCTTTACAAAAGAAGCAAGCACAATTGTTGCAACCTTTGTTGAAGAAAGTAGAAGAGAACATGCATGCGGTGGCTAATGAGAACCAATATACTTATGTATTCAATTACGATGCAGGTATGGGAACAGCTCCAATTTTGTTACATTACCCAACTGAGGCGAACATCTCTGATTTGGTATTGAAGAAAATGGGTATCACGCCAAAGCCAGCTACTCAGGCAGCAGCTCCAGCAGCAGCACCTGCTACAGCACCAGCAGCAGCACCGAAGAAAAAATAAGATTTCTTAGAATCTTTTAGAAAGCCCTGACTATTGTCGGGGCTTTTTTGTTTTGTAGGCACGCGATACTTCGCGTCTATTTTGATTTAGACGCTAGGTATCGCGTCGCTACATGTTACCAGAAATACTTGATGGTTTGTAGGAGTGCGGTCACACCAATTACACTAAGCACCACATAGTGGAAGGCTTTTTCTGGAATTCGACGTAAAACTAATTTTCCCAGATAAGATCCTGCGATACTGATTAGGATTAAAAAAGGGATTAGGACTAGGTGTTCCTTAGTAAAATAACCATTGGCGATGTATACTGCAGCGCGACTTGAATCCACGCCTAGGTCTATGATGGCGGAGGTGGCAATAAACACATTTTTTTCTAGGCCGAAAGCGGTTAAGACAATGCCTCGAACGGCTCCACCCGTGCCAATTAATCCAGCTAAAAAACCAGAAATGGTTCCTCCTACATACAGGTTTGTGTTTGTTTTTTGTAGTGATCTCGCATGTCCGGATATTAAATAAATCGCAAGGGCAAGAATGAGCATATTCATCGCTAATTCGATCGACTTCTGAGGAATGTAATTCGTTAGTAGGGCACCGATGGTAACGAAGATAACGGCAGGTACGCCAAGTTTGATGACGATTTTTTTGTCTATCCCCTCATGGAATAAATAGATTTTTGCCAGGTTGCTAAACACATGAAAAACGGCGGTTATGCCGAGTACCAATTTGAAGTCTAGAAAAATAGAGGCTATTGGTACAAAAAGAATGGATGAGCCAAATCCGCTGACTGTGCCAATGATCTCAGCAAGCAGCGCTAGAAATAGGAAAAGCGAATAGTCGCCCATGTGCGTTATTCTTCTTTTTGGAAGAGTTTATTTTGGAAGAGTAAGATAATGACTACTCCACAAAATATTGCAGCATCAGCAAAGTTAAAGATGGGGGTAGAGTAATAGCTACCACCCCATACGGGAATCCACGTGGGCAAAATCCCTTCCCAGAAATCAAAGAAAAACATATCAATGACTTGGCCATGAAAAAGTCGAATGGGCGACTCAACAGGTGCGTTATCGAACCAAATTCCATAGAACACTGAGTCAATTAAATTCCCTACGGCTCCTCCAAGAACGAGTGCAACACTGGTAAGCAATAGAGGCTTATTATTCTTGGTGGTTAGTTGGTACAAGAAATAACCAATCGCAAACATGGCAACAATGCGAAACAAGGTAAGAATCAATTTGCCGTACTCGGATCCTAATTGCATACCAAAAGCCATGCCTGGATTTAATGTATAATGTAATTTCACATAGGGTCCAATGAGTTCAATCTGACCGAAATACCCAGGTTCCATAAAGAAATGAACACTGATCTTGATCAATTGATCCAAGAAAATAATGAGTAGACTAAGCAGAAAATAACGGAAGTTAGATTTCATTAGGCAGTTTTTCTACGACGTACTTCTTTTTGTAGGAGTGAGAATTCACGGGATGTCTGCCCGGCAATTGAGCTATTCTCGTCTGCTCGACGGAATAAATAGGGCATCACCGATTCAACCGGCCCGTAAGGCACATATTTAGCGACATTATACCCGGCAGCGGCTAAATTATAGCTGATGTTATCGGACATACCCAGCAATTGAGCAAAATAAATATGTGGATGGTTGTTAGGGATGTGTACCTCAGCCATGGCTTGGGTTAACTGGAGGCAACTTGCTTCGTTATGTGTTCCTAAGCAAAAATTGACTGCGCCAATGTGTTCCAAGCACAAAAGCATACCTTGATTGAAATCGTGATCGGTTGCTTCTTTTTCCTTGTGCAAGGGCTCGGAGTATTCGTCTTCATGAGCTCTTAGTCTTTCTTTTTCTAAATAGGCGCCGCGGACAAGTTTAACACCTAAATGGTATGCTTTCTTTTCAGCGGTAGCGATGGCCTCGGTGAGATTTGCCAACATATCTACGCGGTACATCTGGTAGGTATTGAATATAATGGCTTCGTCTTTATTAAACTTTTCCATCATTTCGTACGCCAAAACATCAATCGTAGTTTGAATCCAACTTTCTTCGGCGTCGATGAATAATTTTACGTGCAAATCAGCGGCGAGTTGGCAAATCTCCGTTAAGATATCTTTGCTATGTTGAAACGCAGCTTCGTTTTCTTCTGTTAGTCCGGATTCGGTTTGAAATTCTTCCAATAGTTCTGCTTGAAAAATTCCCGTCATTTTAAATACAGCGAAAGGGATTGCTGAATCTTGGTGGGCTTTTCGGATCGTTTCCTGAATTTCTGATTTAGTTTTTTGGAAAGATTTTTCACTTTCTTCACCTTCCACGGAGTAGTCTAGGATGGTGCCAATTTTTCCTTTGTGAAGTTCGGCTATAATTTTTTGGCACTCTTCGATGCTTTCGCCACCGCAAAATTGCTCAAAAAGGGTTGATTTGATGAGTTTTTTGATGGGAAAATGTAGGAAAAGGAGCAATTTGATGAAAAAAGTCCCTAACTTTACAATCCAAATTTGATTCATAGCAGCGAAAATCCAATAGGATTTGCTGAGTTTGAAATCAGTTTTTGATGAGAAGGCAATTTTTGTGTCTTCGAATGATAATTGATTCAAGGTCTTTGAATACGAAGGTTGATTCATTTATTTCAAAAGTAGGGTGCAAATATAAGCGATAATATCTTCCGATTTTCGGAATTTTTAGAAATTAATAAACAAAAAATTAGGGGCCTTTGGTCCTTGTTAATCCAAAAAATATGAATGCCAATTT
Source organism: uncultured Cytophagaceae bacterium (assembly GCA_903898715.1). GTDB lineage: Bacteria > Bacteroidota > Bacteroidia > Cytophagales > Spirosomataceae > Aquirufa > Aquirufa avitistagni. The sequence continues at coordinate 23,707 of CAIUGL010000157.1, forward strand.
AGACATAGTACCTATGCAGGAGTGGATTCAGACAGGGGGAAAACCGTTGATTATTGCGGGTCCTTGTTCTGCCGAGACTGAGGAGCAAGTATTAGAAACTGCTCGCCGTATTAAAGCGGAAGGATATGCACACATTATGCGTGCAGGTGTGTGGAAGCCACGTACACGTCCAGGTAGTTTTGAAGGGATGGGAGAGCCAGCTTTAAAGTGGTTAGTAGAAGCGAAGAAAGAAACAGGATTACCGCTTGCGATTGAAGTAGCGACTCCAGAGCACATTGAATTGGCATTGAAATATGGTGTTGATGTTTTGTGGATTGGAGCTCGTACGACTGTTAATCCATTTAATGTACAAGATTTAGCGGATGCGTTGAAGGGCGTGGATATTCCTGTATTGGTTAAGAATCCGGTTAATCCAGATTTAGCTCTTTGGGTAGGTGCTTTCGAGCGTTTACAAGGATCTGGTATTAAGAAATTAGGTGCTATTCACCGTGGTTTCTCGAATGCGCAAGAAACGAAATATCGTAATTCACCTATGTGGGCAATGGCGGTAGAATTAAAGCGTTTGTTCCCACAAATGCCTTTGATCGGAGATCCTTCGCACATGGCGGGTAAGCGTGCTTTGTTGATGGAATTATCTCAACGTATTTTAGATTTGAACTACGATGGTATGATTATCGAGACGCACCGCGATCCGGATGCTGCTTGGTCTGATGCTTCACAACAAGTTACGCCTGAGAAATTAGGGGAGATGTTGCGTGAATTAGAGGTTCGTAATGCAAATTACGGGGCCGACTTCTCTGATGAGTTAGCAGGTCTTCGTGAGAAAATTGACAACATCGACCGTGAATTGTTAGAAGTTTTAGCGGCACGTATGTCGGTTGTTGAAAAATTAGGCGAGTACAAGCGTGATAATAACGTGGCGGTTTTACAATTGGATCGTTGGAAGCAATTGCACAATGATCGCGCAAACCAAGCGAAAGGCTTAGCCTTATATCCAGAATTTGTTGAAGAACTATTTAAATTGGTGCACTTAGAGTCTATCCGAAAGCAAACGGAAGTGATGAATGCTGCAACAGCTTAAAGTTTGATATTTATTTTAAAAAAGCCTCAAGAGAAATCTTGGGGCTTTTTTTATGCAAAACAAGGTGAGAGGTGAGAGGTGAGAGGTGAGAGTTAAGAAGTGAGAGGTGAGAGGTATAAAAATAATCGTCAACCTCTTAACTC
>CAIUGL010000158.1 GCA_903898715.1 uncultured Cytophagaceae bacterium
CAAGCTTTCGCCATCGGCCACCATTAAAAAGTACAGTGGCAGTGCACCCTCCGGAACGGCAAATTCGCAGGGTTTGGCGGGGAAATTTGGCAAAGGAAAAGTAGTTGCCCTAGGCGATTGCAATGGATTTACGGCGATGTACGTGATGATGAAGTCCGTCAAATTTTCAGCGGGGATGCAAGTGGCAGACTACGATTGGAAGCAATTTGCATTGAATACATTACATTGGCTTTCTATTTAAAATTCGAGTATTTATGACGAACCGTAGGGAATTTTTGAAGCAAAGCTCAGGACTATTAGGCCTATCAGCCTTGGATTTCGCAGCTCCAGTTAAACCCCTTTTGTCCTTTTCCACACTCGGTTGTCCAGCTTGGACATTCTCAAAAGCTCTACAACACGCCTCCGCAAATGGCTACAGCGGTATTGAAATCAGGGGGATCAAAGGCGACTTAGACCTTCCCAAAAATCCCATCTTTTCAGCGTCAAACTTGGCGGCTACAAGACGGGAGGCGGAGGATAAAAATCTTAAAATTGTGAATCTAGGTTCATCAGCCAATATGCATTTTCTGGATCCGAAAAAGCGACAAAGCAATCTAGATGATGCAAAGAAATACATTGATTTGGCCCAACAATTAAACTGCCCTTTTATACGTGTTTTTCCGAACGACCTTCCCAAAGATCAAGACGAAAAAGCAACTATCGGCGCCATCATTTCAAGCTTAGTTGAATTAGGCGATTATGCGAAATCAAGTGGGGTCAAAGTGTTGCTGGAATCACACGGAAAAGTCATCAAAAGCGACATGCTTTTGCATATCATGCAAGAGGCAAATCATATGAACGTTGGCCTTGTTTGGGACTTCTTTAATATGTGGTCGGTGACGAAAGAGACGCCCGCCGACATGTATAAACAATTGAAAAAATACATTTTCCACACACATATCAAGGATGCACAATTAACCGAAAAAGGCGAAACCTATACGCTACTAGGTGAAGGAAACGCCCCGGTTAAAGAAGCGCTTCACGCCTTAAAATCGGGTGGATATTCGGGCTATTATAGTTTTGAATGGGAGAAACTTTGGCATATGGAAATTGCGGAGCCCGAAATTGCCTTTCCACATTTCGCTAAAAACTTCAACGCTTATTGGATTTAACTCATGGGTCAAAAAGATAAAAATACATTTGACGCCATCGTCATCGGCTCCGGAATCAGTGGCGGTTGGTCCGCCAAAGAACTCACCGAGAAAGGCCTAAAAACCTTACTCTTAGATCGCGGTCGGGATGTTAAACAGGTGACGGATTACCCGACCATGATGCACAATCCGTGGGATTTTCCCCACCGAGGCCAAGTACCCATAGACCTCAAAAAAGAATATAAAACCGCCAGCAAGAATTTCATTTTTACCGAAGCTACATCCCATTTTTTAACCAAAGACGGCGAACAACCCTACATCCAAGACAAGCCCTACGACTGGATTCAAGCCTATCACGTAGGCGGGCGATCGCTTTTATGGGGAAGACACACGCAGCGCTGGAGTGATTTTGATTTCACAGGTCCGGAACGCGATGGCTTTGCGGTCGACTGGCCCATTCGCTACAATGACCTAGCCCCTTGGTACAGTTATGTAGAAAAATTTGCTGGGATCTCTGGCAATAAAGATGGTTTAGAAACTTTGCCGGATGGAGAGTTTTTGAAGCCTTATGAGTTGAACTGCGTGGAGAAACATTTTGGCCAGGTAGTAAAGAATAAATATCCGGATCGGCATGTGATTAGTGCGCGGACGGCCAACTTAAGTCAGGCCGATAAAATTCATCATTCAGTAGGTAGAAGTCAGTGCCAAAGTCGGACGCTCTGTGAACGTGGTTGCCCGTATGGCGGGTATTTTAGTAGCAATTCGGCTACCTTACCTGCGGCATATCAGACAGGGAATTTGACCTTGAAACCACACTCGGTCGTTCATTCGATTATCTACGACGAGAAGAAAAATAAGGCAACCGGCGTGCGTGTTGTCAACGCGCTGACACATGACATGGAGGAATATTATGCCTCGATCATTTTTGTGAATGCCTCGCCTTTGGCAACGAATTTAATCCTACTAAATTCCATTTCATCTCGCTTCCCCAATGGCCTGGGAAATGACTCAGGAATACTTGGAACACACATGGCTTTCCATAGTTACCGCGGGCGAATCACGGCGGAATACGATGGGGAATTGGATAAAACAACCGGTGGCAAAAGGCCAACCTCCGGATATATCCCGCGATTCAGAAATGTCTATAAACAAGAAACGGATTTCTTACGGGGCTATGCGAGTAATCTCACCGCCAGCCGGATGGTTGAAAATGCCAAAGAGCATGTAGGCGAATCCTTAAAGCATGCCTTGTTAAACCAAAAGCTCGGCAACTGGCACATCAATGTGGGCATGATGGGGGAGACGATTCCAAAAGCTCATTCAACCGTTCGATTGGACAATCAGCTGAAAGACAAATACGGCATTCCGCAACTTCGCGTTTCAATCGGGTATGATGAGAATGACGAGAAGATGTTGAAGGATTTTCACCAACAATTCACGGAGATGTACACC
>CAIUGL010000159.1 GCA_903898715.1 uncultured Cytophagaceae bacterium
CGAGGGGAATTTGCGGAACAGGCGGCGGCGCTCCATCAAGTACAGCTGAAATTAAGCGAAATCCTGTCCAAACTGCCGCAATAAATTCCTACCTTTGTCGCTTAAATTCATCGTTATGCTACAAAGGCCCCGTAGAAATCGTCAAAGTGCTGTCATTCGTGATATGGTGGAGGAGACTCGCCTGTCGGTGAAGGACATGTTATTCCCACTATTTGTTCAGGCTGGTTCGGGAATCCAAACGGAAATTTCCTCCATGCCGGGCATTTTTCGTTATTCAACGGACTTATTGTTAAAAGAAATTGAATCGTGTGTCTCCTTAGGCATTCGTTCATTCGCCTTATTTCCACAGGTGGAGGAGTCGTTAAAAGACTCAATTGCCTCGGAGAGTCACCGAAAAGGCTCTTTGTATCTAGATGCGATTCATGCGGTTTCGAGCCGTTTCCCAGAGATATCTTTATTGACCGATGTAGCCATGGATCCATACAGTTCGGATGGACATGACGGAATCGTGAAAGATGGTCAAATCTTAAACGATGAAACCTTGCCGATTCTTGCCAAAATGGCCATTGCGCAAGCGCAAGCGGGCTCTCGTTTAATCGGCCCATCTGACATGATGGATGGTCGGGTTGGTTATTTGCGCGAAGCATTGGATGGCGCAGGATTCTCGCAAGTGGGAATTATGGCCTATACCGCCAAATACGCGTCCGCTTTTTATGGCCCGTTCCGGGATGCATTGGAGTCGGCACCTAAATTTGGCGATAAAAAATCCTATCAAATGAATCCTGCGAATCGTCGGGAAGCATTAATTGAATTGGAATTAGATGAGGCAGAAGGCGCGGATTTTCTCATGGTAAAGCCCGCTTTGGCCTATTTAGATATCATTGCTTTGTTGCGCGAAAATTCGAATTTACCAATAGCCGCATACAATGTTTCGGGCGAATATGCCATGATCAAAGCGGCCGCTCAAAATGGCTGGTTGGACGGCGAGAAGGCGATGTTGGAAAGTTTATTATCGATTAAACGGGCAGGCGCTCAGGTCATCCTGACGTATTTTGCCAAAGAATTTGCTCAATTAACCAAAGCATAATATGTCAACCGATCGCTACATGCAACGGGGAGTTTCGGCTTCTAAAGAAGATGTTCATAAGGCCATTGCCAAGTTAGATAAGGGTTTGTTTCCGCAGGCTTTCTGCAAGATTTCTCCTGATATTTTGGGTGGAGATGCGGATTTTTGCAACATCATGCATGCAGATGGAGCGGGGACGAAGTCGTCTTTGGCCTACTTATATTGGAAAGAAACAGGGGACATTTCCGTGTGGAGAGGGATTGCACAAGATGCGGTCGTGATGAATACGGATGATTTGATTTGTGTGGGGGCGACGGATCAAATGTTGCTTTCGAGCACGATCGGTCGGAATAAAAATTTGATTCCAGGTGAAGTGATTGCGGAGATTATCAATGGGACCGAAGAGGTGTTGGAGATGTTGCGGGAGAATGGTTTAGGCATATATAGTACCGGAGGTGAAACGGCCGACGTAGGGGATTTGGTCCGCACGATTATTGTAGATAGTACGGTGATTGGTCGGATGAAGCGTTCGGATGTCATTTCGAATGGCAACATTCAGGCGGGCGATGTGATTATCGGCCTAGCATCAGATGGCCAAGCGACCTATGAAAAGACGTATAATGGCGGAATGGGAAGCAATGGCTTGACTTCAGCGCGTCATGACGTGTTGGGCAATTACCTCGCTGGAAAATATCCGGAGAGTTTTGATCCATCGGTTCCATCTGATTTAGTGTATTCAGGATCTCGTTCCTTAACAGAAGCGGTACCGGGCACGCCTTTAAATGTAGGCCAATTAATTTTGTCGCCCACGCGCACCTATGCGCCGGTTATTAAGGCCATTTTAGGCGCTATGCGGGCACAGATTCATGGCATGGTGCATTGTTCGGGTGGTGCGCAGACGAAGGTGATGCACTTTGTGGAGGGCGTTCATGTGATTAAGGATAATTTATTTCCGATTCCACCGCTGTTTGATTTGATTCAAAAAGAGAGTGGCACAAGCTTCCAGGAAATGTATCAGGTGTTTAATATGGGTCACCGGATGGAGATTTATGTGGCGCCTGAATTTGCGGAGGAGATCATGCAGATTTCGGAGTCATTTGGCATTCCGGCTCGGGTTGTTGGCCGCGTGGAAGCGGCTCCAGTCAAGAAATTGACGATAAAAAGTACTTACGGAGAATTTATTTACGACTAGGGTTTGCCTTTGTTCTAAATACTTTTTATATTTGCGACCCCATTTAAAAGGCTTTGTAAAGGTAACGACCTGGCCTCGTGGGATTGTTTCACTTAAATACATCTAAAATGTACGCAATCGTAGAAATTGCCGGGCAGCAATTTAAAGTAGAAAAAGACCGTACCGTATACACCCACCGTTTGGCGGGAGCGGAAGGCGCTGCACTGGTTATCGACAAGGTATTACTTGTTGACAATGACGGAAAGATTTCCGTAGGAGCACCCACAGTAGCTGGTGCGACTGTTCAAGCTAAAATCTTAGCACACGTTCGTGGCGAGAAGGTTTTGGTCTTCAAAAAGAAACGTAGAAAATCATACCAAAAAATGAATGGACACCGTCAAGATTTGACACAGGTGTTAATCGAAGGTATTTCTGTTAAATAATTGAACATTAGCGTTTTATACGCATAAAATAAAAAAACATGGCACATAAGAAAGGCGCCGGATCGTCGAAAAACGGGCGCGAATCACATAGTAAACGTCTTGGCGTTAAGTTATTTGGAGGCCAAGCAGTTATCGCTGGTAACATTATCGTACGTCAAAGAGGAACAGCGCACAACCCAGGTGAAAATGTAGGTCTTGGAAAAGATCATACATTATTTGCTTTAGCGGATGGTGTAGTTGCTTTCAAAAAAGGATTTAAAGGTCGTTCATTCGTGCACGTTTTGCCATCTGTGGCAGCGGCGGCACCTGTGGCACCGGTAGCGAAAAAAGCTCCAGCGAAAAAAGCGGCTCCGGCTGTTGAAGCAGCTGTTGCTGAAGTAGCCGTTGAAGCTGCGCCAAAAGCGAAGAAAGCTCCAGCGAAGAAAAAAGAAGCTGCTGCTGAGTAGTTTTTTCTAGATTTTTTAAAAAACCTGGTATTTTCATGCCAGGTTTTTTTATTTTTCGGAAACTTTGTGCCTAAATTAGTGGTTTAGCTTCCATAACTTACCCGTAATGCTTACTCCCCAAATCCATATTTACACTGAGTCTACGCCAAATCCGCATTCCATGAAATTCGTTTTCAATGTGGAATTGTTGCCTGAGGGTATGTCGTTCGACTATACGCAACCAGCTGATGGATTAACTAAAGAGAAAAATTCGCCGCTTGCTGTCGCATTATTTGGATTTGAATTTGTGAGTCGCGTTTTCATTACAACTAATTTCATCACCTTAACCAAAACTGAAAATGCGGCTTGGGAAGATGAATTATTTGGAATTAAGCAGTATTTAAAGCAGTATTTTGCCGAAAAACGTCCCGTTTTTGTCTTGCCAGATGCAGTCATCAATGAGGAGGGCGTTTCGGATACCGAGATTATCGGTAAAATCAAGCAAGTGTTAGAAGAATATGTACGTCCGGCTGTTGAATCTGACGGCGGAGCCATTTCATTTCATTCATTCGACGAGGTTTCTGGCCAAGTGAAAGTATTATTACAGGGCTCTTGTTCAGGGTGCCCATCTTCTCAAATGACGTTAAAGGCAGGAATCGAAACCTTAATGACGCGCATGATTCCTGAAGTAAATGAAGTTGTCGCAGAAGGCGTCTAATTTTACCAATCAGAATTTCTTACAAGAATTCTAGAATATCAGCCAACAGGCCTACCTCCCGAAACTGCGGATGTACCACCGGATGACTCACCACTTCGTGTGCCCAGGTCGTATGAAATGGCACATGAACCCCGTGTCCACCTATTTCCAAGACAGGAATAATATCCGATTTTAAGGAGTTTCCCACCATCATAAACTGATCAGGGGCAATGTCTAAGTGCTTGATTAATTTTAAGTAATCTGCCGTCCGCTTGTCCGACATGATTTCAATGTGGTGAAAGTATTTTTCTAAACCGGATTGGCGCAGTTTTCGCTCCTGATCTAGTAAATCACCTTTCGTCGCAACGACTAAACGATATTTGGAAGACAGGGTAGATAAAACTTCTTCTACGCCTTCTAGGAGCTCATTTTCGCGGGCCAACAAGCGTTTGCCGATGTCCAAAATTCGAGCAGTTCCTTCAGCAGATAGCGTTCCTCCCGTAATCCGAACCGCCGTTTCCACCATTGAAAGCATAAATCCCTTCACGCCATAGCCATAGAGGGCTAGGTTATCCATCTCCGTTTTAAAGAGTTCCTGTTGCGTCTGATGCATGGGCAAAAAGTCCTCAAACAACGCAGCAAATTCCTCCTCACTTTCGCGAAAATAAGGTTCATTGACCCATAGGGTATCGTCGGCATCAAATGCGATTACTAACATAGAAATTCAAAAACGCTGCCGGCGGATAAAGCCGGCAGCATCTAGTTAAAACGATTTGGCGATTGTAATGAAATCCGCCGCGATCAAGGAAGCACCACCGATCAAGCCGCCATCCACATCTGGACCCGCGAAAATCTCTTGCGCATTCTTCGCATTACAAGATCCACCATATAAAATGGAACAATCATCCGCGACAGTAGCGCCGTATTTGGCAGCAATATGTACACGTAAATGTGCATGCATCTCTTGTGCCTGCCCAGCCGAAGCCGTTAAGCCAGTTCCAATCGCCCAAATAGGCTCGTAAGCAATGACTACTTTTCCGAATTCCTCTGCCGACAAATGAAATAAACTTGCCGTTAATTGATCCGCTACAAACGCTAAGAAATCACCACCCTCACGCAATGATAAACTCTCGCCGCAGCAGAAAATAGGTGTGATGCCGTTGGCTAAAGCTGCGTCAACTTTGGCAGCCAACTGCTCATTCGATTCCGCAAAATATTCACGACGCTCCGAGTGGCCAATCAATACATAAGGAATCGCAGCGGATGCTAATTGCACCGCTGAAATCTCACCTGTATAGGCGCCAGAAGCTTTTTCGTGACAGTTTTGTGCCGCAACGGCTAAATTTGACATGCCCTCAACGACTTGAGAAACACCTGTTAAGTACAAGGCCGGCGTCGCCATAATCACTTGTACGTCCGCCGGAACGTCCGACTTCACTAATTGAGCTACCTCAGTAGCCAAAACGAATGCCTCAGCAGCCGTTTTATTCATTTTCCAGTTTCCAGCAACAATTTTTTTTCTCATACGTTCATCAGATTAAGCCTCAAAAATACAATTCCTTTCTCGCTTGCGAAAATTCGGCGAAAAAAATCCCAAACATTCCGTATTTTCACAGACTAATCAACACCTATGAGACGATTTTTTGCCGCATTAGCCTGCCTTTCCCTGCTATTTTCAATTCCCGCCTTCAGCCAAAAAGACCTCTTTCCCCATACCAAATCTACATGGGTAGACTCCGTCATGGCCTCACTAAGCGTCGACCAGAAAATCGGACAAGTGCTCATGCCCCGCGGAAATTCCAATCCCATTTACGATACTACGCGACTTTTTGACATCGTTCGCAATTACCATGTGGGCGGATTCGTACTTTTTGCAGGATACCCTACTACCCAAGCCAGACTGGTCAATAAACTTCAGGCCATGTCCAAAGTACCCCTTTTCATCGGGATGGACCTTGAATGGGGCTTAAATATGCGCCTCGATTCGACGGTTCGCTATCCGTATCAAATGACCCTCGGAGCGATGCAAGGCAACGACGCGTTGATTGAAAAAATGGGTTTTCAGATAGCGCAGCAGTGTAAACGAATGGGTGTGCATATCAATTATGCACCTGTGGTGGATGTGAATAATAATCCGAATAATCCGGTCATCAACTTCCGGTCTTTTGGTGAAGACAGAAATCAAGTCACTCAGAAATCATTAGCCTACATGCGTGGCCTGCAAAAAGGTGGAATCATAACTTCTGCCAAACACTTTCCCGGCCACGGCGATACTGGAGTCGATTCCCATTACGATATCCCCGTCTTAACCCATAACCGCGCACGCCTGGATAGTTTGGAATTATTTCCCTATGCGGAGCTCATCGACAAAGGGTTGCAAGGGGTGATGGTAGGCCATTTAAGTATTCCGTCCTTGGATTCAACTGCGAATTTGGCGTCCACGATGTCCAAGCCGATTGTTACCGGACTTCTTAGAGACCAACTAAAATTCCAGGGCCTTGTCTTCACAGACGCCATGGATATGAAAGGAGCTACTAAAATGTTCCCCGAAGGACAGGCAAACGTGAAAGCTTTTCTAGCCGGCAACGACATCCTTGAAACATTTGTGGATGTTCCTGCCGCGTTTAACGCGATCAAAAAGGCGCTTACCGACGGGGAAATTACGGAAGCGGAATTAGACCTGCGTGTCCGCAGAATATTAAATGCCAAAGCGTGGGCAGGACTTGATCAATATCAGCCTACCCAAATCAAGCAGTTGATCGAAGACTTGAACCCGATTAACGCGGAGATATTAAAGCGTACGCTGGCTGAAAAAACCGTGACCGTGTTGAAAAATCCGAAAGGATTGATTCCTATTCGGCAATTAGACAGTTTGAAGATTGCTACGCTTGCGATCGGTAAAGCGAATTATGGATCTGTTTTTCCAACCGAATTCCAGAAGATGGCCCAAAACTACATGGAAATGGACCACTACTACCTCGATGAAAATTCGGCAGATAGCACCATTACGCGTGTTGAAAACGCACTCAAAAATGTCGACGTTGTGCTTGTTGGCCTTCATGGAATCTCTTACCGCCCAGCCAATAATTACGCCATCAAACCAAAGATTCAGGCATTGGTCAGTCGGTTTGCTACTGAAAAAGCCATTTATACCCATTTTGCGAATCCCTTTACCTTCAAGTCGTTTGAGAATTTGAACAAGACTGCCGGTCTTGTTTTAACGTATCAGGATGGAATTGCCCAACAAGAAGCTGCGGCGATGGCGATTTTTGGTGGGATTGCGGCAGAAGGTAAATTGCCGGTTAGCGCATCTGCCGAGTATCCGGCGGGGATGGGCGTGATGACGCCTTCATTAGGCAGATTACAGTATCAAGTTATTCCGGAAGCGGTGGGTCTTTCGAGCCAGTTTCTGAATCGGAAAGTAGACTCATTGGCACAAAAAGCTATCGATATCAAAGGTGCACCAGGCGCTGTTGTATTGATTGCCAAAGAAGGGAAAGTGATTTACCACAAGGCGTTTGGGACCCAAACGTATGAATCGAAAGATCCGATGAAGACCAGTGATATTTTCGATTTGGCATCGATTACGAAAATTTCAACTTCTGTACCGGCACTGATGAAGTGGCAAGATGAAGGGAAATTCTCAGTGCAAACTACGATGGGAAGTTTGATTCCAGGTTTTGATACGAGCAATAAAAGTGACTTAAAATACCTAGATATTCTGACGCACCAAGCACGTTTGCGGGCATGGATTCCGTTTTGGCAAGATTATGTGGATAGCACGAACATGATTTTGCATAGTAAAAAATACCGCAAGCAGTTCGATGCAGATGCTTTTGTGAATAAATATGTGTTAAAATCGAATGCTGCGGAACGATTAAAGCGCATCAAACAAAATCAAAAAGTGATGTGGGATACGTGCGTCGATCTAAAAAATGAGGTGACCCGATGGAAACCACGCACACTTTCCTATGCCGTTTCGGAAGAATATCCGATGCAAGTGGCACCTAATTTATGGGCGCACCGCAGCATGGGCGCGATGATTACCGAGGCGATAAAAGGCTCTGCGCTACGCGACAAAAAGGAATATGTGTATTCAGATTTATCGTATTATTTATTGCCGCAAATCTCCACACGCATGACAGGAAAGACGTGGACGAATTATTTGTCGGATACTTTTTATAAACCTTTGGGGGCAAAGACATTGGTTTATCAGGCTGAAAAGTATTTTCCGTTAGCACGTATTGTGCCTACTGAATACGATTCGCTGTTCCGCAAAACCTTGATCCATGGCAAAGTGCATGATGAGGGTGCAGCGCTTTTAGACGGGATTAGTGGCCACGCAGGTTTGTTTGGCAATGCAAATGACCTCGCGAAATTGATGCAAATGTATTTGCAAAAAGGCTATTATGGCGGCAAGCAATTCATCGATGAAAAGACGGTTAAGCAATGGACTTCCTATCCATTCTCGATGGAAGAAAATGCACGTCGCGGGATTGGTTTTGATAAGCCAGATCGTAAAAAGCCAGGTATTTCTGCTGCGGAATCCGCTAGCCAAGAGAGCTTTGGTCACTCTGGATTTACAGGAACGTATACATGGGTAGATCCCGTGCATGATATTGTCTATGTATTCTTGTCGAATCGCGTGTACCCAACTCGGAATAATAGTCGTATTTCGGATGCGAATATTCGGACGGGTATTAATGAAGTCATTTATCAGGCAATCAAAAAAGGAAATTAATGCACGTTCTCATCACGGGAGGAACCGGGTTTATCGGACAGGCACTGCAATCATACTTGCAAGCTGCTGGTCACGAAGTGCGCATTTTGTCGCGTAAATCCGGTTGGGATGTGGTGAACCAAACCATGGATCCGAGCGTCTTGGATGGGATTGATGCCATTGTTCATTTGGCAGGTGCTGGGATTGCCGATAAACGTTGGACCACTGCGCGTAAAAAAGAATTAATTGCCTCGCGCGTGGATTCGACCCGACTTTTAGCGCGTGTTTTACGGACAGAGAAGCATCAGGTGCATACCTTAATTTCAGCTTCGGCAATCGGGTATTATGGCGCGGATTCAGGCCAAAAAACATGTGTGGAAACCACCGAATCGGGATCAGATTTTTTAGCGGAATGTACGCGCGCCTGGGAAGATGCGGTAGATGAAATGTCAGGATTACGTGTGGTGAAATTACGCATCGGCTTGGTGATGGAGCGTGATGGGGGAATCTTTCCGGTGTTGGCTTTACCGATTCGTTTGTTTGCAGGCTTTATATTAGGCGACGGAAATCAAGGGCAGTCGTGGATTCATCGGGATGATTTAGTCCGGATGTTTGCGCAGGCGCTGACGGACGAACGCGCAGTTGGTGTTTATAATGCGGTCGCACCAGAACCATTGACGCATGCGGCGATGACCCAGGAGATTGCAGGAGCGTTACACCGACCGGTCTGGTGGCCGCATGTTCCGGCCTTCATGTTACGCCTGATATTAGGTGAGATGGCTTGTTTGGTGACGGGCGGAAATTTTGTTTCGTCTCAAAAAATACAAAACGAGCTTGGTTTTACGTTTACATACAAGCGCTTCTCGGAAGCGATTAAACAATTAGTACATGTCTAAGAAAATTTTAGTGTATTGTGGGTCGTCTAAGGGGCATAATGAGATTTATGAACAGGAAGCAAAGCGCCTCGTACATGCGTTGAAACGCTATGATTGTGAGTTGATTTTTGGTGCAGGAAGTGTGGGAATTATGGGAGTCCTGGCGGATGAATATTTAAAAATTGGCGGCCATTGCGTGGGGGTGATTCCCTCGTTTATGGAACCTTGGGAAGTCAAGCATACGGGAATTCAGGAGTGCTTTATCACGGAATCCATGCATGCGCGCAAGCAATTGATGGCGAATCGCGCGGATGGGGTAATCGCCTTGCCAGGTGGATTTGGGACGTTGGATGAACTCTTTGAGATGTTGACCTGGAAGCAATTAGATTTACACCAAATGCCGATTTCCATCCTGAATACCAATGGCTATTACGACCATTTATTAGCTCAAATGCAGCACATGGTGGATGAGGGATTTTTGAAATTACCTAATTTAGAAGCCTTGCAGGTGGAACAAGATCCAGATGTGTTGATCGACTGGATGATGGCTTATGAGCCAGAAAAAATGGAAAAGAAATGGATTTATCGCGGATAATTTGTGTGATTTTAGTGAGTGCGAGCACGATTTTCGCGCAGCAAAAACCGGAGAATTTGGGTTCTGCGATCAATAGTGATTACTCGGAATTAAACCCGGTGATGGCTCCTGATGGGAATACTTTGTTTTTTGGCAGGAAGAATCATCCGGCCAATAAGTATGGAACGCAGGGTTCGGAGACGGTGGCGGGATCACAGGATATCTGGTATAGCGAACGTGTAGGTGAGGCGTGGTCCACGGCGCGACGTATGCCGGATGTGCTGAATCGCGATCAATACAATACTATTTTATCGATTTCGCCAGATGGCCAAACCATCTTGTTGAAAGGTTCGTATGTCAATGGCAACTATGAAACGCGTGGATTTTCTTTAGCTAAGAAACAGATTAGCGGTTGGTCCATTCCCGAGAAAATCAACATTCCCAATTACGAGCGGATGAGTAAAGGGCTCAATGAGTATGCCTATTTGTCGATGGACGGGAAGACGCTTTTGCTCGCATTTTCGGAGAAGAAGAAGAGTGACCGGGATGATATTTATGTGAGTTTTTTGCAGACGGGTGGATGGACCAAACCTGAAAAATTGTCGGATGCCATTAATTCGGAATACTCAGAAACGACGCCCTTTTTAGCGGCGGATGGGATGACGATGTATTTCTCTTCGGACCGACCGGGTGGCCAGGGTAGTCAAGATATTTACATGACGAAGCGCTTGGGTCAGGGCTGGACATCGTGGAGAAAGCCGGTGAATATTGGACCGCCGGTGAATACGCCAGCGTACGATGCTTACTATACGTTATCTGCGAAAGGTGATTTTGCCTATTTTTTGTCATCTACTGAAACGGGAAAGAAGGATATTTTTCGGATTGCGGTGGAGCCGGAGCCGGTCGTTGCTGCGGTGGCGAAAGAGGAGCCGATCATCCAACAGGATGTGAAGTCGAGCCCACGCATTGCATCATCGGAGACCTCGTCGGCCGTAGTATTACTTTCCGGTAAAATTTTGAATGCTACAGGGGTGGTGCCTGGTGGAGCATCTGTCGCGTATGAGGATTTAAAAACGGGAAAGATTATTGGCCAAGCGACGCCGGATCCATCTACGGGACAGTATAAATTGGTCTTGCCTTACGGGATCAACTATGGCATTACGGCGAAGGCGGATGGATTTTTGCCGAGTTCCTTGCACTTGGATTTAAGCCAAATGCGGGGACGTTATTTGGAATTAGATGACCGTGATTTAACGATGGTGCCGATTGCTAAAGGGTCAACCATGACGGTAAACAACTTATTTTTCGAGTTGAACAAGGCGACCTTGACGCCAGAATCTGACCCAGAGTTGAAACGGATGGTGCAGGTGATGCAAGACAATCCGAGTCTTCGCATTGAGATTAGTGGGCACACGGATAATACGGGTACGGATTTAATTAATGATCGATTATCGCAAGCACGTGCGGATGCAGTTCAAGCGTATTTATTGGCCGCCGGCGTTGCACAAACGCGTATTCAATCAAAGGGA
>CAIUGL010000160.1 GCA_903898715.1 uncultured Cytophagaceae bacterium
CGAATCTGATTGGTCTGGTGCGAGTTATTGGTATTCGATGGTAGCGTTGTCGCCATTTGAGGATAGCTCTTTGGAGTTATTAGGCTTGAAAGAAGATTCGTTACAAGGTGATTCTGCGATACGTGATATTATGCTGCCTTTAGGTGTAAAAAGCACGTTTACTGGCCGAGGGTACCTCTTGACCAAGTGTGAAGCGGTCAGCGAATTGAGCTGGGATTTTACGGATTGCCCGGACTTAGCGCAAACCATTTGTGTAGTAGCAGCTGCCAAAAACATCACCCTGCATTTGACTGGTTTAGAATCTCTCAAGGTGAAGGAAACGGATCGCGTGTTAGCGCTTCAAAATGAATTAGTCAAATTAGGTGCTCGTTTAGTCGAAGTTGAGCCAAATCATTTATACACCCTGTCGGGGTCATTTGAAAAAGAGGGCACTTGCCCTGAAATTGAAACATACGATGATCACCGCATGGCCATGGCTTTTGCACCGGTTGGCTTAGTACGCGAACTACTTATTCATGAGCCAGGCGTAGTTGCGAAGTCTTATCCGAGCTTCTGGGGACATGTAGATTTGTTGATGAAATCATCAACTACCTGATTTATTCCCTTTTTTATCAGATTTCTGGATACAAAAATCCATTTTTTTTCGTAGCATTGTTGGAACAGTAAACGCTGCCGGGGTTGAAGACCCCGGCAGCGTTACTTTAAACACCCTTTATCAAATGAAACAGATTTTACTCATTGCATTGCTGTCTCCAATCTCCCTTTTTGCACAGAAAACGCTATTATACTGCGGAAAATTGGTTGATGTGAAGGCCGGGAAAGTGCAAACTGCCTATACCATTGTTGTGGAAGGCAAAAAGATTCAAAGTGTTCAGGCGGGATATCTTCCTGCTGGCAAATCAGATCGCATCATTGATTTGAAAAACAAGACCGTTTTGCCTGGTTTAATAGACATGCACGTGCACATGGAAAGTGAAACGAATCCCAATGCGTATTTGGATCGATTCACTAAAAATCCGGGTGACGTAGCCTATCAAGCTCTCGTTCACGCAAAGAAAACATTAAACGTTGGATTTACGACGGTGCGTGATCTAGGCGGATCACATGTGGTGATCAGTTTACGTAATGCGATCAATAGAGGTATCGTGGATGGTCCTCGTATTTTCACGGCAGGTGTTTCCATCGCGACAACGGGTGGCCACGCGGATGATGCCAATGGATTAAATGAGACATTTAAAAAGGATTTAGGTCCTGAGGATGGTGTCGTTAATGGCTTATCCGATGCAGCGAAAGCCGTACGTCAGCGCTACAAAGAAGGTTCTGATTTAATTAAAATCACAGCTACGGGTGGTGTCTTAAGCTATGCCAAAGATGGTATGGGAGCTCAATTCACCGAAGAAGAAGTTCGTGCCATTGTTCAAACGGCAAAAGATTATGGCTTTCGAGTTGCTGCTCACGCCCATGGAGCTGAAGGTATGAAGCGTGCAATCTTAGGTGGCGTAAATTCCATTGAGCATGGAACCTACATGACACCTGAGGTAATGGAATTAATGAAAACACATGGAACCTATTATGTGCCTACAATCATCGCAGGACGTTCTGTCGCGGATTCAGCTAAGATTCCTAATTATTACCCAGAAATGGTCAAGAAAAAGGCGGAATCTATTGGGCCGATTATCCAATCCACATTCGGGAAAGCGTATAAGGCAGGGGTTAAAATCGCCTTTGGGACGGATGCAGGTGTATTTGGTCACGGTAAAAACTTGAATGAGTTTCTATTGATGCACGAAGCTGGTATGCCAGCGATGGAGGCTATTCAATCTGCTACGGTGGCAGCTGCCGATTTATTGGGACAATCAGATTCAATCGGTTCGATTGAGGTGGGTAAATTTGCCGACATTGTCGCAGTGGATGGAGATCCCACCCAGCGAATGGAAGATATCTTAAAAATGAAATTCGTGATGCGCGAAGGCAAAGTCTACAAACAAGATTAAAAAAAAGCCCGAATGAAAATTCGGGCTTTTTTTATGTTCGTTATTTTTAGCGCTGCAAGGCGAGGCTTTTTGATTTCACAAATTCAAATCCACCAAACAAAACGGCTGAAAAGACGAATTGGCTAAGAATGGAATTCTTTAAGAATGGAAGTGCATTGGCATAACATGCCACTAGGCCTGAAAAATCTTTGGCATATACTACTGCATTTCCAGCTGAGAAACCATACCCGATGGCATCTCCCGCCCAAACAGCGAAATTAGACAGGATGAAAAATCCTAAAACAGTAGCCACATTTCCGCCGATAAAACCACCAAATGATTTGATGCGCGCGCCGATAAATGGTATGAGTGCGAGTAGGCCAACTTGTACAAAGTCGATTCCCCACGAAAAGCCATCAAAATATTGGCCGTAGAAAACGTTATTTAATATCATATTCGAAATCCAAATCGGCAAAATCGTCCATAAAATGGCTTGATATCGATTTGAAATGTAGGCGCCTGCGAACAGTGCCATGGAAGCGATCGGGGAGAAATTTGCCCAAGCGGGATTGAATACAACTAAAAATCGGCTAGCGATTGCGAAGGCTAAAAATCCCATTAGGATCATTGTGCGCTTTGTCATTGGATATTTCTTTGTTTGCGAGGGTAAATAATTTCCAAAGGTAAAACAAAAGCCGTAATTTTACCCATTCTATTCCAATTTATGTATAAAGCGTTGCCTTCCATTGGTCTATTAGGAGGCGGTCAATTAGGCCGCATGCTACTTCAGGCCGCTGTAGATTTAGACTTACAAATCGCATGTCTTGATCCAGATGCAGAGGCTTCATGCCATCAATTGACCCCAAATTTCCAACAAGGTTCTTTTCAAGATTATGATACGGTCTATCGATTTGGTCAGCAATACGATGTGATTAGTATTGAGATTGAACATGTCAATATTGAGGCGTTGAAGCAATTGGAATCCGAGGGTAAAAAAGTCTATCCACAGCCGCATATTTTACAGATGATTCAAGATAAACGCTTGCAAAAGCAGTTTTTTAAAGATCATGGTTTTCCAACGGCCGATTTTGTTTTGACAGATAATCAGGCTTCATTAAGCCAACATATTGATTTCCTCCCTGCTTTCCATAAACTAGGCAAAGGGGGATATGACGGGAAAGGAGTTCAATATATCGCGGATGCCGCAAGTGTAACTAAAGGATTTGACGCGCCTGGCTTATTAGAAAAGGCAGTTGATTTTGAGAAGGAATTGGCCGTGATTGTTGCTCGGAATCCGCAAGGAGAAACAGCTGTTTTCCCAGCTGTAGAAATGGTTTTCCATCCTGAGCAAAATCTAGTGGAGTTCTTGTTTTCGCCAGCTGAAATAACAACAACTATCGCAAAGCAAGCTGAAAAGATTGCCGTAGATTTAATCAATACATTGGAGTTAGTAGGTGTCTTGGCGGTCGAAATGTTTTTGACAAAAGATGGGCAAGTCTTAATCAATGAGATTGCTCCACGTCCGCATAATTCGGGACATCAAACCATTCGCGGAAACGAGAGTTCCCAATATGAGCAGCACTTACGGGCTATCACAGGCTTGCCACTAGGAAGTACCAAGTCATTTGGTTTCTCTGGCATGCTGAACCTCCTGGGTGCGGAAGGATATACGGGACCAGCCAAATACGAAGGTCTTGCTGATATTTTGGCAATTCCGGGTGTTTTCCCATTCTTGTATGGAAAGAAAATAACAAAGCCGTTCCGTAAAATGGGACATATTACCATTTTAGGCGATTCAAAAGACGCCATTATTGAGAAAGCAAACCAAGTTAAAAACCTAATCCGCGTGATTAGTTAAATATTGAAATATGGTCGGAATTATCATGGGAAGCAGCTCTGATCTGCCAGTAATGCAAGACGCAATCCAAGTGTGTAAAGATTTTGGTGTCGCCTACGAAGTGGATATTGTATCCGCTCACCGGACACCCGTAAAGATGTTGGACTACGCACAAAATGCCCAAAAAAGAGGTATTCAAGTGATTATTGCCGGAGCGGGTGGTGCCGCACATCTACCGGGCATGGTTGCCTCGGCGACTATTTTGCCGGTCATCGGAGTGCCTGTTAAATCATCTAATTCAATAGATGGTTGGGATTCTATCCTTTCTATCTTACAAATGCCAAACGGCGTTCCGGTAGCAACCGTTGCCTTAAATGCATCCAAGAATGCTGGCTTATTAGCCATGCAAATTATGGCATTAGCTAATGGGGATTTATCAGCTAAGTTGGCAGCCTATAAACTTGACTTAGTAGAAAAGGTGGAGGAGATGAGCCAACAAACTAAA
>CAIUGL010000161.1 GCA_903898715.1 uncultured Cytophagaceae bacterium
AATGAAACCGAATTCAAACACCGAAATACCCACATAAATCAAAGTCTTTACCGCCAACTTCAAGCGCGCGAAATAAGTATTTTAGAGGCCAATTTAAATGAGGCCGAAAACTGGAAAGATCTTTGGGTAAAAGACGGATTCAACCCCTATTTGGTTAAAAATTGCCGGTTTTTTGGCATTGTGCGCATTGGAAAATTAGAGTCTTGTTACCTCGAATTCAAGAACCTCCGCATGCCGGTGGGTCTATATAATTCCACGATTATTTCGAGTGATTTTGGAGATAATGTGGCCATAGATCGGGTCAATCTCCTCTCCCACTATCAAATTGGCAACGAGGTCATGATTTTGCAGGTCAATGAACTCGCTACAACCCCCACCGCTAAATTCGGCAATGGTATTGTCAAAGATGGAGAAGAAGAGCGCATTCGGATTTGGCTTGAATTGGGCAACGAAAATGGTGGCCGAAAAGTCGTTCCGTTTATCGGGATGCGACCTGCTGACGCATTTCTTTGGACGCAAGATCGAGAAGATAAAGTACTTCAAGCAGGATATTTAAACTTGACCAAAACCGAATTTTCTTCGGAAAGAGGGTTTTATGGACAGATTGGCGATCGCACTGTTATCAAAAATACCGGGATCATTAAGGATGTCAACATGGGTTCGGACGCCTACATCAAGGGCGCGAATAAACTCAAGAATTTGACCATCATTTCTTATCCAAACGCCTCCACGCAAATCGGCGAAGGCTGTGAAATCGTCAACGGTATCATCCATGAAGGTTGTCGGATTTTTTACGGCGTTAAAGCTGTTCGATTTATTTTGGAAGCACATTCTCAGCTCAAATATGGGGCACGATTGATTAACTCTTTTTTAGGAAGTAACTCAACCATTTCCTGCTGCGAGGTACTTAATTCCTTAATTTTTCCGGCACACGAACAACATCACAATAATTCATTTCTGTGTGCGTCCATCATTAAAGGCCAAAGCAACATGGCCGCCGGAGCTACATTAGGTTCAAATCACAATTCACGCGGAGCGGATGGCGAATTGCAGACAGGCCGTGGATTTTGGCCAGGCCTTTCAGTGGCATTGAAACACAATTCCAAATTTGCGTCCTTTAACCTGATTTCAAAAGGCAATTATCCAGCTGAAATCCACAATCCCATACCCTTTTCATTGTTGGGAAATGACGATCAAACGGGCGGATTGTTAATTATTGCTGGTTATTGGTTTCAATACAACATGTATGCAATTGCCCGCAATGCATGGAAATTTGCAGCGCGGGATCAACGCGTGGAAAAAAATATGTTGCTAGAGTTTGATTATTTGGCACCAGATACCGTCAGTGAAATCCTGCAAGCGCGTGAATTGTTTTGCCAGTGGGTCGGTGATGCCATCGGGAAAGATGCAGCCGCGGGAAAAGCTTGGTTGGCAAACCCTGCCAACGAGCATGAGAATCTAGCTGTTTGGGCCACTGGAATTGAAAATACCAAACGGAAAACGCGCGTGGCTAAAGTGTATCGGGCATACCAGATTTTTGGCGACTTATTGCATTATCATGCGGCCAAAGAATGGGTCGCCACCTGTGACCGCAATCCAAACCAGAAACCGCTCGATTTGCTACATAAGACCATGGAAAAAGCAACAGCTATTCAAACCTGGGACAACCTAGGCGGGCAGTTGATTCCTTCCGGGGCGGTACTCGAACTCAAAAACAGCATCAAAAACAGTCAAATCACGCGCTGGTCTCAAGTTCATGACTTCTATGAAAC
>CAIUGL010000162.1 GCA_903898715.1 uncultured Cytophagaceae bacterium
ATATCCTTAGGAAGACCACACTCGTGCATTTTCAATTCTGGACCTACCACGATAACCGAACGACCTGAATAATCGACACGCTTACCTAATAAGTTTTGACGGAAACGACCTTGCTTACCTTTCAACATATCAGAAAGAGACTTCAAGGCACGGTTACCTTCTGAACGAACGGCGTTGACTTTACGTGAGTTGTCGAACAAACTGTCAACAGCCTCTTGCAACATACGCTTCTCGTTACGCAAGATTACCTCTGGCGCTTTGATCTCGATCAAACGCTTCAAACGGTTGTTACGGATAATCACACGACGATATAAATCGTTCAAGTCAGATGTCGCAAAACGACCTCCATCTAATGGCACCAATGGACGCAATTCTGGTGGAATTACAGGAACCATTTTGATGATCATCCACTCAGGACGGTTGTCGATACGACCTACTGACTCACGGAATGCTTCCACAACTTTCAAACGCTTCAAAGCCTCAGCTTTACGTTGTTGTGAAGATTCTGTATCTGCCGCGTGACGTAAATCAGCTGATAAGCTGTCTAAGTCGATGCGTGTCAACAACATATTTAATGCGTCAGCACCCATTTTCGCGATGAATTTCTGAGGATCTTCATCAGGAAGGTGTTGGTTCTCGCGTGGTAACTTATCTAAGATATCTAAGTACTCGTCTTCTGTTAAGAAATCAAGGTATTGGCTACCGATCTTTCCTTCTTCCGCGTACATACCTGCTTGAACGACACAGTACCGCTCGTAGTAGATAATTTGATCTAATTTCTTCGTAGATAATCCAAGCATGTAACCGATTTTGTTCGGTAAGCTACGGAAGTACCAGATGTGTGCTACGGGAACCACTAATTCGATGTGGCCCATACGCTCACGACGCACTTTTTTCTCAGTCACCTCTACACCGCAACGGTCGCAGATGATGCCTTTGTAACGAATACGCTTATATTTTCCGCAATGACACTCCCAGTCCTTGGTTGGACCGAAAATACGCTCGCAGAACAAACCGCCCATTTCGGGTTTGTAGGTACGGTAGTTAATTGTCTCCGGCTGAGTTACCTCGCCGTTTGAACTTTCAAGAATCGACTCCGGTGATGCCAATGAGATGGTCACTTTTTGGAAATCGCTGTTCAGTTTTCTCGTCTTTTTAAATGACATTTTCGATGTATTTAATTGGAAAATGATTTCTTTTTAAGGGCCGGGGTTAGCGGCCCGATAAATGATTACTCAAGTGTGATTTCAAGAGCTAAGCCTCTCAATTCGTGAATCAATACGTTGAATGATTCTGGAATGTTTGGCTTAGGCATATTCTCGCCTTTCACAATTGCTTCGTACGCTTTGGCACGGCCGATCACGTCATCCGACTTCACAGTTAAGATCTCTTGCAAGATATTTGCTGCTCCGAAGGCCTCCAATGCCCAAACCTCCATCTCACCGAAACGCTGACCACCAAATTGAGCTTTACCACCCAATGGTTGTTGTGTAATCAATGAGTATGGTCCAATTGAACGTGCGTGCATTTTATCATCTACCAAGTGACCAAGTTTCAACATGTAAATGATACCCACAGTAACTGGTTGATCAAACATATCACCTGTTAAACCATTGTATAGGTAAGTACGACCCCAGTCTGGTAATCCAGCTAATGTTAATTCAGCGGCTACTTCTGCCTCAGTTCCACCGTCGAAAATAGGTGTTGCATAACGCTTACCTAATTTTTGTCCAGCCCAACCTAATACAGTCTCGTAGATTTGACCTAAGTTCATACGAGATGGTACCCCAAGTGGATTCAATACGATATCTACCGGTGTTCCATCTTCTAAGAATGGCATATCTTCTTCACGTACGATACGAGCTACAACACCCTTATTACCGTGACGACCCGCCATCTTATCACCTACTTTCAACTTACGTTTCTTCGCGATGTAGACTTTCGCCAACTTCACGATTCCCGCAGGTAGTTCATCACCTACCTCAAGAACGAAACGCTCACGCTTGAATCGACCAGCGATTTCATTACGCTTCACGTTGAAGTTCTTAATCAAGTTCATGAACAATTTGTTCAATACTGCATCTGAAGTAGCTTCTTCCACGATCAAGTCAGAAAGCAAGTTTGCTTCTTCTTGAACTGCGTAAGTTGACTCATCGCGATACAAGTTTTTATCTGGGAATAATAATTCTTCGATGTTCTTCGCTGAGAATTTAACACCCTTCTCCACGATGACCGTGCCGAATTTGTGTTTGATACCCGCGCAAGTTTTGCCCGCTAATAAAGCAACAGTCTTCTCGATCATTTGGCGACGAATCTCCAAAAGGTCTTTACTGTATTCCTTCATTAACTTCTTCAATTCAGCTTTCGATTTTTCACGCTCTTCTTTATCCTTCTTAGGACGTGCGAACAACTTAGTATCGATAACCACACCTTTTAATGATGGTGGCGCTTTCTTCGAAGCATCTTTCACGTCACCCGCTTTGTCACCAAAGATGGCACGTAATAATTTTTCTTCTGGAGTTGGATCCGACTCACCTTTTGGTGTAATCTTACCAATCAAGATATCTCCTTCTTTCACTTCGGCACCTACGCGAACAACACCGTTCTCGTCTAGGTTACGAACTGTTTCTTCGGAAACGTTTGGAATTTCTGATGTCAATTCCTCCTCACCACGTTTGGTATCACGAACTTCTAATTCGAATTCTTCAATGTGGATTGAAGTAAAGATATCGTCACGAACAACTTTTTCTGAGATCACGATCGCATCCTCAAAGTTGTAACCTTGCCATGGCATGAACGCCACTTTCATGTTACGACCTAAAGCTAATTCACCAGCTTCAGTTGCGTAACCTTGGCAAAGCGCTTGACCTTTTTTCACTTTCTCCCCTTTGAACACGATCGGCTTTAAGTTGATCGTTGTATCTTGGTTCGTTCTGCGGAATTTGATCAATTCGTACGTCTTCATAGATCCGTCGAAGCTAATCAACGCCTCTGATTCAGTTTGATCGTAGTTGACAACAATTTTCAAAGCGTCAACATATTCAATCACACCGTCACCTTCAGCAACAACTAACGTACGCGAGTCAATCGCCACACGGTGCTCAAGACCAGTTCCTACGATAGGAGCTTCTGGACGTAAAAGCGGTACCGCTTGACGTTGCATGTTGGATCCCATCAACGCACGGTTGGCATCATCATGCTCCAAGAATGGAATCAATGAAGCGGCAACCGAAACGATTTGGTTAGGAGCTACGTCCATGTATTGTGCATCCGCTGGGTTAACCAATGGGAAGTCACCTTCAAAACGAGCCTTAACGCGATCCGTTAAGAATTTACCTGTTTTAATATCGATGGTTGCATTCGCCTGAACGATGTTTTTGCCATCTTCTTCTTCAGCTGTCAAATATTGAACATTGCTTGAGGTATCTACTTTACCTCCATCGATCAAACGATAAGGTGTTTCAATGAATCCCATCGAGTTCACTTTCGCGTGAACACAAAGAGATGAAATCAAACCAATGTTTGGTCCCTCTGGAGTTTCAATCGTACACAAACGACCGTAGTGCGTATAGTGAACGTCACGAACCTCGAAACCAGCTCTTTCACGCGAAAGACCACCTGGCCCTAGTGCCGACATACGACGCTTGTGCGTAATCTCAGCCAATGGATTCGTTTGATCCATGAATTGAGATAGTTGGTTCGTTCCAAAGAATGAGTTAATCACCGACGATAATGTACGGGCATTGATCAAGTCAACTGGTTTGAAATCTTCGTTGTCACGAACATTCATACGTTCTTTGATCGTACGCGCCATACGTGCAAGACCTACACCGAACTGAGCATATAATTGCTCACCTACAGTACGTACACGACGGTTAGATAAGTGGTCAATATCATCGACTACCGCACGTGAGTTGATCAAACCGATCAAGTACTTCACGATAGAAATGATATCTTCTTTAGTCAATACTTTGACATCCATTGGGATATCATGACCTAATTTTTTATTGATACGGTAACGACCTACTTCACCCAAATCGTAACGCTTGTCCGAGAAGAACAAGTTTTGGATGATGTCACGTGCCGTTTGCTCATCGGGAGCATCCGTATTACGTAATTGCTTGTAGATAACTTCAACGGCCTCTTTTTCTGAGTTCGAAGTATCTTTTTGCAAGGTATTGTAAATGATGTTGAAGTCAGAAACGTTCACGTCATCTTTGTGCAAGATCACTGTTGCCGAACCTGATTCTAAGATTGTCTCAACTTCGTTTTCTGTGATAACCGTATCACGCTCGATCAAGATCTCGTTACGGTCGATCGAAACAACCTCACCTGTATCTTCATCTACGAAGTCTTCTTGCCATGTTTTCAAAACACGTGCCGCCAAACGACGACCAACGATGCCTTTCACAGCTTTTTTGTCTACTTTGATTTCTTCAGCTAAGCCAAATAAATCTAAGATATCCTTGTCATTTCCGTAACCGATTGCACGAAGCAATACAGTAACTGGGAACTTTTTCTTACGGTCGATGTACGCATACATCACATTGTTAACGTCCGTAGCAAATTCAATCCAAGATCCCTTGAATGGAATGATACGAGCTGAATACAATTTCGTTCCGTTTGTGTGCTTCGATTGCGCGAAGAAAACACCTGGTGAACGGTGTAGCTGAGAAACGATTACACGCTCCGCACCGTTGATCACGAATGATCCACGCTCGGTCATGTAAGGAATGTTTCCTAAGAAAACCTCTTGTTCGATGGTTTGGAAATCCTCGTTGTCTGTATCGTTACAGATCAAACGCAATTTCGCTTTTAAAGGTACTGAATACGTCAAACCGCGATCGATACACTCATCTACCGAATACTTCGGTGGATCTACTGAGTAGTCGACAAACGACAAAACGAAATTTTCCCGCGAGTCCGCGATTGGAAAATTTTCAGCAAATACTTTAAATAAACCTTCGTCCGTACGGTTTTCTGCAGCTGTCTCTAGCTGGAAAAAATCCTGGAAGGATTGGACTTGGATATCCAGAAAATCTGGATAATTGATCACAGACTGCGTTTTCGCAAAGCTGTGTCTTCCTGTGGCAGTGATGTTACTCAAGGCTTTATACGTTTTAAATTAAAATGAAAAATGGCCCGTGGGCACAATTTCTCGCCGTTTTCGACGAAAATTAAAAGCTGAATGCCTCGTAGATGATAAAATGATTTCCCCTTTGCGCCTCCCCTACGATAAGAGATTTGTGTTTCAGAAAAACATTTTTCGGATTCGCCCGGAGGCGTTAATCCTAAAATAGCCTGCAAAATTAGGGAAAGTTTTTTAAAGTACAAATAGGGGAGGGAAGTTTTTTAACAGTTGTCAGTAATCAGTAGTCAGTGGACAGTCGCTAGTCGTCAGTCCGGAGGGAAAGAGTCCGAAGTAGTCAGTAATCAGTGGTCAGTAATCAGTGGTCTGTAGTCAGTGGTTAGTGGACAGTCGCTAGTCGTCAGTCCGAAGGGAAAGAGTCCGGAGTAGTCAGTAGTCAGTAATCAGTGATCAGACACTAGTCACTAGTCATCAGTCGCTAATCGTCATTGGTCTGTATGCAGTTCTTATCTCTTATATCTCACCTCTTACTTCTCACCTCTTTACCAGTAAACTGATACAATGATTTTATCAAGGACTCGTTTACAAACTAACTTTTCCTTCGGACTTCGGACTCTTTCCCTTCGGACTAACTACTGACTACTGATTACTGCCCACTAACTACTACTCCCTTCCTCCCATGCTCCCTCGCCTAAAATACTACCTCCGCTTTACCCTTGGAATGACTCGAGCGGAGATTCGTGGGGTCATTGTATTATGTATACTTATAGGAGTGGGGATGGGTGTGGATGCAATCTTGAGGTATCGCGAGCGCCAAGAAACAATCGCTTACTTCAAACCGATTCATTTTGAGGTGATTTATCAGCGGATGGAAGCTGACAAGAAAAAGCGTTTTGCCAAACAATATCCCAAGCCTTATTATTTCAAAGCAACTTGGGCACCTCGAAAGCAGGATGATTGGAAGATTGATATGAATGGGGCAGACTCGTTGGCCTGGGTAGCTTTACCCGGCATTGGACCAGGTTTCGCCAAACGCATTTTAAAATTCAAAGAGCAGTTGGGTGGTTTTTATCAAGTAAGCCAATTAAAAGAAGTGTATGGAATGGATACGGTTTGGGTGGAGCGCTATCGGAAGCGGTTTCATTTGGGTACGGGTGTTTATCGTAAATTACAGGTGAATCGGTTGCTTTGGCAGGAGTTCCGGCATCCGTACTTACCTTACGCTCAAGCCAAGCTGTTTTTGAATTATCGAAAACAGCACGGGGTGGTTAAAGATTTCGATGAATTAAGCCAAATCAAATTGTTGGACATGCGCGTTTGGGAGCGATTGCGTCCTTACCTTGCTTTTGACCCGTAAAATTTTGTTAAATTTGCGCCAACAAACACTTCAATTCAACTGATATATGTCAACAGGCTTTTTTAAAGTACCAACACCGATTAATGAACCCATTTTAGGGTATGCCTCGGGGTCTGCAGAGCGGACAAAATTGCAACAAACGATCGCGGATTTACGTGCTAAGCAGGTAGAGATTTCGATGCGCATCGGAGGCAAATCTGTGAAAGGCGATAAAAAAATGCCGATGACTTGTCCGCATGATCACCAACATGTCTTAGGGTATTATTATGAAGGGGGTAAATCGGAAGTTGCTTCGGCGATCGATTCAGCCTTATCTGCACATAAAGCATGGTCGAGTACCCCTTGGGAGCGTCGGGCAGCTATTTTCTTAAAAGCTGCGGAGTTGTCGGCAACGAAATATCGGATGCAATTAAATGCCCGGACGATGTTGGGGCAATCCAAAAACGCCTTTCAGGCGGAGATTGACGCAGCATGTGAGTGGGTAGATTTTTTACGTTTCAATGTGCATTATGCATCGCAGATCTATGCGGATCAGCCGGTATCATCGCTGGGTGTATGGAATCGGGTGGAATATAGGGCGTTAGAGGGTTTTGTTTATGCATTAACGCCGTTCAATTTTACAGCGATTGCGGGTAATTTACCAGCGGCGCCAGCTTTGATGGGGAATACGGTGGTTTGGAAGCCGTCGCCCACGCAAGTGTATTCGGCGGGTTTGTTAATGGAAATTTTGGAGGAGGCAGGTTTGCCGGCGGGTGTAATCAATTTGGTATTTGCGGATGGTCCTGAGGCGGGGGATGTGGTGTTTTCGCATCGCGATTTTGCGGGTATTCATTTTACGGGATCGACAGCGGTATTTCAAACGATTTGGAAAAATATAGGAAATAATATTTCGAATTATAAATCATATCCTCGGATTGTGGGGGAGACAGGTGGTAAGGATTTTGTGGTAGCGCACCCTTCGGCTGATGCAAAAGCGCTAGCAGTGGGATTAATTCGGGGAGCCTTTGAATATCAGGGCCAAAAATGTTCTGCTGCATCTCGTGCCTATGTTCCGGCTTCATTATGGTCTCAGGTGGAGGCTTATTTAAAGGAAGATTTAGCGGCTATTCGAATAGGTGGTACGGAGGACTTTTCAAATTTTGTGAATGCAGTGATTGATGCAAAGGCCTTTGGTAAGATTTCAGGATTCATTGCGGATGCGAAGCAGGATGCGGATGTGACGGTTGTGGCGGGAGGAAATTGCGATGATTCGAAGGGGTATTTTGTGGAGCCAACTGTTCTATTGACGAAGAATCCGAAATCGAGAACGATGGTTGAGGAGATTTTTGGACCTGTATTGACGATTTATGTGTATCCGGATGCGGAGTGGAAGCAAACCTTGACATTGGTTGACGAGACATCTGCTTACGCGTTGACAGGGGCCATTTTTGCCCAGGATACGTATGCTTTGGAGGAGGCGAAAGCTGTACTCGTGAATGCGGCGGGGAATTTATATTTAAACGATAAGTGTACGGGAGCGGTAGTGGGTCAGCAGCCATTTGGTGGAGCGCGTGCTTCGGGGACGAATGATAAGGCGGGATCATATTTGAATTTGTTGCGTTGGGTTTCGCCGCGTACAGTGAAGGAAGTATTTGTGTCGCCGTTGGATTTCAGGTATCCTTTTTTGGGCTAAGCAATCATATATTTCATTGGGAAACCTTGCAGATGAGAATTTTGCAAGGTTTTTTGTTATTGATCTCCCTTGATTTTCAGCGAATTAGGTATTGTGGTATAAATTAATTCGATTGCTGAGTTGGTATTTATAAATTATTCCTACATCTTTGCACTCCCAATTGCTAGGAAAACGATTCTAGCGCATTGACTGGAGGCGTGGTTACTGGG
>CAIUGL010000163.1 GCA_903898715.1 uncultured Cytophagaceae bacterium
GAAAGAATTAACTGAAAAAGGACTTAAAGTAGCCGTGATGGAGCGTGGTCGCGAGATCAAACACATCGAAGGCTACGAAACAGCCATGAAAAATCCATGGGAATTCGACCATCGCGGTCGGCCTACCAACATGGCTGCTGAGGAATATTGGGCAGGCATGCGCACGGGCTATACGCCAAACGAAGAGCACCGCTACTTATTCGAAAACGATAAGCAAAATCCATACATCGAGAAAAAAGGTGGATTCGACTGGATCCGTGCCTACCACACCGGTGGTAAATCGTTGTTATGGGGTCGCCAAACGTACCGTTGGAACCGGGAGGATTTCTTGGCCAACGAGAAAGAGGGGATCGGAACGCCATGGCCAATTGGCTATGATGATTTGGCTCCTTGGTATTCATATGTAGAGAAATTTGCAGGTATTTCAGGACAAGCAGAAGGTTTGGACGTATTGCCAGATTCGGATTTCTTGCCAGCCATGCAAATGACGGCTCCCGAGGTTCATTTCAAAAATGAAGTAAATAAAAAATTAGGTCGTCCTGTGACGGTTGGCCGCGTAGCTCACCTAACAAAACCAGGCAAGCAGCACACAGATTTGGGTCGTTCTTCATGTAACTACCGGAATAAATGTATGCGCGGTTGTCCATACGGAGCATATTTCAGTTCGCTTTCGGCTACGTTGCCGGCAGCGCAACGGACGGGTCGTTTGACGATGGTACACAATGCGATTGTGGCTGAAATCATTTACGATGAGAAATCACAAAAGGCTAAAGGCGTTCGTGTGATCGATCAAAATACGATGGAGTCGAAAGAGTATTTTGCCAAAATCATTTTCGTAAATGCAGGAGCGATTGGTTCTACAGCAATCATGATGAACTCAAAATCGAACCGTTACCAAAATGGTTTAGGGAATGATTCAGACCAATTAGGTCGTAACATCATGGACCACCACTTGGGCGTAGGCGCAAGCGCGACGGTTGACGGTTTCAATAAAGATTACATGTTTGGCGCTCGTCCAAATGGTTTATACATTCCGCGTTACCGCAACTGGGGCAAGGATAAGCGTGGATATTCACGTGGTTTCGGTTACCAAGGTGGTGCGAGTCGTGATGGCTGGGGACGTGGTGTGGGTCAAGATGGTTTTGGTGCCGACTTCAAAGAAAGCTTAACCCATCCAGGACAATGGTCGGTAGGGTTTGGGGGCTTTGGTGAGATTTTACCAGATCCAAATAACCGATTCACATTGAGCGACCAAAAAGATAAGTGGGGGTTACCCGTTCTTTCGTTCGAAGCGAACTTTGGTGAAAACGAATTGAAAATGCGTCAAGATATGATGAACGATGCGGCTGAAATGTTGGAAGCTGCAGGCTTTAAGAATATCAATGCCTACAACAAATCAGATACGCATATTGGATTAGGTATCCACGAAATGGGTACGGCGCGCATGGGAACATCCGTGAAGAATTCAATTGTCAATAAGTACAACCAAGTACACGAAGTGAAAAACGTATTTATGACGGACGGTGCCGCGATGGCTTCTGCTTCTTGCGTGAATCCTTCGTTGACCTACATGGCTATGACCGCTCGTGCGGCCGAGTTTGCTGTGAGTGAATTAAAGAAACGTAATTTGTAATTCATGCAATTTATGAGTGGGTCGGTGAGCAATACTCACCGACCTTTTTTTTGCCTTTCCAGCTGCGACAGTTGATGTCTATTTAGTTAAATAGCGCGCAAATTTGCGACATGTTCTATCAAGTAGCTTATATTCTCATGCTTTTTTAGACCAATAAATTGGTTTATCCAAAACAAGCATACATATTCCTAGAATTATTTACCTAACCCATAATCATATATGAAAACCAAACACTTGTTCTCCGTGCTTTTAATCAAATCACGGCAGTCGAAAAAATTAACCCAGAATCAAGTCGCCCGGGCCGTTGGCGTCAGTCAAAGTGCCTACAATTATTGGGAATCTGGCAAACATTATCCAAACGCAAAAAAACTATTTGACCTGACGAAAGTCCTTAGCATCCCCATCGAGGAGATGCTCACCGCTTAAGTGAACGGATCCTTGGAGTCAGCCGACTTCAAGGATTTTTTCTTTACCTTTACGCCCGTTATGCAAATCCAATCCCGTCTGCGTTTTTTGTTCCTTCTCATCCCATTTATATGGATGACAAGTGCATGTACGGAGGAATCTGCACCCGCACAAAAAGAACTTTATTTCCCGCTAGCAAGCTACATAAGCCAAGAGATTAGCGCTATGCAAAAGCATCCACCTCGGGTACACAAAACGATGATTTTGGATGGAGAAAAGGAAGTCAAAGTCATTTCAGATATGGATTGGGAGAAAGAGTGGGCGTTGTTTATCGAATCTGATTTGAATAAGCCAGCGTTTGACAAAAGCTACGATAATTTATCTGATGACGGATTTCACTGGTATTCCTTGAAGATTGGAGAAAATTTGCCTGTGAAAAAATTGAAGATTCAGCTTGACGCGCTTGAGCGTCCCGCTTCGATTGAAATTGAGATGTCGCAGACCAACTTCCTGTTTGATACGCGCAAGAAAATGCACATGAATTTTGTGGATGGCAAGGTACAAACATACTCCATTGAGGGCATGCAGCAGATGCGTTGGGGTTCACCTACGCATTATCAATTGCTAGGTGTTTTACTCACCAAATAGCCCGCTCGACAAATAGCGATCACCTCGGTCGCAAATAATGCACACAATTAAGCCTTCTTCAAGTTCTGAGGCCAACCGTACACTTGCAGC
>CAIUGL010000164.1 GCA_903898715.1 uncultured Cytophagaceae bacterium
TAAATACCGCAATCCCAATGAATTACCGTCAAGGTAATGACATGGCGATGGCTAATTTCATTAAAGAAGCTGGTGCTGGTAAAATTGGCGCTGTCATTGTTTACAATGCAAACCCAGTATACAACCACCCCATGGGAGCCGCTTTAGCAGCTGCTTTACCGAAAGTGGAACTTAGCTTAGCAACCAATGATCGTGCAGACGAAACAGCTTCGTTATGTCAATTCGTTGCACCAGATTCTCATTACTTAGAATCATGGAATGATGCAGAACCAAAAGCTGGTTTCTACTCATTAACACAACCTGCCATTTCAACCATTTTCAAAACGCGTCAAGCACAATCAAGTTTCTTAACTTGGGCTGGCTTAGCAAGTGACTACCAAGCGTATTTAGAGCGCAATTGGGAAAGCACAATCTTGAAAGGTGGAAAAGTTGCTTGGAACTCAGCATTACACAATGGCGTATTTGAACCAAATGCAGGTTCAATCTCTGCCGCTAGCCCATCTGTTGATGTAGCTGCAGCTGCATCTGCGATCAGCAAATCATACTCCGCATCATCTACTGGTTTAGAAATCGCAGTGTATGAGAAAGTTGGCTTAGGAACAGGTTCTCAAGCAAACAACCCATGGTTGCAAGAATTCCCTGAGCCAGTTTCAAAGGCTTGTTGGGACAATTATGCATCCATCTCGCAGCCAACGGCTACGAAATTGAATTTGAAACAAGGCGACTTAGTTAAAGTAGGCGCTAAAGGATACGAAGTGACTTTACCTGTGTTAGTTCAACCAGGCCAAGCACAAGATACGGTTGCCATTGCGATCGGTTACGGACGCACGAAAGCAGGTAAGTCTGCTGATGGCGTAGGTGTAAATGCGTATCCATTTATCTCTGAAATTAATGGTGCTTGTGTAGGTATTTGTACCCAGGGTGTTTCAGTTGCGCCAACTGGTGAGACGAAAGAAATTGCACAAACACAAACACACAATACAGTGATGGCGCGTCAAGCGGTCGTTCAAGAAACGGTATTGGCTAACTTTGTAAAAGATGCTAAAGCTGGAAGCTTTACACCGCGTGTAAAAACTTCAGAAGGCGAAAAAGACGCAACTGATTTATCATTGTGGAATGGTCACGAATACAACAACCACGCGTGGGGTATGGTGATCGACTTAAATACATGTACCGGATGTTCAGCTTGTGTGATTTCATGTTCAGCTGAAAACAATGTTCCTGTAGTAGGCCGTCAGGAGGTAATCAACCGTCGTGAAATGCACTGGATGCGTATCGACCGTTATTACTCATCAGATGCTGAAGTTGAAGATTTGAAAGGATTAGAAGTTGCTTCGGATAATCCAGAGGTAATTTTCCAACCGATGTTATGTCAGCACTGTAACAATGCTCCTTGCGAGACTGTTTGTCCTGTTTTGGCAACAACGCACTCAACAGAAGGTTTGAACCAAATGACCTACAACCGTTGTATCGGAACTCGTTATTGCGCAAATAACTGTCCATACAAAGTACGTCGTTTCAACTGGTTCCGTTATTTCCAAACAGATGATTTTGATTTCCACTTCAACAACGATTTAGGTCGTATGGTGATTAACCCAGACGTAACTGTTCGTTCACGTGGGGTAATGGAAAAATGCTCGATGTGCGTTCAGCGTATCCAAGAGGGTAAGTTGACAGCGAAGAAAGAAAAGCGCCGTCCAGTAGATGGTGAAATCCAAGTAGCTTGTGCACAGTCATGCCCTACGAATGCGATTACATTTGGAGATATGAACGATCCTGCATCAGAGATCTCTAAATTATTAACCGTAGAGAAAGAAGGAAGAGCATTCCATGTAATCGAAGAGATTAATGTGAAGCCTAATATTTCTTACTTAAAGAAAGTTCGTAACAAGGATGCTAAAAAAGCATAATTTTTTAATCGTAAAACAGTAAATAAAAATATGTCGCACGTTGTATCACCCATAAGAGAGAAACTAGTTACTGGTGGAAAATCTTATTCCGATGTTACCCACGATATCTGCAAACAAGTAGAAGGAGAGCCTACCAAAGAATGGAAAATTGCATTCGGGATCTCTTGTCTTGTATTCATTTATGGTGCTTATTGCCTATTCTACACTTGGTGGCAAGGTATTGGCGTTTGGGGATTAAATAAAACCGTTGGTTGGGCTTGGGATATCACAAACTTCGTTTGGTGGGTTGGTATCGGTCACGCGGGAACCTTGATCTCTGCCGTATTATTATTATTCCGTCAAAAGTGGAGAACATCCATTAACCGTTCTGCGGAAGCGATGACGATCTTTGCCGTTCTTTGCGCAGCATCGTTTATCCTGGCGCACATGGGTCGTCCTTGGTTAGCTCACTGGGCTTTACCACTTCCTAATGCTTTCGGTTCACTTTGGGTTAACTTTAACTCTCCGTTAGTTTGGGACGTTTTTGCGATCTCTACGTATTTATCCGTTTCTTTATTGTTCTGGTATATGGGTTTGGTGCCAGATTTGGCAACGATTCGTGACCGTGCGACAACGAAAGGTCGTAAGTTTTGGTATGGCTTTTTCAGCTTAGGTTGGACTGGATCTTCGAAGACTTGGGCACGTTATGAATACATGTCGTTAATCTTAGCGGGTATCTCTACTCCACTTGTACTTTCGGTACACACGATTGTATCGATGGACTTTGCAACTTCTGTTATCCCAGGATGGCATACGACAATCTTCCCTCCATACTTTGTGGCAGGAGCGATTTTCTCTGGATTTGCGATGGTACAAACTTTGTTGTTAATCACACGTGTGGTTTTCAAATTAGAAGACTATATCACGATTGAGCATATCGAAATGATGAACATCGTTATCACGGTAACGGGTTCAGTCGTAGGTATCGCTTATTTAACTGAATTCTTTATTGCTTGGTATTCAGGCGTGGAATATGAAAGCTATGCATTCATTAACCGTGCAACGGGTCCATACTGGTGGGCTTACTGGATGATGATGACGTGTAACGTAATCTCTCCACAGTTATTCTGGTCGAAAGCGATCCGTACGAATTTGATGGTTTCTTTCTTCTTATCGATCGTAGTAAACGTAGGTATGTGGTTTGAGCGTTTCGTAATTATTGTGACGTCATTACACCGTGATTATATTCCTTCATCTTGGGCGATGTTCTCGCCTACGATGTATGATATTGGTGATTATATCTTCTCATTCGGTTTATTCTTTACACTGTTCTTCTTATTCGCGAAATATTTACCCGTTGTCAATATGGCTGAGGTGAAGTCGGTAATGAAAGGCGTTTCTACGGAATTTACGATTAAGCGTATTAAGCCAACAAAAAAAACTGAAGAGTAATTCTATTTAGCAAATTCGAAATTAAAATAATATGAGTTCGACAACTAATTACATTTTAGGAGTTTACGACGATGAGGATGAGGTTTTACATGCAGTATCTGCTGTAAAAGCCAAAGGAATCAAAGTTGAGGATGTGTATTCTCCCTTCCCTATTCACGGATTAGACGTTGCAGTGGGCCATGCACGTACACGTTTGCCAATCGCGGCTTTCATGTTTGGTTCATTAGGATTAGTCAGTGCCTTATCATTAATCAGCTATACAATGGTTTTTGATTGGCCAATTAACATTGGAGGTAAAGACTATTTTGCTTTGCCAAACTGGATTCCAGTAACATTTGAAGGTACGGTATTATTCACGGCTTTTGGCCTAGTGTCAACGTTCTGTATCTCGAATGATTTATGGCCAGGTAACAAAACGCTACCATTAGATATCCGTACAACAGATGATAAATTTGTGATGGCTATCAATGTAGACAAAAACAAAGTAAGTGCGGCAGATATCAAGAAAGCCTTGAAAGAGTCTGGTGCAGTGGAAGTAAATGTTAAATAATTAATCAGAACAATTGTTCACGAAGAAGCATAACAACATGTTTAATCCAAGAATAAAATTCATTTTCGTAGCCAGTATAGTAGCAGGATTAATGTCTTGTGGATCTGACCCAAATGATACAGGAACTGAATTCGCTCCTAATATGTATCATTCAGTTGGATACGAACCCATGAGCCAAACAGCAGGTGACTCTAATACAATTAACCCATTAGGCATGAACATGCGTTTGCCAGTTAAAGGTACTGTTTCACGTAAGTCTTATACAGGTTCAGATAGCTTAAAGCAAGCATTTTTAACGCAAGAGCTAACCGCTAAAGCAATTCCTACGGATAGCATCTCATATTCTGAGAAGTCACTTTTTAATCCAATTGCCGCGACTCCGGAAAACATTGAGGCAGGTAAATTACAGTACGAGCGTTTTTGCCAGCACTGTCATGGAGAGACTGGTAAAGGAGATGGTTTAGTAGCCAAAGCGTACAAAGGTGTTCCCGTGTATTCAAGTGATGCATTAAAGACTATGAATGATGGACACATCTACCATGTAATCACGCACGGAAAAGGCAGAATGTGGGCACATGGATCACAAATATCTTCTGAAAACAGATGGAAAATCGTGTTGTATGTACACGAATTGCAAAAACAATAATTCAATCAATTAAAATTAAATAGAGATCAAGATGGCGGGACATTCACATTTTTCCCCAGCAAACGTTGAAGAGCATTTTGAATTCAGTTCTGAAGGCAAAAAAAGAATTATTTATGCTTTCATCGCTGGATTAGCAGCTTTACTACTAGGCATTTACCTATTATCTAAAGGAGAGTCTGGTGGACATGAAGTAGCCAATGCAGGACACGAAGCAGTAAAAGCAGGACACGAAGCAGCTGCAGAGCATGTTTCAGGTGGAGCAGTTTCACACCAAGCATCTGCAGAAGAGCATTATGATTGGACTAATCGTATTTGGGCCAACGTATGGTTGAATGCGGTTTTCTTTACAGGTATTGCTGTAGTAGGTATGTTCTTTGTTTCTTTACAATACTTGACAAAATCAGGTTGGTCTTCTGTCATGAAGCGTGTGCCTGAGGCATTCCCTAAGTTCTTATATATCACATTGCCGATTTTGATCGCCGTATTCTTCTTCAAAGGAGATGTAATCTTCCACTGGATGCACCATGGTGTAACGGAAGTAGGAAGTGAAAACTATGACAAAATCATTGCTGGTAAATCGGGCTATTTAAATAAGAATTTCTTCTTGATTCGCTTAGTCGTTTTCGGTGGATTATGGATTCTTCTTTGGAAGATGTTACGTAAAAAATCGTTAGAAGAGGATTTGAATGGCGGAACAGAATATTTCAATCAGTTAGTAAAAATTGGTACTGCATTCATCGTGATCTTCGGTGCATCTAGTTCAATCTTTGCTTGGGACTGGGTGATGTCAATCGATACGCACTGGTTCTCAACGATGTTTGGATGGTACATGTTCGCTTCATGGCATGTAACAACTTATGCGGTAATCGTATTAGCCATCTTGTACTTGAAGGACAAAGGTTTGATGGCCTATGTAAACGAAAACCATTTACATGATTTGGGTAAGTTTATGTTCGCATTTTCTATCTTCTGGACCTATGTATGGTTTGAGCAATTTTTATTGATTTACTATGCAAACTTACCTGAGGAAACCATCTACTTCTTAGAGCGTTGGGAAGGACACAATAAAATTTACAAAACTTCAGAAATTTTAATGGTTTTGCTAAACTTCTTCTTCCCTTTCTTAGTTCTAATGACACGTGATGCGAAACGTACACGCTTGTTCTTAAAAATAGCTGCATTCATGATTATTGTGGGTCATTACATTGACTTTTACCAAATGATTATGCCTGGTGTAGTTGGTAAACATGGCGGTTACGGTTTAGTAGAATTTGGAATGGTTACGGTGTTTGCTGCTGCATTCATTTATATTATTTCAGATGAGTTGACAAAAGCTTCTTTAGTTGCGAAGAATCACCCATTCTTACCAGAAGCATTACATCACGATATTTAATATTTGGCATACGACTTAACTTAATTATATATGAATTTCCTAATTGGTCTTTTATCCATCGTTTTCTTCATCCTTGCAATCTCTGTGATTGTGAAAAGTATGAAGATTAACAAAAACTTATCTGAAGCAGAAGACCCGAATACTGCGGCAGATTCGTCTAACAATATCAATGCTTATGGTATGCTTGCATTTTGGTTCTTCGGAACCGTTGCAGGAGTATGGTCATTCAATGCAAGTGCGCCAGATTTCTTACCTGAAGCAGCTTCTGCGCATGGAATAACAACAGATAAAATGTTCTGGATTTCTATGTCAGTAGTTACGCTAGCGTTTTTTGTAACAAATACGTTATTGTTATTCTTTGCTTATAGATATCGGTACAACAAGAATAGAAAAGCTACATTCTATCCTGTTAATCATAAGTTAGAATTAATTTGGACGGTCATTCCAGCTGTAGTTATGGCAATCCTAGTTTTCTCTGGCTGGAGAACATGGCGTGATATTACGTCTCAAGCTCCAAGCGATGCTGTAGTTATCGAAATTACAGGTCATCAGTTCGGCTGGTATGTACGTTACGGTGGTACAGATGATAATCAACTGGGTAATTACAACTACAAGTTGATTGACGAGACAAATAACATTGGTATTGATTTCACAGATAAGCATTCATTTGATGACTTTACTGCTACTGAACTACACTTACCAAAAGGTAAGCCAGTACTTTTAAAGATTCACGCACAAGACGTATTGCACTCTGTTTACTTGCCGTTTCACCGAGTTAAAATGGATGCGGTTCCAGGTATGCCAACTAAATTTTGGTTTACGCCTACCGTTTCTACTGATGAAATGCGTGCCAAATTGGGTAAAAAAGATTTCAACTTTAAGTTGAACTGTACAGAGGTATGTGGACGTGGTCACTTCGGTATGGCGATTACCGTCTTTGTAGATGAGCCTGCTGATTACAAAAAATGGTGTGCTGAGCAAAAGCCATTTTTGGCAACAAATCCAGCTTACCTAGCTAAGGTCCCTGAGAATTTAAAAGCGAAAGCGGCTAAATATATTCCTGCTGAACCTATTTCAGTAGATTCAACAGCTACAGAAGCTGTAAGTGTAAACTAATTAATCGAACAGAAGAAAGAAAAAATAATTCCTATGTCAACTGCAATTTCACACGCTGAAGAAGTTCACACACACGCACATGATCACGAGCACGAGCATCATGAGCCAAATTTCATCCAGAAGTATATCTTCTCGGAAGACCATAAAACGATTGCTAAGCAGTACCTGATTATGGGTATTCTGTGGGCGTTCATTGGAGGTTCACTTTCAATCATGTTCCGTTTGCAATTGGGTTTTCCAGAAATGCAATTGGAGTGGTTGCGTCCTATTTTAGGTTCTTGGATCGACGAATCGGGTAAAATTGACAAAGAATTTTATTTAGCCCTTGTGACCATGCATGGTACCATCATGGTATTCTTTGTATTGACAGCAGGTCTATCTGGAACATTCTCAAACTTTTTGATTCCATTACAAATTGGTGCACGTGATATGGCCTCAGGATTCATTAACATGTTATCCTTCTGGTTCTTCTTCTTGTCATCAGCGATCATGTTTTCATCCTTGTTTATTGAAACAGGTCCTGCATCAGGTGGATGGGTAATTTATCCTCCATTAAGTGCATTGCCACAAGCGATGCCTGGATCAGGATTAGGTATGACATTATGGTTGACATCGATGGCGTTTTTCATCGTATCATCTTTGATGGGTGGGATTAACTATATCTGTACTATCATCAACTTGCGTACACGTGGTATGACATTTACGAAAATGCCATTAACGATCTGGTCATTCTTCTTTACTGCAATTTTAGGTTTGTTGTCATTCCCAGTATTGTTGTCGGCTGCATTGTTGTTGATTTTCGACCGTAGCTTTGGTACTTCGTTCTATTTATCTGAAATCTATATTCAGGGACAAGCATTGCCAAATGTAGGTGGATCAGCGATTTTATATCAGCACTTATTTTGGTTCTTAGGACACCCAGAGGTATATATCGTATTACTTCCTGCGTTGGGTATGACGTCAGAAATTATTGCTACAAACGCACGTAAGCCTATCTTTGGATACCGTGCGATGATTGGATCATTAATGGGTATTACGGTCCTTGCGTTTATCGTTTGGGCTCACCACATGTTCGTAACGGGTATGAATCCTTTCTTAGGATCTGTATTTATGTTCTTAACATTGATTATCGCAGTTCCTTCTGCAGTAAAAGCGTTTAACTACATTACGACGCTTTGGAAAGGTAACTTGATCTTTACGCCAGCGATGTTGTTCTCAATCGGTCTAGTATCGTTGTTTATTTCAGGTGGTGTAACGGGTATTATCTTAGGAAACTCTGCGTTGGACATCAACTTACATGATACATATTTCGTTGTAGCTCACTTCCACTTGGTTATGGGTTCTGCATCATTCTTTGGATTGATGGCGGGTGTATATCACTGGTTCCCTAAAATGTTTGGTCGTATGATGAATAAAACATTGGGATATATTCACTTCTGGGCAACCTTCGTAGGTGTATATGCGGTATTCTTCCCAATGCACTACACGGGTATTGCAGGTTTCCCTCGTCGGTATTATTCATTTACAGCATTAGGTAATGATGGACAAAACGCATTTACAGACTTGAACCAGTTCATTACTGTTGCTGCGATTTTAACCTTCTCATCACAAGCTATATTCTTCTTTAACTTCGTTTATTCGATATTTAAAGGAAAGAAAGCGACTGAAAATCCTTGGAATTCAAATACACTTGAGTGGACAACTCCAGTAGATCCAGGACACGGTAACTGGCCAGGCGAAATTCCAGCGGTTTATCGTTGGCCTTACGATTACTCAAAGCCAGGTGCTGAATCGGATTTCATCCCGCAGCATATTCCTTTCTCTGCAACTCCAGAATCAAATCTACCGGAAGAGAATGAGGAAATTGCCAAAGAAAAAGCAATCGAAAGTTTATTAGCTGCTCAGAACGAGAGTTATAACCGATAGAAAAACCAAATAAAGGGGATGCATCGAAATGAGTTTCATTTGGATGCATCCTTTTTTTAGCTCCACACATGACATTTCAGCGATTCGGCTACATCACACTTTTCTGCCTCTACCTATTGGTATTAGCTGGTGGAATCGTACGAAGTACAGGGTCGGGAATGGGATGCCCGGATTGGCCACGTTGTTTTGGTCAATGGGTTCCGCCTACACATGCTTCGGAACTACCCCTGAATTACCAGGAAATTTACCAGGAAAAGCTGCATGGTGAAATTGAATTCAATGCCACAAAAACATGGATTGAATATCTAAATAGACTACTTGGTGCATTAACTGGCTTATTCATGGCGATCACTACATTGTTGGCATGGAAAGAATCTAAACGCACATTTCTCTACACCTTGGCAGCTTTCGTATTAGTTATGGCTAATGCCATATTGGGAAAATATGTGGTTGATTCATTCCTGTTACCGGGTGTGGTAACGGCACACATGTTATTAACTACTGGGGTTCTATTTTTCCTGCTTAAAGCCCTAAACAATTCGGCTAAAATCCATGTTTTACCTGCAAAGGTTCGTGCATGGATTTTAATCAATGCATGCATCATTTTTGCTCAAATACTATTAGGTACGCAGGTAAGAGAGAACATGGATCACGTGATTGTTAACCTAGGTTATGGTGCTAAAAATTTATGGATAGATCAGTTAGATATGATCTATATCATTCACCGTACCTTTTCATGGCTGATTTTGCTTAGTCATCTGTATCTATGGAAGCTAATACCTATGGGAGAATCTGATTTCATGCAATACAAAAAAGGATTTGTTGGCTTAATCAGTCTTTCACTCCTATCAGGCGTCATCATGGCCTATATCGCGCTTCCATTGGGAAGTCAGCCGATACATTTGGCTAGCTCACTCTTGTTATTAGGATTGCATATTCACGCGTGGCAACGAACTGAAAGAGCATGATGCAGGTAAAACCTTATATTGACCTATTGAAATCGAGACTCTCGATTACTGTTGCTTTTTCGGGAACATTCGGCTATGTTTTATCCCCAGGTAAACATGAATGGTGGGGTATTTTGCTGATTACCTTGGGAGGGTTTTTATTAACGGGTGCTGCCAATATTGTTAATCAATTAAAGGAAATAGAATTTGACAAATTAATGAAGCGGACGGCTAAACGTCCCCTACCTACACAGACGCTCACGCCCAAGCAAGCCAATATCTATGGTCTAATGGTGGCCATTGCCTCCTTGTTGATTCTCTTAAGTTTTAATTGGAAGGCCGCAGCATTAGGTTTGCTTTCCTATTTTTTATACGGCTATGTGTATACTCCCTTAAAGCGCGTTGGCCCCATTTCCGTATTCGTAGGCGCCTTCCCGGGTGCATTTCCTCCGATGATTGGTTGGGTCGCAGCAACAGGCCATTTCGGTTGGGAACCTGGAATCTTATTTGCTATCCAATTTTTTTGGCAATTTCCACATTTCTGGGCGATTGCATGGGTGGCGGATGCTGATTACAAGAAAGCTGGATTTAAGATGCTGCCTAATGATGGCAAGAAGGATTTAAAAACAGCATTTACGATCATGATCTATACGTTGTTCCTAATCCCATTAGGCTTCTTACCATACCTGATGCAGATGACGGGGATTACGTCGACAATTATTGCGGTAACAGCTGGAATTTTATTTTTAAGTCAAACGTTTTACTTGATGATGAATCCCACCGACAAGGCTGCTCGGTGGATGATGTTCGGATCATTTATTTATTTGTTAGTAGTCCAAATTGCCTTTTTATTTGATAAAGCATAAATCATGAAAACAGAAC
This sequence comes from uncultured Cytophagaceae bacterium, assembly GCA_903898715.1. GTDB lineage: Bacteria > Bacteroidota > Bacteroidia > Cytophagales > Spirosomataceae > Aquirufa > Aquirufa avitistagni. Next base: position 10,802 of record CAIUGL010000164.1, read on the forward strand.
AAGAATTACTTGAAGCGCAAACGCCTCGATCCGTGAATCCTAAAATTTTCACGATGTGGTTATTTATCGTTTCCATCGTAATGCTCTTTGCAGCCTTTACGAGTGCCTATTTAGTGCGTAAAGCAGAAGGAAACTGGGTTGAATTTAACCTGCCGGACTTATTTTATTACAGTACAGGGGTATTGATTGCCAGCAGTATTTCCATGCACGCTGCATTAATTGCTGCAAAAAAAGACCAATTTAATGCCCTTAGATTAAGTATTTCTATTACTTTTGTGCTCGGATTGCTCTTTTTAGTAATGCAATATTACGGGTGGTCTCAATTAGTTGAGATGAACGTGTATTTCGTGGGTAATCCGTCAGGTTCTTTTGTCTACGTATTTTCAGGTCTGCACGGACTACATTTAATCTCCGGATTAGTAGTTTTATTAGTTGCCTTAGTAGCTGCATTCCGATTGAAAATTAATGCGAAGGCATTGACGCAAATTAAAATTTGTTCCACCTATTGGCATTTTTTAGATGCTTTATGGGTTTATTTATTTTTATTTTTATTGATTAACAATTAAGCTTATACCTATGTCAGTAGCACACGCTGCCCCAGCGGTTCCAGAAAATTTAACATGGCAAGGGGGTTCTGAACCTCTAAAAGCAAGTTACGGTAAATTGATGATGTGGTTTTTCCTTCTATCGGATACATTCACATTCTCCGCACTTTTGATTACTTACGGAATGATCCGTTTTAGCCAACCCGCTTGGCAAGGAACTCCGGATGATTTTTATTTCTCTACGGCACATTGGCCTATTCCAGAGAAGGTTTTCGAAGCTGTTCCATTTTTACATGGTATCTCCTTACCGTTAGTATTCGTTGGAATCATGACATTTATTTTGATTGCATCATCGGTAACCATGGTATTAGCTGTGGAAGCTGGTCACCGTGGCGATCGTAAGGATGTGGAGAAATGGATGCTTTGGACAATTGTAGGTGGATTTACCTTTTTAGGATCTCAAGCTTGGGAGTGGACACACTTTATTCATGGTCCTGAAGATTTAACTTTAGCCGCTAAGCAAGTAATCGATGGGGTAATTACTCCCATTGAAGGAGCTAATTTGGTTCGTAACCCGTATGGCCCTCCAGCTTTTGCAGACTTATTTTTCTTCATTACTGGATTCCACGGAACGCACGTATTCTCAGGTGTAATTTTAAATATCCTTATTTTCTTTAATGCCGCTACAGGAGTTTATGAGCGTAGAGGTCATTATGAAATGGTGGAGAAAGTAGGCCTTTACTGGCACTTTGTTGACCTTGTTTGGGTATTCGTATTTACCTTCTTCTATTTAGTTTAATCTTAACATTGATTTATATATGGCTTCGCACGTAGCTCACGAAACCTCTGAAAAGGAAATTCCAGCACCCAATACCGGTGCTATTTGGAAAACATTTTGGATCTTATTGATCTTAACGGCAATCGAATTCGTTATTGCCTTCACCATGCCAGCAAACACATTACGTGTAGCAATATTTTGTGGTATGACAATCGTAAAAGCCTTCTATATCGTAGGTGAATTCATGCACTTAAAGCATGAGGTTAAATCACTTATTTGGGCGGTACTTATACCAACCATCTTCGTCGTTTGGCTTTTGATCGCGTTGATTTACGAAGGCGGCAACATGTATTAATGGGGTAACCCCTACCACACAATGAATAAAAAGACAGGCATTTTATTAATGACATTAATAGTGCCTGTCTTTATCTATTTAGGCCTAAAGCTTTTTGGCCAAAATCATTACAGTCTACCGCGCTACATCCCAGCTATTGACTCCACGACCGGTGAAATCAAAATGGCCAAGCGCCTCCATCAGCGCTGGAATGAATCCGAATTAGATACCGTTTTCCAGACAATCCCATCATTCAACTTAACGGATGAACAAGGCAAGGCATTTAGCTCGGAAAATCTGAAAGGGAAAATATATGTAGCTAATTTCTTCTTTACCCGTTGTGGGACAATTTGTCCAAAAATTACCTCGCAGGTTAGCCGGGCTACTGATACCTTCATCAGAGATCAAGACATTCGATTTATTTCCATTTCAGTAGACCCTAAATTCGATGCGCCTGAGAAGCTAGCAGCCTACGCCAAACGGTTCGATGCAGACAGCACACGCTGGTCTTTTTTAACGGGAGATAAAAAAATCATTTATCCTTTAATTTTGAAAGGCTTTCATGTTCCCTTGGCGGATGCCTCTGAATATGACGCTGCCATTAAGAATCCAGATGAAACATTTATCCATTCAGAACGTTTAGTATTGGTAGATAAGGCTGGAGTGATTCGTGGATTTTACGATGGGACGGATAAAAAAGAGGTGGACCGACTGATCGTCGAGATAAAGGTCTTAAAAAGTATATATTCAACAGAAAATTAACATGCGTACGATTTCTCAAAACCCACAAAACGATAAGCTAATCAATATAGTTTCGATAGCTATCCCATTGGCAGTTGCGGCACTGATCGGCATACAAATCAAACTTCCGTTGGGGGAATGGACTAAAGTATTACCCCATGTGATTGGGTTTTTAAATACCACTACAGCCATTTGTTTAATCTTTGGGTTCATTTCGATTAAATCTAAAAACATCAGCGGTCATGAGACCGCGATGAAGTTGGCCTTTGCCCAAGGTGGATTATTTTTGGTGCTATATATTTTATATCATATCTCAAATCCATCTACTCCCTACGGAGGTACTGGTTGGACCAGACCCGTGTATTACTTCTTTCTGATTACACATATTGTATTGTCGATTGGCGTAGTTCGTTTAGTCTTGTATGCGATCTATCAAGCCTTAACAAATCAAATTGAAGCGCATAAAAAAACAGTTAAATGGGCTTTCCCCATCTGGCTATATGTTTCGCTAACAGGTGTGATTGTTTACCTTATGATTTCTCCTTTTTATGTGTAAGCGAATTGCATTTTTCTTAATCGTTTTTTTGCTTTTCCAACTGGATGGCTTGGCGCAATGTGCGATGTGCCGGACGACTGTGGAAAGTACGATATCAAATGGTCGATCTAATATTGCGACAGGGTTAAATACGGGTATTTTGTATTTATTAACTGCACCCTACTTGCTCGTGGGCGTTATCGCATGGATGTGGTTTCGTCAGAGTAAAAAAGAACAGCAGGCGCGTATCTCCAAATGGCAATTACGTCAAAAGGTGTCCCAGCTATTAAGTAAGCAAGCCTAATCCCAGATTGGATATTGCGTTAATTTGATTGCCTCCCCAAAAAACTGTTTGGTTGATTGCTCGAAAGATTCTGTGTAATCAGAGACATAGAATTGCCGACTACCTGTGGGACCTGCAGCCAATAAATCTTTTTCAGTCAGCATCTGTTTGATGGCTTCGGCTACGATGATGGACGTGTCGATGACTGAGATGCTCCCTTGATAATAATCTTCTATTTGTTTTTTGATCAACGGATAGTGTGTGCATCCTAGAATTAATCCGTCGATACCGCTGAGCGTTGGATTAGCTAAATACTCTTGAATAATTTGCTCTGAAATTCGATTATTAAAAAACCCTTCTTCAATCATGGGCGCTAAAAGCGGAGTTGCCAGCGACTGCACGTGAATATTTTTATCAAGCTCCGCTGCCTTGCGCGCATAAATTCCAGAGTTTACGGTTTGTTTGGTCCCAATAAGGCCTAGCTTTTTGTTTGACCAGTCATGATCCAGGTATTGAATGACTGGATCGATGACATTCACAACAATGGCTTTTGTTCCTACATAAGCCTTCACTAAATCATAGGCCGCTGCGGAAGCTGAATTGCAGGCAATTAATATCAGTTTACAGTTTTTCTCTAACAGTAAATTGCAAATCTTAACGGAATATGCTTGGATCGCAGTGGCTGATTTGTCGCCATAAGGCAAGTGCGCGGTGTCCCCAAAATAGATGATGGGTTCATTGGGCATAAGTTCGGTTATGGCATGAGCTAAGGTGAGTCCCCCAATTCCACTATCAAAAATTCCGATGGGTGCAGCGTTTGGCATAAGTCTAAAATAGAATGTAAATAACGGGAATTTGGTATTCTTTTCAAACCCACGCAACCATTTAGACATTTTTACCATCTTTGCGGTCGGATTCATTAATTCACCAGCATTGACAGACGTTTTACCTTCCCAAGCTAAAGAGATCGAATGGGTTCGATTATGCCAAAAGCAGGATCGAAAGGGGCAGTATGCTGTTTATCAGCATTATGCAGGTAGAATGATGGCGGTCTGCAGGCGCTATTTAGGCCAAAGCCCCGATGCCGAAGATGCGTTGCAAGAAGGATTTATGAAAGTGTTTACGAAGATTGATCAGTTTACGGAGGGAAAAAGTTTTGAAGGGTGGATTCGCCGAATTATGGTCAATGAATCGCTGATGAAAATAAGAAAGAATGGATCGATTTATTTAAAAGATATTGATGAGACATGGGATGTAGGTCAGCCGGCAGATGCATTAATGCATTTGTCGACGCAAGAAATTGAAATGTTAATTGCCGATATGCCAGATGGGTATCGTACCATATTTAATTTATATGCGATTGAAGGATATAGTCATCCAGAAATTAGTCAAATGTTACATATATCTGAGGGGACCTCGAAATCGCAATTATCACGCGCAAGAGCATTACTTCAAGCCAAAATGAAAAACGTAGCGGTATGAAAGACAAAAACAAAATTACCTGGGAACACGTGGAAGCCCAATGGCGTGGCCAAATGGCGCAGCAAGAAGAGCCTGCTCCAGCCTTTAATTGGGATCAATTGGATGCAACTAAATCACGGCCAATCATACCGTTATGGCGTAGGGTTGCTCAGAGTCCATGGGCTTGGGCGGCAGTGCTTGGTTTGTCGATTGGCTTGAATTGGCAAAATGCAGAAACTGCTCAAACCGTGTTACCAACGGTTGCTTTCACTCAAAAGCAGATGGAAGAACCTTCTGAGCAGTTGGTTTCGAAACAAGATGCCCCTAAAGTGCGTGCGCAAACGATCAAGCCTGTTGGCATAGCCACCAAACCTGCTGACATCTCACCCGTGGCCGTTGAAGAAATCGCCGTGGCGAAAGCGGTGGATTTACCAAAAGCAGTTGAAACGAAAGATGAAGAAGAAGTGGTACTCGTACGCATAGACATTGATCCTATTGAAGAAAGGAAGGCAATGCAAGTAGCAGAGACCGTTGAAAAGCCCGTGAAAAGAAAGCGAAATTTGCTGGGGCAAATTTTCCGTCAAGTAATTTCGGGCGAGCCTGGTGGCTGGCGTGAGATAGCTAATTCAAATGATAAATTAAGTGATGGTATTCACCTAGTGGCGAATACCGTAATTCGAACAGAACAATCCGTAAAACAAACATTACAATTTCAATAAATAAAATATGAAAAACCTACTACTAATGACATGCCTACTAGTTAGCCAAGGGCTTTGGGCAAAAAACACAAATGATAGCTTATTGCTTAAGATTGATAAGCGAGATCAAAAAATTATCGGTTCGAAATCCGATTCAAAAAAGACCTTACGGGAAGAACTTGAAGGTGTCTTTGAGAAAAAGGGCTTAGTGCTGACGGATAGTTTGTGGCAGCAAATTAGAACAGTCATCAAAACGGATTCGGATGGAGATAGCAGTATTTCTGTTCGGATTGGGAATAGTTCGGTGAAGATTGGGATCCTAAAGTCCGGCGTTAACTATAAATCTGAAATTAGTACGAAGGCCAAACCAGGTGGTGTTACCATTGAATCTACGGGTAAAGACGAAGTGCGGGTAGGCTGGAATGGGATTCATGTGAAAGATGGGAAGGAAGAGGTACATGTGGATTGGAATGGTGTACATGTGAAGGAACCCAATGGTGAAGAAACGAAAGTCATTTGGGGGAGAGATTCAACCAAAACACAATCAAAAGATAAAAAATCGAATTTGTATGAACGAAAGGGATTTAATGTCTACATAGGACTCAATGGATTAACTGGAAAAATGCCTGAGAATGTAATAGCCATTTATCCTAGTCCCTACTTAAATTCTGATCCAGAATTAAAGCCACTAGGTTCAAGATTTGTGAGTTTAGATTTTACACATGCGGCAACGATAGCTCGCGGCAAAAAAAGTGCGTTTAAATTGGGCTATGGTTTTTCATTTGATTGGTACAACTTCATGTTTGATCACAATCGGGTGGTTACCAAGGCAACATCCGCTACAAATTTCCAGCCGATATTGGACACGAGAGGAGACGAGGTTGCGTTGAAAAAAAATAAATTGACTGTATCCTACATTACGCTTCCGATCGTGCCGCATGTTGTATTCAGTAAGCAATCGGCCATTAAAATGATTGGATTGGGGGGGTATGTTAGTTACCGATTGGATAGTTGGACCAAAACGATTGAGGAAAAGAGTGATGACTTAGCTAGAATTGGATCTAATTTCAATTTAAATCAGGTAAGATATGGCGTAAAAGCGGAAGTGGCGTTACGACATGTAGGTGAGTTGTTCTTTAATTATGATTTAGCACCACTATTTCAGAAGGGAATGGGTCCAGAATTAACTGCATTTAGCTTCGGATTTAAACTATAATTAAAATTTATCACATTTTTTTTGACGAGAGTTTTGCGGAAATCAAAAAAGGAGCTACTTTTGCGAACTATTTCAGTAAAACGTTCTACTGGAATGCAGAATTTCGGGGATATACCAGAGCGGCCAAATGGGGCAGACTGTAAATCTGCTGGTGAATGCCTACGGTGGTTCGAATCCATCTGTCCCCACATTCTATTAATGATTTAAGTTCTTTTTACAGGAGAATTTATAAGCGGGAGTAGCTCATTTGGTAGAGCGATAGCCTTCCAAGCTATAGGTGGCGGGTTCGAGCCCCGTCTCCCGCTCGAATAAAAATGTTGCTTAGGAGGATTCCCCCTAGGTGATATTTTTGTTATGTTAAACCAAAAGAGGTTTGATTGTGGCCGCAAGGTAATTGGCCTTTGTAGCTCAGTGGTAGAGCACTTCCTTGGTAAGGAAGAGGTCGGCAGTTCAATCCTGCTCAAAGGCTCTAACACAGATTATTTGAAAGAGTAATCATTTGAAATTGTAACATTTGAATTTTTTATAAACTAATTAAGAACTAAATAATCATGGCAAAAGAGAATTTTGACCGAAGTAAACCCCACGTTAACATTGGTACAATTGGCCACGTTGACCACGGTAAAACAACTTTAACAGCTGCTATCACTAAAGTTCTTTCTGAAAAAGGTCTTGCTGAGAAGAAAGATTTCTCTTCCATTGACTCTGCTCCAGAAGAAAAAGAGCGTGGTATCACGATTAACACGGCTCACGTTGAGTATTCAACAGCTAACCGTCACTATGCACACGTTGACTGTCCAGGTCACGCGGATTACGTGAAGAACATGGTTACTGGTGCTGCTCAGATGGACGGTGCTATCTTGGTAGTTGCTGCAACTGACGGACCAATGCCACAAACTCGTGAGCACATCCTTTTGGCTCGCCAAGTAGGTGTACCTCAATTGGTAGTTTTCATGAACAAAGTGGACATGGTAGACGATCCAGAATTATTAGAATTAGTTGA